>CALWUX010000060.1 GCA_944384795.1 uncultured Clostridia bacterium | reverse complement strand
CAGTCACCACAGGTGACCCGGGTGCCCAGGCGGCAGTTACCAACAGTGGTACAGAACTTGTCGCTGTACTGGACCGTCGACCACCGAAGGGCGCGCCCTTTGCCACAGGACCCGCTGCCGTTCCTGGAGCTACGGGTATCGGCGTAACGGGAGCCACAGGCGCAACAGGCCCCACCGGTCCAACTGGTCCCACCGGCCCCACAGGCGCGGATGGTACGCAGGGTACTGCGGCAACGGTACAGGTGGGTACAGTCACCACAGGTGACCCGGGTACCCAGGCGGCAGTTACCAACAGTGGTACAGAACAGGACGCAGTTCTGGACTTTGTCATACCACAGGGCGCGACCGGTGCTACAGGTCCTGCAGGTGTCACCGGAGCTACGGGTATCGGCGTAACGGGTGCTACAGGTGCTATAGGTGCGACCGGCCCTGCCGGTCCAACTGGACCCACCGGCCCCACAGGCGCGACCGGCCCCACCGGTCCCACAGGTGCGGACGGTACGCAGGGTACTGCGGCAACGGTGCAGGTAGGTACGGTCACCACAGGCGACCCGGGTACCCAGGCGGCAGTCACCAACAGCGGTACAGAACAAAACGCAGTTTTAGACTTCGTTATACCGCAAGGCAGCACCGGCAGTGCCGCTCCGGTAGAGTTTTTCACGGCGTATTCCACGCCGGCGCAGTCCGGTACCTCAGGCGGCGGGCTGGTGTTTGACAGAAACGGCGCCGCCAACGGAGACGCGGTTGCCCATACGGAAAATACTGCCGTATTTACCGTACAGGAGCCGGGTTTTTATGCTGTAAACTTCCATGGCACCATTGCACCCGCCAGCGGTGTAAGCTTTCCGTCTTCCACAGCGATTTATCTGCAGCAGCAGGGTACCGCTGTTGACGGAACCAGTGTAAGCAATACGTTTCAGGCGGCAACAGATACGCAAAACGCCGCATTTTCTCAAATCGTACCCGTCACAACAGCTCCTGCTACGCTGGAAGTAGTAGGGGAAGGCGGTGACTATCTGTACTCGGATAGTGCGATTTCTATTTATAAAATAGGTGAAATTTCGTAAAATATAAAATATCCCTGCAAAAGGGATATTTTTATTTTGTCCAGTTTCAGGAACAATGGTTTGTATAAGGAAAGGTATGCCCTGTTTTGCAAAAATACTGATAAAAATCGGTGTTTTCCGCTTTGCTGTCACGGTTTGTTCTAAGAAAGAAAAAGAGCCGGTATTTTCAATCGATTTTCATGCAAAATCTATTGACAGCACCATGGAAGAGAGGTACAATAAGCAACAACCGGAAAAAACATTGCTGCTCTTAAAACTTTAAGAGCAGTATTCCATTTTATGGGGAAAAGCATTGAGAAAAGAGGCGGTTGCGGTGAATATTCTGATTATCGGCTGCGGACGGGTGGGCACCAGTCTGGCGGAGCGTCTGGATGCCCATGGTCACGACGTTGCGATCATTGATTCGGACATAGATAATTTCAGGGCCTTGAGCGACGAATTTACGGGAATTACCGTGTGCGGTATGCCCATGGATATGCGGGTCATGCAAAACGCCGGCATAGAAAGCTGCGACGCGGTCGCTGTGGTAACGCCGGACGACAATTTGAATATCACTGTTTCGCAGGTGGTAAAGGAGTTTTTCGGAGTAGACAATGTGCTGGCGCGCATTTCTGACCCTGCCCGTGAAAAGGTGTTTAAAAAATTCGGGCTTAAAACCGTATGCCCCACCAATTTGGCGGGAGATGCCATGTTTGTAGCACTGACCCAGCCTTATGATAATAAGAACATGACTTTCGGCGTGTCTACCGTGTCTTTTACCTGTGTGCCTGTGGAGGAGCATATGGTAGGCAGAGAGCTTGCAAGCCTGGCCGAAGAAAGCGACCGCAGCGTGTTTGGAGTGGTTCATGCGGACGGCTCCATGGATCTGCATTTAGCGCACCAGACATTGGTGCTGCAGCAAAACGATATGGTGGTTTACGCAAATATGTGCGACTGATAACGATTTTGCAGGAGACATGATTATGAAGATTGTAATAGTTGGCGGCGGAAAATTAGGCAAAGATATTGCTGATAATATGCTGGAAAGAAAATGTGATGTAAGACTGATTGAAAAAAACAGGGCAAAATGCATTGAGCTTGCAAACGATTTGGACGTAGAGATTATTTGCGGAGACGGCACAGAGCTGGAAGTGTTGGAGGACGCAGGCACCAAAAACGCAGACTGTTTTATCTCCGTTACGGGCAGCGACCAGGATAATCTGGTTGCCACACAGCTTGCAAAAAATGAATTTAATGCCCGCAAGGTTATTGTCCGGGCCAATAACCCAAGGAATGTGGAGGCTTTGCGCACCTTGGGCACCGACATCGTTGTCAGCAGTACAGAGATCATTACCAGGCTGATTGAACAGGAGGTAGATTTGGCAGGTATGCATTTGCTGGCTACCCTGAATAAGGGAAAAGCAAGTATCTGCACCACCACTTTGCCGAAGAACTCCGGTTTGGACGGAAAAATGCTCAAGGACATTACCTTACCGCAGGGTTGTCTGGTCATTTCCGTTCTTCGGGACGATAATATGACCATTCCCAATGGTTTTACCGTGATTCACAGCGGAGACGAGATCGTATCTGTCTGCGACAGCGATAACAGTCAGCGTCAATTATTAAAATTATTCCACGGACATAATTAAAAAACGGAGGGTTTTCCCTCCGTTTTTTTGCGTCTGTTACGATGATACCTGCCGATGTTGCAGTTGTACCGCGTGCGGTTATGATATGTCTGTATTCTTTTTTCTGCGCAGCCGGTTGGTAGGTTTAAAGGAGTCCTTGCCGGGCAGAGGTGCTTTTGTTTTGTAGGTGATTCTGTTTTTCGCAGTATTTTTCGGGGGACGGTCTGCTTTTTTCATAATCAATATATACGCGGCCAGCACAGGAATCGCACAGCCTGTGATGATTGCGCCCATCCAGAGGCCCGGAGTTTGATAACGGAATTGTATCTCAGAGGTGCCCGCAGGCACTTTTACCGCCATAAAGCCAATGTTGACCTTTTCTATTTGGGCAGGTTCCCCGTTTACATAAGCGGTCCAGCCGCTTTCATATGGTACACTGAAGAATACCAGCCGTTCCTCATCAGCCGTATGATGGGCGGTAAAGCCATAGCTGTCGTACGTAAAGTCAGAGCAGGCTGTAGCTTTGCGATCCAGGCAATCCTGGTAATACGCTTCCTCTGTAAAGGAAAAGCGCACCCTGCCCACGGCAGGCTCCAGAATATCCGCATATTTTTCCGCCTGCTCCTCGTTGAGTATAATGGCTTTCAGCAGTAGCAGGTTGCGGTTGTCTTCATGCAGCTGTTCATACTGCTCCTGCGTATAATAGTAATCGTAACTAAAGCCCATGGGAATGTAATATTGATTTTCCCATACATCATAGCCGTTCTGTGTATCGTAATATATCCAGCCCGGCATACGGGGAGTTCCGTTTTCATGTGTAAAGTCGTCGTTGTCTCCTGTGTAGTCAAATAACCAGCGGCAGGAGGTCAAAGCGCGCAGACCATAATATTTTACATCCGGCCGGGACCCAACGTCCCTTGTTACGCCAATGGAAGGATAAAATTCCATCACAGAGCCGGGCACAATGCTGTGAAAAGCCTGTATACTGGGCATCTGCCAAAACATAGCCTGGTTGTCCATGCTTTTATAAAAGTCGGCGCGGACAAAGCCGGAATCCGGCAAGTCAACGTCCCTGCCGCCGTTTAATGCGGTGGGAATGATTTGGTTATGGGTATCATACGACTGGGTCTTGCCAAGCGCAATAAAATAAACGGAATATACCACGGTAATGGTACAAACGCCAATATACAGCAGCCGGCCGAACCATACACGGCTTTTATTGCGGTATTTTAAAATAATGGCAAGTAAAAGCAGGCTGGCAACGGCAATGGCTACATAGGTCCAGAATCTTGTAGGGTAGCTTTCCAGGCCGTAGGTAGTTGTGGAAACGCCGTCTTTTGTGGTGGTATTGGGCATCAGTCCAATCGGCAGTCCAATGCCCAGGGTAATCAATACGGTCCAGCGTATGGCCCGTTTCCAGTCAATGTCGCTCAGTTCCAGGCAGGAGATGGTGGCCAGCGTCATCATCAGCGTCAAAATATAGAACCAGCGGGCATAATAAGAGGCGTTGAACAGTTGGAAAGCGCTGTTCAAAATCGGCACCATAGCCATAAAGAACAGAATACCCAGGGTGATTTTCAGCCAGTGTTTTTTTCTTCTCTGCATAAAGGCAATCACGCCCGTCATGCTGAACAGCGGCAGCCACGCACCCAGCGAGGCCCATTTTGCTTCCGAATTTGGGGTAAAGTTGGGTCTTGCGGGAATATCTGGCGGAAAAAACAGGCTTTGCAGAATATGCACGTACCGCTGGTTATAGCTGTAAAGCAAAGCGTTCCAGCCGTTGGGCGGGTTGTTTACGCGGGGGTTTTGTATAATGGCAAATACAGTAGGCACCAGCAAAATGCAGGATAAAGCAACGCCCAGTACACCTTCAAACAGCAGCAGAAAAAAATCCTTGACAGAAATTTTCCAGCTTTTCATAATCAGACGAATCACAAAGTAAATCAGGCAGAATATCACTTGTCCCGCAAAAAAATAATAGTTTACAAAACAGCAGGCAAATACGGTCAGCGCAAAAATGCCTCTGCGCCGCCGGTACATATATTCGTCCAGCGCGGCCAGCATCAGCGGAAAAAACACGATTGCCTCGTGAAAATGATTAAAAAAGATATTATAAACGGAAAAACCCGAGAAAGCGTACAGCATGCCGCCAATCACAGCAAAATTCGGGTTTTGCATATACCGTTTTAAATAAATATAACCGGTAAGAGAGGCGCAGCCGAATTTTAAAATCAGTAAAGGCCCCATCAGGTAGGGTACAGCCCCGCTGGGAAAAGGAATGGTCAGCCAGAAAAACGGACTGCCCAGCAGGTAAAAGGAATAAGAGCCGATAAAATTGGCGCCCAGATCCGTGGTCCAGCTCCAGCCGAAGCTGCCGCTTCTTACGGCGTCATGTGCCATCTGGTAAAAAGGTACCTGCTGTACGTTAAAATCGCCGTAAAACAGAAAATAACCTTTATCGTATATAATAAACGGAATAAAAAACAGAAAAGAGATACCAAGACCAAACAGGAATGCTTTTATATAGTAATTCTGCCGCCGTGTTTTTGGCTGCAGGGCTGTTGACTGCATACCGCACCTCCTTTTATTCAAATTTCAATATATTTAAACTATTTTAAAAACAGTATAACATAGAAAAAAATACCATGCAAATTTACCGTAAGATTTTTTCACTGTCCAATCGCGCCGTGTTTTGGCTGCGGTCGGCCTTATGCAGAATTTACGTAAACCGTTTTTACCGGTTTGATTTTGCCTCTGCGGCCTGCGGATACCGCAACGTTGTTATAACATACCCCCATTGTCTAAACAACGGGAATCCTGCGAAAAAGGACAAACCCATTGTTCCGGTGGGACAAACTTGTTATAATAAAAATAAAACGTGAAAAGGAAGTTTGCCATGTCACATTTTTACGCCATGCTATCCCGTATGAAATATATCAACCGCTGGGGCCTGATGCGCAACACACGGCAGGAATCCATCTGTGAGCACAGCTTGGAGGTAGCCGTTTTGGCGCACGCGCTGACGGTGCTCCATAACCGCAGGTTCAACGGTCACGCCGACCCGGAGCGGGCGGCGACCTTAGCAATTTTTCACGACGTGCCCGAAATCATCACAGGCGATTTGCCCACGCCCGTAAAATATTACAACCCCTCCATTCACAAAGCGTATCAGGAGGTGGAGCGGGTAGCTCAGGACAAGCTGCTTTCCATGCTGCCGCAGGATTTGCGGCAGGATTACGCCCCTCTGCTGTTGCAGGAGCAAGAAGGGGATCAGCTGCTGCTGAAATTTGTAAAAGCTGCAGATAAACTTTCAGCGCTAATCAAATGTGTGGAGGAGAGGAAAATGGGCAATACGGAATTTATGAAAGCGGAACAAACTATTCGGGCAGCTGTCAGCACCATGGAAGTACCGGAGGCGGATTGCTTTGTACAGGAATTTTTGCAGTCTTATGAATTGACCCTGGATGAACAGGAATCGTTCCTGCAAAAATAATGTAATTTTTTGTACGGGAACAGGCTATTTTCTTATAAAGAATATTATACCGGTCAATATCCTGTATACTGAAAAATCAATGATAACAGCAGAATATAAAAGAATACTGAGGGATAACTTTGAACGATAATCAGGACTTGAATAAGAAAACAGAGCAAGCCGCCGGGCGGCATTCCGGTAAAAAGCAAAGTAAAGGACGTATTGCCGTCAATGTGATTGTGGCGGTGTTCAGCGTGCTTTGCATTACGGTAGGTGCGGGCTGTTTTTACGCGGACGCCATGCTGAGCAAACTGAATTTTGTGCAGGATACGGAAGCGGACGCTGCGCCCAGCATTGCCGTCAGCGAAACAGGAGAAACCACCAGCCTGCCGGACCCTATGTTCGTTGACGGGCTGTATCATGATGACGCTATTTTGAATGTTTTGATTCTGAGCCTGGACGACTATCGGGAAGGGGATACGGGGCGCTCAGACAGCATGATTCTGCTGTCTGTGGATACCCGCCATAAAAAGCTGAAAATGACTTCCTTTATGCGGGATATGTTCGTACAGATACCGGGTGTCGGCTCCAACCGCTTGAATACAGCTTTTACTTACGGCGGCGCTCCGTTAGCGGTCAAAACCATTGAAAATAACTTCGGTGTGGACATCGACCGTTATGTACTGATTGATTACGACGCCTTTGAGACCATTATCGACAGTGTGGGCGGCGTTTATATTGACGTATCTGACGCAGAGGCGGCGTATATCAACGAGTATTCTTACCGTACGGATATTGTAGGCGGCTACCAGCTGTTAAACGGGGACTTGGCCCGCTCTTACTCCAGAATACGGAAAATAGGAGATGACTTTGAACGCACAGCGCGCCAGCGCGAGGTCATGTCGGCAGCTATAGAGCAGCTCAAATCCGCCAATATCGGTACAATCAACCATGTGCTTTCCACAGTATTGCCCATGATTACCACCAATTTAAGTAAAACGGAAGTACTGAACCTGGCGGCCAACGCGCTGACGTATTTTAATTATCCCATTGAGCAGATGCGTGTGCCCGAAGACGGCGCGTATTCAAACGCCATGGTTATGATCGGCGGTATGGAGGCCTCTGTACTGCGTCCGGATTTGGAAGCAAACAGCGAGGCTCTGGTAAAATTCATTTATCAGGAAGACACCCCTGAAATGACACAATAAATATGGTCTGCAACGGGCCAAAAGGGTTATGCAGCATCGGGCATAGCCCTTTTTCTGTTTTACAGATAAAAGGAGGAAGGGTATGCGTATCCACGACTGGTCCATAAAGAAAAAACTGCTTCTGTCGCATTTTTTGATGATAGGGATACCTGTGCTGATCGTCATGGCGGTAACGCTGGGCATTTTGTTCTCTTTTTTACTGGCCACAGGTCCCCGCAGGCCGGCGGTACTGCCCGGGGAGGATAAGGCCTCTGTTTCGGGATATATGCTGCAGCTGACCATAGATTCTTTAACAGAGCAGGTAGCCTGCACAGATCCGGAAACACTGGCGCTGAACGACGAGGTACAGGACGCGTGCGAAAATCTGCGGGAAATGGGTGCCGGTGCGGCAGTATATCAGGGGGATACTGTCTATTGCCAGGTCGGTTCCGCTTCCGTAGAGGAGCTGCGGATGCAGGCACAGATGCTTCTGGGCGGGCAGGCGGTAACAACGCCGGTATTCTATTGGACAAACGAGGGATTTGTATACGCGGTTTCTCAGGAAAATCCCATGGGGGAGACCATACAAATACTGGTCACAGGCAGCCAGGTAGATTTTCCCGCAGACAGTTATCAGCAGGTGCGTTGGGTCAAAACAGCCATCAAAATTATATTTGCCGTCACCTGCGGATTGGCGGTCATTACCATCGTCATTGCGGGCGTATTGATTTCCAATCGGCTTTCCAAAACCATTTTAACACCTCTCAATGAGCTGCGCAGAGCGTCCAAACGGATACAAAACGGCGATTTAAGCGGAGAGGTAACAGTATATGCGCAGGACGAACTGGGACTGGCCTGCCGGGAGTTTGACCAAATGCGTCGCCGTTTGGAGGAATCTGTGCAGGCACAGCAGGCGTACGAACAGGGCAGAAAAGAATTGCTGGCAGGCATTTCCCACGACCTGTCCACACCGCTTACGACCATTAAAGGCTACGTAAGCGGTGTGCTGGACGGTATTGCCAATACGCCCGAAAAACAGGCGCATTATTTAAAAACCGTTTATCATACCGCGTGCGATATGGATCGCCTTGTAGACAGCCTGCTCCTGTTTTCCAAGCTGGATATGGGAAAAGCGCCGTTTCACTGGGAAACGGTGTCTGTAGTAGATTACTTTACAGATTACATAGAGGAAGCAGGCCCCAGGCTGTTGGAAAAGGACATGAAACTGTCCCTGGAAATACAGGTGTCATCGCCCTGCCGGGTTCGCATGGATCGTCTGCAGTTTGGGCGGGTAGTGGCAAATCTTACGGATAACAGTGTAAAATATAAACGCACAGGGCTCGGCCTGCTGCAAATTATCCTGCGGGAGCAGACGGACACGGTGCATATCATTTTTAAAGACAATGGGCCGGGTGTGTATACGGAAGAATGCGAAAAATTATTCGACAGCTTTTACCGGACGGACCCGGCACGCACCAACGCGGCAAAAGGCAGCGGGCTGGGACTTTCTATCGCAAAACAAATTATAGAGGCAATGGGCGGCAGCATCCGGGCAAAAAGCGCTTTGAACCAGGGCATGGAAATACATATCGTACTGCCAAAGGCGGATAAGGGGGACAACGAATGAAACGCATTTTGATTATAGAGGACGACACAGATATTGCGGAATTGGAGCGGGACTATCTGGAGGCCGGCGGTATGGCGGCGGACATCGCAGCTGATGGAGAAATGGGGCTGGCACAGGCACTGGAGCAGGATTACGATTTGATTTTGCTGGACGTTATGCTGCCCGGCACAGACGGTTTTTCCATTTGCCGTACGGTGCGTCAGGAAAAAAATATTCCTATTCTGCTGGTTTCGGCCCGCAGGGAGGATGCGGATAAAATACAGGGTCTGGGCATGGGTGCCGACGATTATATCAGCAAACCGTTCAGCCCCTCCGAGCTGGTGGCGCGGGTAAAGGCGCATATGGAGCGATATGACCGACTGACAGCTGCAGAAGGGGATATCCGCGGAGAGGTCTTGACCGCGGGAGAACTGGAGGTGCGCAAGGCCTCCAGACGGGTATTCAAAAATCAGGCAGAAATCGTTCTTGCCAATAAGGAGTTTGATTTATTGGCCTTTCTCATGGAGCATGCGGACGTGGTATTCAGCAAAGAAACGCTGTTCGACCGCATTTGGGGCATGGAGCCTATGGGAGAAACGTCCACGGTCACGGTACACATCAACCGCATACGTGAAAAAATCGAAACCGACCCGGGCAATCCGCAGTATATCGAAACTGTGTGGGGAGCAGGCTACCGTTTCCGTAAAAAACCGTGAGTATGCGGTCACAAAAGCGTGACCAATGTCTTTACTGTGGTTTGCTGTTTGTAGGGTATGTTTTTTGCAAAAATCAATTGCTGTATTTCGTCTGTATGTGAAAATATTTTGCAATAAAAAATTGAGACCCATTATTGAAAAACAGAGGCTGTACTGGTATAATTCATAGCGTTAATTAAATTTTTCCAAAAAGAAAAAGAGCGGTTACCGCTCTTTTTCTTTTCGCCGCTTTTTAATGAAAAGCAGGCGGTGTGGACTGTACGCTGTTCAGCGAAGACGGTGGAGAGGGCTCAGATAGACTAAAATACATTTTTGCGGCCTTAGTGGTGCCAAAGTCACGGTTTGAACCGGTTTCCTGCACACGGTTAAAAGCCTCCCGGAACATGGCGTTATGGGCTTCCTCTCTGTTCAGCAGAAAATCGATGGTAGCCTTCACCTTTTTATCGTCAATCTGGCGGTATAAATATTCATAAACTACTTTCGCCCGCTGTTCGGAGGCGATGTTAGACAGCAGGTCTGCGCATAAATCTCCCGTAACGGTTACATAGTCGCCGGTCCAGGAATAACCAGAGGCATTGATCAGGCCGGGATTCAGCCCCAGCAGCACATGGGACTGGATCTCTCCGGCAGGGACCGCGGCGGCGTCAACGTCGTGGCCGTTTAACAGATTGATGGTTTGCGCGACCATTTCCATATGGCTCAGTTCTTCCGCGGCAATATCCAAAAACAGGTCTTTTATCTCAGGGTCTTTGATACGGAAGCTTTGGGACATATACTGCATGGCGGCCTTTAGTTCTCCGTTGGCACCACCTAATTGTTCCTGCAGCAATGCGGCATATTGCGGGTTGGGTCGTTCCACTTCTACCGGGTGGAACAGCTGTTTTTCGTGTCGAAACATACATTACACTCCTTTCTGTATTAGTATGGAGCGATTTTTTCCGTTTTATGTATTCAACCCCAAAAGTACCAAGTAAATTAAAACAGCAATCAAGCAATAACAGTGTCATTTTTACGGCATAATAAAAAGAGAAAGCCCAAACGCAAAATTTGCGTTTGGGCTTTTGTTTGGTCGGGATGACGCGACTTGAACACGCGGCCTCTGCGTCCCGAACACAGCGCTCTACCAAACTGAGCTACATCCCGTTTTTTCTCTCATGATAACGAGTATATCATATAATCGCAAAAATCTCAATACAAAATTTTATTACTTGAAAAATATTTTTTCACAAAGAAAAAGCGGCTTGTGGAGCAAATTTTGTCATAAAAATCCGCGCAGCAGCTGCCACGCGGATTTTTAACCGTAATAGGGCACTTCAGCTTGCAAAACAAAAGTGCCTGCAACAGCAAGACTGCTTCAAAATGCTGTGCATATTTTGGTACTGTCCGCCCCGCGTATGTCGGTAAAATATGTGTTTTCAAATATTCTGTATAGTTCCGTAGCTCTGTAAAGCTGCCCATGTGTTTGTCTTACAACCAGAAAATGGATTTGCTTACCTGTCCGCCAATGGCTGCGGCAGTCCGGTGCGGTCATAAAAAAGCCTTTGCAAACAGTATTGTCCCGTAAAATGGCCGGCAAACCCATTGTCCGCTTTACCTGGGAGGGAATACGCCCCGATGCTTTGGTTCTGTATTCTGTTCTTCCAAACAATTTCGTATGATTTTCGCAGGCACACCGCCTGCAATGGCATTTGCGGGTACGTTCTTGGTCACTACTGCGCCGGCAGCGATAATGGCGCCGTCTCCTATGGAAACGCCGGGTAAAACAGTGGCGTTGGAACCAATCCAAACCTGTGTTCCAATGCGAATCGGCTTTGGCATAATGTCGGCGCGCTTTGCAGGGTCAAAATCATGATTCAAGGTTGCCAGTACCACATTGTGGCCAATCAGCGTATCATCGCCGATGGTAATGCCGCCTTGATCCTGAAATTTACATCCCATGTTGATAAATACCCGTTTTCCTATGGTGATATTTTTGCCGCAGTCTGTGTAAAAGGGCGGGAACATACCAAAGGCTTCGTCTACAGGCTTGCCAATGATTTGGGAGAAAATCTGGCGAATTTCCTGCGACGTATGGTATCCGCTGTTTAATTGTGCAGTCAGACGCATGGCTTCCTGAGCGGCTTTGTGCATAAACGCAAACATCTCCGACCCGGCGCGTACGGGTTCCCCTGTGCGCATTCTGTTTAAAAATTCTTCCAGCTCCATAAAATAGCTTCTCCTTTTATCAATATTTTACGATTTATTTTTACCGCAGGCAGATTTACCCGCACAAAGCGGAGAACTGCCTGCGTTTGGTTTTAAGGCGGGGTAAACGATTTGGCGGCTCCGGAAAGTGTCGGTTTTGCGCATTTACTCCGGCAATGGTTCTGCACCTGTGTCAAAGTATTATGTTTCAGAAAATATCCGTCCTGTCCTGTTTTGAAAAATAGCCGCTGTTAAACCTTATCCAATACCATTATAGCTGTGTTGGATTATAGATAGCAAATACTTATTTATTATTATTTATCATAGTTGACAGGCATGATAAACAGCGTTAAAATAAAGCCGAAAGAAGGTGGGGGTCATGGAACTGCGAGTGTTGCGGTATTTTCTTGCGGTAGCCAGAGAAGAAAATATCACAGCGGCGGCAAAAGCGCTGCATATGACGCAGCCCACATTATCAAAACAGCTTATGGATTTGGAAGCACAGCTGGGAAAAACGCTGTTCATTAGAGGAAAGCGGAAAATCACGCTGACAGAAGAAGGCATATTTCTGCGTAAACGCGCGCAGGAGATCGTTGAGCTGGCGGACAAAACAGAAGCGGAGCTGACAGCATCCGACAAGGCAGTGGGGGGTGACCTTTACATCGGTGCCGGAGAAACGCAGGCGGTGCATTTTATTGCAAAAGCAATCAAAACGCTGCATATCCACTATCCGGACGTTCGGTATCATCTATTCAGCGGAAACGGAGAAGACGTCTCGGAGCGTCTGGATAAAGGTCTGATCGATTTCGGGCTGTTTGTGGGCAATGTGGAATCCCAAAAGTATGATTATTTAAAATTGCCTGTGGCAGATACCTGGGGGCTGTTGGTCCGCAGGGACGACCCACTGGCAAAGCTGGGTAAGATTCGGCCGAAGGATTTATCAGGGGTGCGTCTGCTGAGCTCCCGGCAGGCGCTGATACAAAACGAGCTGTCCGGCTGGCTTGGCTGCGAATTTGAAAGACTGCATATAGTGGGTACTTACAATTTGATTTACAATGCGTCTGTGATGGTAGAGGAGGGTATGGGAGCGGCGCTTTGCCTGAACGGTCTGCTCAATACATCCGGAAACAGCAGTTTATGCTTTCTGCCGCTGGAGCCGGTCCTGACTGCGGAACTGAAAATCGCGTGGAAAAAGTATCAGGTATTCACAAAAGCGGCGCAAAAATTTTTAGAAGTGCTTCAGCAAACACTGGCGCAGGAGGCTGTGCAAAAAAACAAACCAAAAGAAAGGGTCTGCAAAAAATGATAGATTTTAAAAACGCGGGTTGGCTCAAATTAAAGTCGGTAAAAAAGGCGCCGTTTATGGAAACAGCGTCTGCATTGCTTTTGGAAAATGAGCAGGTAATGGGCATATTTCAAAACGTACGCGACGGCGTCATATTTACCAATATGCGCATTATAGCGGTCAATGTGCAGGGAATGTCAGGCAAGAAAAAAGATTTTACCTCTTTGCCGTACAGCAAAATACAGCTGTTTTCCGTAGAAACAGCGGGATTACTGGATATGGATACGGAATTGGAATTGTGGTTCTCCGGCATAGGTAAGGTAAAATTTGCGTTTACAGCTAAAACAGATATTACAAGTATCGCAAAAATCATTGCCCAGTCCGTATTAAAGTAACCAGTGGCAGGTTAAACCTGCGAATACGCCCCGTCTCCAGCGCGGTAAAAATAGCAGCTTGCAGTTGGACGGGAGAGAGCAGGCTGAGCCTGCATGCACGCCCCGCCTCCAGCGCGTAGAAAATAGCAGTTTGAAGTTGGGCGGGAGAGACGCTGCAATCTCCCGAAAAGCACAAAGGAGGTTGCGTGTAAAACGTAAAAGTTTGGGCAATTTTTAAAAAATTATGGGTTCTGCAGAGCGCAAAACCTTTTATGCGTAAAAAAGATCAGGAAGGGTGGAAACGTCCTATCAAGGGGTTTCCCGAACACCGTGCGTTTGCACGGCGCTGTTTGTACATAGTTAATTGGTATTGATGTGTTGTTCTCGGCGCACAGGTAATCGTGGATTAACAGTAGAGAAAGCAATAGTCTGAATGCGTGTTATATCCAGGTGAATGTTTTATATAAAATATATTTTAGTACATTTCTATACGGGATTATTGTGTAACCAAGATATTGTTTATGTACTTTAAAATTGTATTGACCGTGTTGCAATATTTAAAATCTGACTACCTACAATCCTAAAATTACCTGTAATTATATAGAATCAGGCACAAAGTAGTTGACAAACGCATACATATAAAGTATATTAGAAATATCTTAATTACTAAAATATTTTCAGGAGCGATTTATGAAACAATCACCTCAATTTGCTCAAATCAACAGGGAATGCGTGGCGTGCGGATGCTGTGAAGCGGTTTGTCCCAAAGACGCGGTCCACATTATACTGGGCATTACAGCGCAGGTAGACAAGGAAAAATGTGTGGGCTGCAGAAAATGCGCGAAAGAATGTCCGGCAGATGTAATTACGATGGTGCAGCGGAGGGCCGTAGTATGAAGAAAAAGAAATGGTATGATTATCTTTGGATTGCGGAGCTGCTGTATTTGGCTTTGGGTCTGACCAATATTCTGTTTGCGTGGCTGGGTATGCTGTTTTTCTCTATCCCCTTGCTTATTTCCCTGTTTGGCGGAGGAAAGGCATACTGCAACCGTTACTGCGGCCGCGGCCAGCTGATTGGGATTTTGGGCGGAAAATTAAAATTATCCCGCAATGCGCCGCCGCCTAAGTTTTTGCGCAGTCGTTGGTTCCGGTATGGATTTTTAGCCTTTTTTATGTCCATGTTCTTTTTGATGCTGTTTAGCACCTACCAGGTATTTGCCGGCGCACCTTTGCAGGAGACCGTAACACTGCTGTGGGTATTCAAGCTGCCGTGGCAGTGGACGCAGGTGGATATGGTGGCGCCATGGTTTGCGCAGTTTGCGTTTGGCTTCTTTGGTGTTATGCTTACTTCTACGGTATTGGAGCTGATAACCATGGTGCTGTTCCGGCCAAAATCCTGGTGTGTATATTGCCCTATGGGCACCATGACCCAGGGGATTTGCAAACTGAAACACGGAAAGGAGTTTAAAGCGTATGGAAGAACAAGCCAAGATGATTGCGGAGCTTCTGAAGCTTCTGGCCAATGAGCACCGCCTGCTGATTTTATGTGCGTTGGTCAGGGGACGGCTTACAGTGGGAGAGATTCACAAATATGTTCCCAATATCACGGCTTCCGCGCTTTCGCAGCATTTAAACCAGCTGAAAACCGCGGGGATACTCTCCTCTGAAAAGCAGGGTATGCATGTGGTGTATGAAATACATGACCCGCGGGTGGTTTTGTTAATGGAGGCAATCAAAGACCAATATTGCGGTAATGAAAGGGGATAATCTATGCGTATTCTTGTCAATGAGAAAAAGTGTCCGCAGGACCATAAATGTCCTGCCATAGCGGTTTGCCCCAAGCAGGCCATAGCACAGGCAGATATTTTTTCGCTGCCGGTCATTGATGAAAAAGCCTGCATTGTTTGCGGAAAATGCATACGTTTTTGCCCCAAGGGCGCTTTTGAAAAAGCGATGTAAAAAGAAAAGCCTGCGGCGTGATATACGCTTCGATGCCTAATTGTAAAAATTGTTGAATTATGATATAATATGCCAAAATGTTGTATACAGGTGAAAAGCATGGATAATTTATGGTTGCTTACAGAGGAGAGACCCAAACCATCAGTTATTTCTCAAATTATCAGAAGGTATTGTATTGATTTTGACGATAAGGTGATTATTGACGAAGAAGTGAAAATTAAGCCTGTTATAGAAAACGGTATTTTTAAATTTCTTTACAAGGTAGAAGGACTCAAGGTTTCTGCGGCCAATGATATATTTATCAAGACTGTTAGCGGTAACTCAAGCTTTCTTGATTTTTTACTTTTTAAGCAGATCAATGCTCCCATAGAAGGCAGTTCATCAGACAATTTGATTATGGCTATTGAAGAAACAAAAACCAATGATGATGAATCAAGAAATACAGGTGTTTATCAAAGAGGATCAAAATTTGTGTATATAACGTCGTATTATCAAAATGTAAAGCTGTATATGTTATATAATGAAGAACTTGATGCGCGAGAATATAAACAACCGTCAGATACAAGTGTTTTTGGAACTAACATTCTGTTGACCCTTGGTGTAACAATAGTAGGAAAAGATATTTCACGCTGGTTTAAGCCTTTTGGCTCATTGGAAGAACTCATCAGATTCAAAGATAATATGAGAAAGCCTCCGGCAGGAAATGTGCCGGTAACGCTTAAAAAATATGACGATAGAATTGAAATTTCCGGACGCTTGTCTAACCCTGTATGTGCGGGTAATATAGGTCATGATCCCAACATAGGAGCTTTATCAATGATATCGGCATGTATACGTAAACTTGGATGGGATAAGGATATTGTAATTACATTGCACGGAGTTACACAGCAGTATATTGATCATACGCACGGAAAAAACAAATTTCTTTATATATGCAACATACTTGGAATAAAACTTGACGGGATTACAATGCCCAGCAATGTATGTCTTCCCGATTTATACTGGCATTATGAAAAACATTCCGAAAAGATGGCGGATATTCTGCTGCATATTCAAACAACCTACCATGGTATGCTGTGTATTTATGAAAATCATGCAGGCTGTGAGAGAGGTTATTTCAGGACCAAATCCGGGAAGCTCGTCACACTGCCTAAAAAGGATAAAAATGGTGCGAATCTGTATCTGCCGGATGTTATTCTTTATGATGAGATTACCCAGTGCATTCTTTTGGTAGAGGGAAAAATGCTGTCCACCTTAGAACAAGGGGTAAAAGAGCTCGATAATTATGATAGCATTGAGCAGGAGTTTATTTGTCCGGAATATCCTAATGCAACCATTATGCGTTGTGTCAGCATCTTTGGTGGTACTTGTCATTCCATTCCGCATGAAAAAGTCTTATTTTATCTTGCAGATGATGGTCACATCATCATCAATCACAACGCGCCGGATTGCATTAAACGCTGTTTTGCAGAAACGGGAGTCAGAAAAAAAGTATGCAATAACCGAAGGGTTTTATAAAGGAATTCGTAATTATACCAAAAATTTGAAAATTTATACTTCAAGCAGACAAAATTTTTATCCCGGCGGTTTACGTATTAAGATATGCTTACAAAAGGCGCCGTGGAAAATCAGGCATATTTTAATAGCTATGTTAGATATAACCGGATTTTATGTCCGACGGAGATCCTGGAAAAATTTTTATATAGATTCAAACAGGAGAAGTGATTTGATCACTTCTCCTGTTTACTTACAGCATAAGTGCCGTCTGCTTGTACTTTGAAGCTTCCCATTCATAGTTTGTGATAAGCACTTCTACCGTTTTGGTTCCACGGTCTTTGAAATGATAGCTGCAATTCGAGTAGGTTTTATCAATATAAAAAGTGTTATAGCGTTTGCTCCAATTGACAAGGGCATCATTGGTTTGGCCTTTATGAGCAAAAACATTCGATAGAGCAAAACGTATCCCCTGTTTATCCAGGCGATCTAACAGCACAAACAAAGCGGCATCCTCCCTTGGCGTCCAGTCTTTAAATCCACGTTTTCCATCATTATAAGCTCCCGTAGTTATAAGATATGGGGGATCACAATATACGATGTCACCTGTATGAAGAACCGAAAAATCAAAATCTCTAAAGTCAAATGTTGAGAAATGTATATTTTTTCTTTTAAGAGCGTCGCAAAAACGGATAAGATTTTTTTCTATAGAATCGTTAAATGAACTTCGTTCTTTACCAAAGGGCGTATTAAATTCATGTTTGCTGTTAAATCGTATTTGATGGTTAAACGAATAACAACTCAAAACGAATAGATCAAGAAGAGATTTGGTTTTGTTATACTCATCACGCAAAGCTTTATATCCTTCAGCATTTGTTTGTGACAAGTTAAAGAAAGAGATCCGTTTATATATCAAACGTAATAAAGTATCTGTGTCTGTATTTTTAAAAAATCTATATAGATCGATAAGATAAGTGATTTGGTCGTTCACGTATATTTTTTCGGAATCCACATTTATACCTACATTCAGCCCTCCTGCAAAAAGATCGACAAAGTTTTTCATTCCTTTTGGAAAACTCGGAATGATGTATTTAAGAATTTTATATTTACCCCCGGTGTAATTCATTGGACTTTTGATATATTCATCCACATTCACACCTCCTTTTGAATATAAATCAACATCTCTTTCAGTATATCTTTTTTTGTATTTTTATTTCTGCTTTTAAATCTGCGGTATGGAATAAAGTAGACTTCATAAGTAGAAGGTATCCCATGGCTTTTCATAATCCGCTCAATTTCATCTAATGACATAATGCCGTCAGTGTTATAACTTAAAATAATATGTTTAAATTTTGCATTTTTCAGCAAAGAATCCAATGCACTGCAAACAGTCCGTTTTGAGCAAAAATTAGATTTTTGCAATTCATAAGGCCTTTGCCCGGTAATTCCACGCAAAGCGGGAAAATCATACTTTGCAGCGGTTTCTAAAACATGATAATTTGGCAGATACTGTCTTTCGTTGTACGGAGGATCAATGTACAAAATATCGCCGCTGATTTCCTGTAAAAGTAATGTGCCGTCTTTGTGATAAGACTTGTTATTTCGTCCATTATCCACTACAGGCAAATCAATTAAAGTAAATAGCTTTTTTGAGCGTATATCCCAAGTCTTATTAAAAGCTCCGTATGTTCCGGAAATATTTGAAACAAAAGGAATTCCTTCAATTATGCTGGCGATGAGATAAAAGTATTCATTGTCCGAAAGATAGCCATGGCGTCTCCAATTCTCGATGGTATTTCGTGCGTAATCAATTCTTAGTGCATTTAAATCCGTTAGGTACATTCGGCCGCCGGCAGGCGCATAATTATTTTGAAAAAACCTTTTTTCCTGTTTCAGGCTTTCCATGTCAGCTGTGGCCATTTCATTAAAATATTGAATAGGATTCGAAATTCCTAAAGCAGAAGCCAATTTATCAAAGGTTGGTTTGCGGGGATTTTCGATCGTGCCTCTTTGCAGGCAGTAAGAAAAATACAATAGATCATTGGAGTATATTTCATACCATTGCTTAAAATATCTTGCTACAGAAGCAGTTCCGGAGAAAATGTCGCAGAATGTTGACGCATCCACAGCGTGTTTATCAACAACTTCTTTTATATTGTCCAGCAATTGCGACTTATTTCCTATAAAACGCATACTTTTCCTCGTCCTCCGTGTTTTTGCTAAGTTTTAAGAAGCAGATAAATCTTCATTGTCACAATATTTATCGGCTAAATTATTTCCTGTATATTTTGGAGATTTATTGTTTTTGCTCTTCTATGGGAACATCATCATCCATCTTTTCCATAAATAAAATTATTTACATGCTCTCTGTTATTTGAATTATATTAAAGCTTTTTCTACCCAAATAATTGACGGCATATATTTATTTTTCAATAAAAATTTTGCTGTTTTGGCATAGTAATTTACAATCCTATTAAAAAACATTATTTAAATAATATCATTTGAGCATCAATTTTTCAATTGATGATGCCGCATAAAATTTCTATAAGGGAAAGGGTTTATATGCAGCGTCCTATATTTATGCAACTATTTAAATTCAGTATTTTTGCAGTTTCTTCATTTGTTCATAAAACTCTATTGTTATATTTCCGTATTTCACACTATGTATTGCGTGGTTGTTTAGGTGATTTGACCATTTAAATTCGATGTTCCATACGGTATGTATCAAATAGGCTGAAAATTTGCTCAACGCCTGAAATTTATTTTTCAAGCCCAAAAACAGAAACGCAATATAAAAACCAGACGCAACAGTAGTTTGATAATAAAAGGATTTAAAAAGATTTGTTTTCCAATCCACACATTGCTGCATTTAAACTTTTCTGTTTCTTGTCCAAATGGCAAAAAAGAAAATGAGACCTCAAAAAGTCGCATAAATATCTGGCTTTTTTGTAAAACACCGTCGGTATCCAAATCCAGAGGATTTAAATTCCGATGGTGTTTTCGCTGTCTGTTATAAAATAGATATTCACTGCAAACACAGACGAAAAGGCAAAAGAAAAAGCCGAACTTGGAACGAAAATTGCGTTCAGATCCCGCCTGTGACAGCTACATGAAAAAGATATTTCTGGCTTTTTGAAAGTGGGAGTTGAACCTGCACAAACTCGCAAAAAGCTGGCAGCGACAGCGAGCCGTCATGAGCGCGCTTGCAAGCGAACAGGTGCACCGAGCGTGACTTTTTGCGAAAAGGAGGAACAGTGGAGCGGGTGACTGATTTTTTATGAAACAAAAAAATCGGAACGAGCAAAACTCGTTCCGACGTGGCGGAGATGGAGAGATTTGAACTCTCGCGCCGGTTGCCCGACCTACCGCATTTCGAGTGCGGACCCTTCAGCCACTTGGGTACATCTCCAAATCATATGGTACGGTGTAAAATCAGCAAAACAATGCCGCTTTGCCTGTTTTGCCCCAAAGCCGCCAACAGGTGCCCGGTATTGTTTTCCGCGGGCAAAATACAGGCGGCACATTTTATTCTATACGGGCGGTATCGTGTTGTCAAGGGGAGAATCTCATGCAGTTGACACTGCTTTGGAAAAGAGGGTACAATAGAACCAAACAGACGATACAAATCAG
>CALWUX010000059.1 GCA_944384795.1 uncultured Clostridia bacterium | reverse complement strand
ATAACATTCTGATTTTCCATCAAACTCATCTCCATTATAAATGGGTATTTCCGGCTCAGACCACAGCCATTCCCGAATTTTCTTCAAACCATCCACGTTTACTTGCAAGAATGGAATCAAGTGTTTCGTCCGCTACCAAACGCATTGCTTCGTTTTCAGCGCGAAGTCCACCAATTTTAATCTTATTATCCACTGTAATGGTTACAGCGTTGCCAAAAGCTTTCTCAATTTGCTCTTTGTACTTCTCGTCGCCGGCTTTTACGTATACTACGGTACCCGGCTCTGTTAATACCTTTGCAATATTCGCAGCATAGCGCTCCATTAAAGAGGCATATTCTGCTTTTTGTGTATACTCGATCAAGGCTTTTTCGGCTCTCTCGAATACTTTTTCAGAAATTTCTTGGCGTTTTGTAAGCAATTCTCTGCGGGAAGCCATCTCTTTATGAGACATTTCACGCATAATGCGGTCCCGCATTTCCGCCAACTCTTTAACTAAAAGACGATCTGCCTCAATTTTAGCATTGCTGGCTGTTTCTTCCAGCTCTTTTGCCTGATAGTCAGCGATATCTTTCAAGATCTTTTCACGTTGTGATTCAGCGTAGTGATTTATGGCGGAGTTGAATTTGCTCAATTTATCCACATTTGAAGCCATATTAACCCCCGTTCCGCCGCAATAGCGGCCAAGCTGCAAAATAGAAACTAAATCTTAATCCCGATAGCCTCGCGGACATAACGGGTAATAGAATCTTTGGCGCGGCCGTTGCCGCCCCTTTCAGGAATTTCCACAATAAGCGGACGCTTGCGGTTTAGTTTAAGGTCATAAACAAACTCTGAACACATGGAAACAACGCCCTCTGTCAACAACACAACGGCAATTTCGCTTAAGTTGTTCATCGCTTCATTTATAGCCTTTTGTGCGAGTTCAGGTTCTTTGACCAAAACACCGTCAACACCTGCCAAACGCATACCAACCAGGGTGTCCTCATTATCGCTTACAAGATGAAAGCGCATGTGATGCCACCTGCTTTCTTAAAATTAAACAACTTTGTTCAAGATCAAGATGGAGATAAGCAAACCGTACAGAGCGATACCTTCACCAAGAGCAACGAAAATCAAAGCTTTACCGAATACCTTCGGATCCTCGGAAGTTGCACCGATAGCAGCAGGAGCAGCAGCAGCAACAGCGATACCACCGCCGATACCGGAAATAGCGGTTACGAAGCCGGCAGCCAGCAGGCCCATACCATTTTGGAAGTTTTTGTCTTGTGTGTCAGCAGCTGCTGTTTCGGAAGTAGTGGTTGCCTCGTGGCCGTCGTCAGCAGCGGTTGTAGCGGAAGCTACCATTGGGATTGCGAATGTAAGTACTGCAACTGCAGCAAATGCGATTACCTGAGATTTGAATGCGGTTTTAGCTTTCTTTCCTTTTTTAACAGCTCTGATTGCGAAAAATACGGAAGCAATAATAGCGATAAGTGGCAAAGCAATTAATACGTAAGTCATAATATTTCCTCCAAAACTTAACAATTAAAATTTTTAAAGATTTTTTGTTTTTTATAGTGAAAAGCCGCGGTGAAAATTTATTCTGCGGCTTTTACCGTTACCGGTTCGAACTTGCGGCCGCTGCCATCGTAGTAACGGCTGAACAGCTCGTAGTATTGCAGTCTGAGAACCTGGATACATACCAGCAGGCACTCAAGGCCGGTAACGATGATGTTACCGATGATAACGATAATGATGTATACCGGCAACATACCGGCTGCCATGTCTGCAAGGGTGAATACAACCATCATCATACCTGCGTGAACCAGAACGAATGCACCTACACGCAGGAAGGACATGGTGTGTGCCAGATATTCGATGAACATAACGATGATTTCAAAGAAGCTCTGCATGAAGTAGTCGCCCCAGCCTGCAGGTTTCCACGGTTTGCCTTCGCACAGCGGGCCGAGGATACCTTTGAGGAAGATTGCGATCAACGGGATAAAGATCAGGATAACCAGCCATACCCACATATTCACGCTTCCGCCGAAGGTTGCAATCGGCCAGCCCATGAATGCAGTCAAACCGAAGCCGATGATACCGATGTAAAGCATCAGACTTGCAAGGCCGCTTTCACCGAACAGCGCATGCTCATAGTGACCCTGTTTGAGATTGGAAATGATACCAATGCCCATGGCAATCATGATAAGCAGTGCGCCGAAGCCGATGGTTGCGTAAATAACGAGCTGGGAGGTAGCGCCGTCCATAACATGGATCGGTTTTCCGTGAGAGCCCGCGATACCCATGGCTTCGTACATTGGGTTCAACCATTCTTCAAAACCAAAGACCGACCCGTAGACCAGCCCGAAAAACGCCGACGAGATACCGCAGGGGATCAAAATCTTACCAATGGCCATATTTTTCAGCTTCCACATGATAAGACCGACCAGCGCAATGCAGGGGCCCTGTCCCAGGTCACCAAACATGATACCGAACAAAATGGTATATGTAATGGCTACGAACGGTGTTGGGTCAAACTCTCTTGAGTTTGGCATACCATACATATCAACAAAAAATTCAAAAGGTCTGAAAAAGCAGAAGTTTTTGATTTTGGTCGGTGGGTTGTGCTTTTGCGCCTCTTCTCCGCCTTTAAAGGAAACTTCCATCAAATTCAGTTTGCTAAGTTCTGCTTTTAAAGTACTTTCCGCTTTTGCAGGAATCCAGCCGACAACAACAAAATTGTCATCGTATCTTGCTGCGTTGCGGCAAATTGCCGTAAAGTAGACGTTTTTCTCTGTAAGAAGAGAAAATACCTGCTGCAGCTTTGTGCCTTCCTGTCTCCAAAGAGCCTCGATTTTGGATTCGATCTCTTTTACTTTGGCGGTTTCGGCGTCACGCTTTGCACGAACATCCGCCACAGTTTCTTCCGGAGAGCCTTTGAGCTCGTTGAGCTCCACTCTCTCAAACTTCAGGCTTGAGAAAATGCGGTCAACCGAGGAGGCTGCAGTCAGCGGGGTGAAGTATACGCCCCACTGGTACTTGTCGTCGGTTGTGCAGGGAGTAAAGATAACGTCCGGATTGTCTTTGTAGACAGCCAGCTTCTCTACATTCTCCTTTGGCAGTGCACCAAAGCGCACCTTAACGAATTCGCAGGCATTTACTTCGTCCAAATCCAGATTCAGGCCGACAAAGTGACCCATATCGTCGATTACGGACGTGTACTCCTTGATTTTGTCTTCGGCTTCTTTCTTTTCTTTTTCCCATTCATTGATTTGTGCCGCGATTTCTTTTGCATAAGAAATCATCGCGTCATTTTCCATATGAATGTTCTTTGTCTCCCTGGTGTCCAAAAGAGTCAAAGTCTTGTTAGCCTTGACAATAGCGTCGTTCAGTTGCTGCAATGGCTCTGCATACGGATTGTCTTCATTGTAAGCAGTAAAATCCGGCGTATCTGCGTAGAAGTTCATAGCGTTGTCCGAATGGAACACATTGGATTGTCCGCAAATGGTCGCTACTTTGTCCAGCTCAGACAGCTTGCCGATAATGCTTACTTCTTTCAGCTTTACAACAGACAATTACTCGACACTTCCTTTCATTGAAAATTGACAATGGTAAGTAATTTTGCTATTTTGCCTGGCGCAAGCTGGTACCGGATGCCCTCTAGAATGGTAATGACATCATAGACCTCAGCCTGCTTAACAAAAATATAGGATAACAGAACCACGGAAGGGTGGGTGGAGAAGTGAATGTGGTGGTTCGCGGTTTCATACTGCACCCGCAGCGGAATATCATCCTCAAACCCTTCTGTATCCTTTAAAAAGCGCTTTCCGACGGATGTCTGGGCCATGATGGCGTGAACTTCTTCTTCATCTTTGGCCTCGATCATCGCGTCGATAAAGTGCTTTCTAATGGTGGTAAACGGCAACAGCGCGTCGCGAATTGCCTCCGGCGGCGCTTTGTAAAAGGTTTTCATTCTTACAATGCGCACATAGTTATCCAAGTCCAGGTAGGAATTGAAAATATCCCGGAGTTGTTTTGCAGCGCCGCCCTTGTAATCCTTTTTAATCATGTTGAAAACAGTATTATAAAGGAATGTGTAAAGGGCGTTTTCAATCCTGGTGTAGTCGAGCAGCTCGCCCGGCTCCGGTTTAAAAGGAGCGATGACCTTTGCATACGGGGTATTGCCCAACGCTTTGAGCAGGTCGTCATACGTTTTCATTTGGCTAAGAGCATCCAAATCAATTCCTGTTTTCTTCTGCAAAAATTCCGGCATATAGTTTACATAGCCGTCGTCTTTGCCGGAGTTCAGCAGGATCAAGCTGTGCATGACCTGTTCAATCTCACTACGCATGATCAAATAATCTGAAAAACGTTCTCCTACCGACGCTCCGTACCTACCCAGATCGGAGCAGTCGTCAAAGATTTTCTGCTTTAACAAAACCTCCAGCTCTCTGCGGGAAACCTCGTTCTCATTGATACCTGTAAGGACTTTGTTATAGCTTGTGCGGTTTTTGAGGTAGTAGGCAACGTCGTGAATGGTTTTACAGTTTAAAAGGTCTGTAAAATTGTTGTTTGTTAAACGTTTACCGTGCATACCTCTTGCTTTTGCTGAAACAGCATTGGAAGAAAGACTGGCAAGCATGCAATCACTCCCCTATCACTTGTGCAACGATGTTGTTCACCCATTCGTCACCTTTTTTGCTGTAAAGCTCGTCCAGTTCCCGTGATAGTTCTGCATGTTTTTGGGCAACCTTTTCCCACTCCTGTTCAGCGGCAGCGCGTTCCTGGGATTCACTTGAAGGAATCGCCTCTCTTGCTTTTGCAAGATACTCAGCACGTAGTTCAACACGTTTTTGAGCAATTTCCTTTTCAGAGTTTAACCTGTCCTGTTCAACAGCGGCAGTAATCTCTCTGGCTTTACGGTCCATATCAACAATTTGTTTGACTATGTCCTGCACTTTGACCGCACCTCCTTTTAAATGCAACTAATTTGAGCTTTGCTTGAGCTTGATACAAATATATTATAACGAGCCAAATGCCAATTCACAACGCATTAAATAAACAAAAATTCCGCACGGAATTACAACATTGTTTCTAAAAGCGTTTCCCTGCCCCGCGCCTTATTTTGTGCATTCTAACTGGCAACTTTATATTTGTATAAATATATACCATCTCTTACATTAAAATGACAAAACGCCATATGCAGCAGACTGTGCTGCAAACGGAACGGATAAGGGGCGCACTTTTGTCCGCAAGGCGGTGATCCCGGTACAAAACCTCTGTTTATTTTATGTTTTGCAAACCAACACCTCTCGTATAATATGCAGTGTATGTCATTTGCCGAACTGTTAATACCGATTAAACTGAATATTAACAAACTTTGCATAAACGCGCGGCGAATGTTGTTTAAGTTGCTGTGCAGATTTCAAAAATAAAACGTTGGAATTTGTGAATAGCAACAAAGAACAGCATTTTGCCGCACTCCTGACAATACTCATTAAATATAACAAATAACAACCGCAAAATCAAGCCTATTTTAACCATTATCGCATATTAAATCAAAATAAATCCCGCTTTATTCCATTGACAAATTGGAAATACTACGTTATATGAAAAAACACGTGAAAATTTTTAGTTAAAATGTACAGAACTTGACTTTGCGGTCGAAATCCAGCGAAGAAAGAAATCAGTTTTTCAGGCTTTGCAGCGGAGCCGGAATCCTGCCGCCCCGATGGATAAATTTGCTTGGGGAATTCCTGTTCACTTCCATGATGGGACCTTTTCCCAGCAGGCCGCCGAAGTCCAGTTCTTCCCCCGCTTTTTTGCCTATGGCGGGAATCAGGCGCACAGCCGTTGTTTTGCTGTTGACCATACCGATGGCAGCCTCGTCCGCAATAATGCCTGCAATGATGTCGGCAGTGGTATCCCCCGGCACGACGATCATGTCCAGACCGACAGAGCAGACCGCCGTCATGGCTTCCAGTTTATTCAGGGTCAGAGCGCCCGCTCTTGCGGCATGTATCATGCCCGCGTCCTCAGACACGGGAATGAACGCGCCGGACAAGCCGCCCACATGGGAAGAAGCCATAACGCCGCCCTTTTTCACCGCGTCGTTAAGCAGGGCAAGGGCCGCCGTGGTACCGTGGGCGCCGCAGTTTTCCAGACCCATTTCTTCTAAAATATAGGCAACAGAGTCGCCTACAGCAGGCGTAGGCGCTAATGATAAGTCGATAATACCGAAAGGCACGCACAGCCTGCGGGAGGCCTCCTGTGCCACCAACTGGCCGGTACGGGTGATTTTAAACGCCGTTTTCTTTACGATATTGGCAATTTCGGTAATATCGCAGTCGCCTGCCTGCGCCACCGCGGCGCGCACTACGCCCGGACCGGAAACGCCCACGTTGATTACACAATCCGGCTCGCCCGCGCCATGGAATGCACCCGCCATAAACGGGTTATCCTCCGGCGCGTTGCAGAACACCACCAGCTTTGCCGCACCGATGCAGTCCCTGTCCGCTGTCAGCTCCGCCGCCTGCTGTATCACCTGCCCCATTTTTGCAACGGCGTCCATATTGATGCCCGCTTTAGTCGAGCCGATGTTGACCGACGAGCATACAAAATCCGTTTCCGCCAGCGCCTGGGGAATGCTGGAAATCAGCGCGTAATCGCCCGCACTGAAGCCCTTATGCACCAAAGCGGAATAACCGCCGATGAAATTGACCCCTACCTCTTTTGCGGCCTTATCCAGCGCATGGGCAAAGTAAATCGGGCTTTTTCCGTTGCACGCCCCCGCCAGCATGGCTACCGGAGATACTGCGATCCGTTTGTTGATGATTGGGATACCGTATTCTTTGGAAATATCCTCCCCTGTTTTGACCAGATCTTTGGCATAACGGCAAATTTTGTCGTAAACCTTTGTGCAGGCCTTTTGTATATCGGCATCAATACAATCCAGCAAAGAGATGCCCATGGTGATGGTGCGCACATCCAAATGCTCATTGTCTATCATATTGATGGTCTCTAATATGTCGCGTGAATTAACCATACTTGCAAATCCTTTCCTGTCGCGGTAAAAGCGGTACGCCTATTTTTTAAATACGGTGCATGGAATTAAAAATGTCCTCGTGCATCACGTGTACCTTTAACCCCATTTCGTCCCCTATTTTTTTCAGGCTGTCCACCAGTTCGTCAAACGGGACCTTGGATTTGGAAATATCCACCATCATGATCATGGCAAACAGGTCCTGCAAAACAGACTGGGTCACCTCGATTACGTTTACGTCTGCCTGCGCGCATTTTGTGGAAACCTTGGCCAGAATCCCCACCATATCCTTGCCTAACACTGTTATTACGGCTCGCATATACCATACCTCCAAAAAAATTAATAACTTATTCATAATTATGTAGGAGAATCCCTGTTCTGTCAAGTCAAAAAGCCCGAATCCCCCTTTGCAAAAACGGAAATATTCCACAGCACCATAAAAACTTTGTCAGGAAAATAACGATTCTTTTTTCATTTTTTCACTACAAAAACAGCGGGCTGTGTGGTATGATAAAAAATAAATGTTGATTTTCCCGATAAACGTGAAAGTTCTCCGGCGAAAGGAAGGTTAGACCCATGAAATATACCACCCTGTCCGATTCACACGTACACAGCTGTTTTTCTCATGACGGCCACGACCCTGTGATGATGCTGTGCGACTACGCCATGAAAATGGGGCTGTACGCGCTGACTATTACGGACCACTGCGAATGCAATATGTATCAGGAACGGAATTACGAGACGGCGATCAAGGATTCCTTTTTGGAGACAAAGCGGGCAGCGGCCGCACTAAACGGCAAGCTGCATTTATATAAAGGCATAGAGCTTGGACAGGCGACACAGAACCTGCAGGCAGCCGAATCCATTTTATCCGCCTGCGATTTTGACTTTGTGCTGGGATCCCTGCACAACATTGACGGCATGGAGGATTTTTACCTACTGGATTACGGCGGGCTGGACGTACACGATTTGCTGTGCACATATTTAGACGAAGTCATGGAGCTGGTCGAGTGGGGAAAGTTTGATTCTCTGACCCATTTGACGTATCCCCTGCGCTACATTGTAGGGGAGCAGCGCAGGGAGGTAAGCTATGAGGTTTACAGCGACCGTGTGGACGCGATTTTAAAGGCGCTGATAGAGCAGGACAAGGCGCTGGAGCTCAATACCTCCGGCCTGCGGCAGGCCATTGGCAAAACCATGCCGTGCCCCGCCGTTGTCAAACGGTTTAAAGAGCTTGGAGGCAAGTACCTTACCATTGGCTCGGACGCACACAGATGGGCGGACATCGGCTCCGGTGTGGAAGAAGGCTACCAAATCGCACAAAGCGCCGGCTTTGACCATATTACCATTTTTGTCAACCGCGAGCCTGTGCTGCTGCCATTGGAATAAACGATTTGTATGATACCGCAAATAGAAGGAGTGTTATTATGGATTTGTTAAGCTTATTAAATGAAAACGCACGTCTTACCAACGCCCAGCTTGCTGTTATGCTGGGAAAATCGGAAGAAGAGGTAGAAAAGGAAATTGCCGATTACCAGCAAAAGGGTATTATCAAAGGGTATAAGGCGCTGATCAACTGGGAAAAAGTGGACCGCCACAAAACCACCGCGCTGATTGAACTGAAGGTACAGCCGAAAAAAGAAAGCGGTTTTGATGAAATTGCAAAAAAAATCATGCAGTTCAGCCAGGTGGAAAGCGTTTACCTGATGTCCGGCGGCTTTGATTTGGCCGTTATGGTGCATGGGGACAGCATTCAGGACATTGCCATGTTTGTGGCAAAAAGGCTCTCTCCGCTGGATTCCGTTCTCTCTACGGCGACCCATTTTATTTTGACACGTTATAAGGAGGGCGATGTGATCCTGACCTCTCCCAAAGAAGAAGATCGGAGGAACCTGCTGTAATGATCGACTATGAATCTTTGCTCAACCAAGAAATAAAAGCGGTCAAGCCTTCCGGTATCCGCAAATTTTTTGACATTGCCAACGAAATGGACGACGTCATCTCCCTGAGCATTGGCGAGCCTGATTTTTCCACCCCCTGGCATGTGCGCCAGGAAGCCATAGACACGCTGCAGCAGGGCAAGACCTGGTATTCCCCCAACCGCGGCTTTTTTGAGCTGCGGCAGGAAATATGCAAATGGGTGGAGCGCAAGTACCATGTAACCTATCACCCGGATAACGAGGTGCTTGTTACCGTAGGCGGCTCCGAGGCCATTGACCTTTGCATACGCACGCTGATCAACCCCGGCGACGAGGTGCTGATACCTGAGCCCAGCTTTGTCTGCTACGTACCCATGACGGAAATGGCAAAGGGCGTTCCTGTTACCATAGAGACCAAGGTGGAAGACAATTTCCGTTTAACGGCAGAAGCGTTAAAGGAAAAAATTACGCCCAAAAGCAAGCTGCTGATTTTGCCGTTCCCCAACAATCCGACCGGCGCCGTTATGCGCCGCGCACATTTGGAGGAGATTGCGCAGGTGGTGCGCGAGCATAATCTGCTGGTGCTTTCCGACGAAATTTACGGCGAGCTGACCTACGGCAAGGAAAGCCACGTGTGCTTTGCGGAAATAGAGGGCATGAAAGAGCGCACCGTAGTGGTAAACGGCTTTTCCAAAACCTATGCCATGACCGGCTGGCGGCTTGGCTATGCCGTAGGTCCCCAGCAAATTCTGGACCCGATGACAAAGCTGCACCAGTATGCCATTATGAGCTCCCCCACCATGGCCCAGTACGCCGCAACGGAAGCATTGAAAAACGGCGATGAGGACATTGCCTATATGCGCGGCCAGTACGACGCCCGCCGCAGGCTCATTGTGGATTCGTTCAACGAAATAGGACTGACCTGCTTTGAGCCGGAAGGCGCTTTTTACGTATTCCCCTGTATTAAAAGCACCGGCCTTACCTCCGAGCAGTTTGCCGAAGAGCTGCTGCGTAAGGAACACGTAGCCGTTGTGCCGGGCAACGCGTTCGGTGACTGCGGCGAAGGCTTTTTGCGGGTCTCCTATTCTTATTCATTAAATCATATTACCGAGGCTCTTGGCCGTATTCGGCGTTTTTTAAGGGAACGCGGCGGCAATCAGGCTTAAACGGCCTTTGTCTTTCAAAACGGGAGGTTCTGTATGGCACTGCCGCAAACCATTGCGTTAAAAGCATTTGCAAAAATCAACCTGTCTCTGGACATTACGGGCAGGCTGGAAAACGGGTACCATTTATTAAATACGGTCATGCAGTCCGTATCCCTGTGCGACACGGTCACCATTACAGCAGGCGGGCCGGATAGCGGCATTGCTCTTTCCTGCTCCGTACCTGATTTATGTTCCCCGGAGCAAAACACTGCCTGCAAAGCGGCAGACTTATTTTTCCGCCGCTGCGGCATTGCGCCGGCAGTTTCCATTCACATTGAAAAACAAATCCCCAGCCAGGCCGGGCTTGCAGGCGGAAGCGCAGACGCCGCGGCCGTACTGCACGGGCTGAATAATTTGTTCCAAACCGGCCTGACACCGGAGCAGCTTTGTCAAATCGGCGTACAAATCGGCGCGGACGTACCGTTTTGCGTGTTGGGCGGCACCATGCGTGCCGCGGGTATCGGCGAGCTGCTCTCTCCTTTGCCGCCGCTGCCGCCCTGCCATATTGTGATTTGCAAGCCGGCGGTATCGGTCAGCACCCAAAAAGCATACGAAACCGTAGACCGCGCTGCGGTACTGCAGCGTCCTGACACGGAAGCACTGTGCCGTGCGCTGGAACAGCAAAATCTGGACGCCGTTGCGCAAAATATGAAAAATGTATTTCAGGAAGCCATGGCCATTGACCAGACGCAGTCCATAGCGGCGCAAATGACGCAGGAAGGCGCACTGGGCGCTTGTATGAGCGGCAGCGGCTCTGCCCTATTCGGTATTTTTAAAACAGAACAGCAGGCGCTTGTATGCGCCCGCAGGCTGCACCAGCAGTTTGACGCCGTATTTGTCTGCCGTCCCACGACCTGCGGCACAGAGCAATATATATCATGAAACATTTTGGCTGACAGGAGAAAAGGATTGTCCTGCTTCTCTGTGGTCTGATTGAAAAAATACAGAAAAATAAATTTTAAAAAAAGCCGCAGGTTTTCCGTTTTTCAGGAAAATCTGCGGCTTTTTATATGCAGTTTGAAACAACCGCATATTTTTATCCATAGCGGGCATTCTATTGAAAGATTTCATTTTTATCACCCAACATAAAAGAAAGGTGTGAGCAAATGTTTATCATAGACTGCATTATGCTGGTTCTGCTGATTATCGGCGGAATCAACTGGGGTTCTATCGGCATTTTTCAATTTGACATTGTCGGCTTCCTTTTCGGAGGACAAGGCGCGATTGTCAGCCGCATTGTATTTTGCCTGGTAGCCGTTGCGGCAATTTGGTGCATCTCTTTCCTGTTCCGGGAGCATTCTCCTCTGGACAGGCCAAAGCACCGCGACCATGACACGACCCACCCGAATACAGGCGTACCCCACCATTGAGAAAAGCTCCCCGTACCGGTTTATTGGTACAGGGAGCTTTTATTAAAGATTTGCGTACTGCATTTCTTCCAGAATACTTCTGGTATCCCGTGCAATGACCAGTTCCTCATTGGTGGGAACGACGTAAACGTCTACTTTGGAATTCTCCGCGGTAATTTTTCCTTCATTGCCGCGAATCATTTGTTCATTTTTGTTAATGTCCGGGACCACGCCCAAATAGGTCAGGGATTCGCATACCCGCTGGCGTACAATCACATGGTTCTCGCCCAGACCGGCTGTAAATACGATGGCGTCCACACCGTTCATGGCCGCCGCAAACGCGCCGATATATTTTACGATTTGGTATACCAGCATCTCCTGAGCCAGCACAGCTCTGGGATTGCCCTCTACCACTGCCTGCGCAATGTCGCGGGCGTCGCTGGAAACACCGGAAACACCCAGTAAACCGGATTTTTTATTGAGCAGATTATCCATTTCTTTTGGGGACAGATGCTCTTTTTCCATAATAAAGGTTACAACAGACGGATCCAGCGAGCCGGAACGGGTACCCATCATAAAACCGTCCAGCGGCGTCAGGCCCATGGTCGTATCCAGCACACGGCCGTCCTGTACGGCGGTAATGGATGAGCCGTTGCCCAAATGGCAGGTGATCAGCTTTAAGGCGTCAATGGATTTTCCCATGATTTCCGCACAGCGGTGGCTGACATATTTATGCGAAGTACCGTGGAAGCCGTAACGGCGTACAGCATATTTTTCGTAAAACTCATATGGAATCGCAAAGGTATAGGATTTCGGCGGCATTGTGGAATGGAACGCCGTATCGAACACGGCAACCTGGGGCACTTCAACGCCGAAAACATCCTGACAGGCCCGGATACCCTGCACATGGGCCGGGTTATGTAACGGCGCCAGCGGATTGAGCGACTCGATTCCGCTAAGCACCTCTTCCGTAATCAAAACGGATTTGCTGAAAACAGAGCCGCCCTGCACAACCCGATGCCCGATAGCCGCAACCTCATGAAGGTTCTGAATAACGCCGACCTCTCTGTCGATCAAAGCGTCCTTTACCAGCTGGAACGCCTGTGTATGGTCTTCCATGTCCGTAGTCAGCCTTTTTTCCCTGCCGTCAAAGGTTTTGTGTGTAAAAATACCGTCGTTCATGCCGATGCGTTCACAAATACCTTTTGCGGCAACGGTTTCGTTCTCCATATCGATCAATTGATATTTTAAAGAAGAGCTGCCTGCGTTAATCACCAGAATTTTCATAATTTTTCCCCCTATTAGGTCAATTCGCTATTGAATCTGCGTCTGGAATCATATACACTATACTATATTATAAAGCATATAAAAATTCAAGGACTTTTGATTAAAAAATGACGCAAAATTTAAAAATTTCTGGTATAATTTCCGAATTTAATCCTTTCCACCTGGGACATCAAGCCCTGATTGTGCAAACTAAACAATCCGGCGCCACCCATATTGTAGCAATTATGAGCGGCAATTTTGTACAGCGGGGTGAGCCCGCCTGCTTTGATAAATGGGTACGTACCAAAGCGGCGCTTTGCGCCGGCGTTGATTTGGTAGTGGAGCTACCGCTGCCATGGGCCGTTGCAGGGGCGGAAACCTTTGCCGCAGGCGGCGTTTTTATTGCTCATGCCTTAGGCTGCGTTGCGCAGCTGAGCTTTGGCAGTGAATGCGGCGATATTGCCGCCCTTTCTTCCATTGCGGATATACTCCGTGAGGAGAGGTTCCCGCCGGTGCTGCAAACAGAACTGCAAAGGGGCATTTCGTTTGCCGCCGCCCGTCAGGCGGCCGCAGCACATTTTACCGATGAGAAAACAGCTACCATGCTGGAAACACCGAACAACATACTGGCCGTTTCCTATTGCAAGGCGCTTAAGGAGCTGCATTCCTCCATTGTGCCTTTTACGGTAAAACGAAGCGGCGCTCCCCATAACGGCGGCAGTCTGCCCCCAAACGGCATTGCCTGCGCCTCTCAAATCCGGCGCATGGTGGAAGCAGGCGGAGATTATACGGCGTATGTACCGAAAGAAACCTGCCCATACTTACAAAACGCCCTGCAGGACTGTCAGGCACCCGCCGGTATCCACCGTCTGGAACGCGCCATGCTCGCAAAATTAAGAACCATGTCTTTAGGGGAGTTTGCAAATTTACCTGACGTTTCCGAAGGGTTGGAGCATAGACTATATAAAGCGGCAAAAACTGCCGTTTCCTTAAACGATTTTTACTCCTGTGTAAAAACGAAGCGTTACAGCCACGCGCGTATCCGCCGCATTGCCCTTTGCGCATTTTTAAATGTACAGGCCGACCATGCCAAACAGCCTGTGCCTTACCTGCGCATACTGGGCTTTAATCAAAAGGGAAAAGCACTGCTGCCCCTTATCAAGCAAACAGCGGCGCTGCCTGTGATTACCCGCTGCAGCCAGCTGCGCAGCTTATCTTCCCGTGCCCGGGAGCTGTTTGCGCTGGAGGCGGCGGCAACCGATTTGTACGGGCTGGCTGCCCCGCAGATACAACCATGCGGCAGAGAATTTACACAAAGCATAATAACCGTGTCATGCAACGAAAGGTGATGCACTATGATTGACGTCAAAGAAATCAGCTATGAACATTACGGCTCCTGTATTTCTATCAGCAACCGGATCATTGAACTGATCGTCACGGTGGAAAAAGGGCCCCGTATTGTGCATTTAGGGTTTGTCGGCGAAGAAAATATGCTGTTCCAGGACAAAGCGCAGACCCATTTCTTTTTAAACAATGAAATTTCTCAAATCTGCGGACAAACCGCGTACCATTACCTGTACGGCGGCCACCGTTTTTATTTGAGCCCCTCTCATCTGCCGGAAGCACGTTATCCGGACAACGACGCGGTGGTATACAGCATCGACGACGACGGCGTGCTGTTCCAGGCACCTACGCAAAAGACCTCGGGTATCCAGCTATCATGCAAAATCATGCTCAGCGAAACGGGGGCTGATTTTATGGTGGTGCATACCGCCGAAAATCATTCCTCCGATACCCAGCACGTGGCTTTATGTACCAGCACCATGGTAAATCCCGGCGGCTTTGCCCTGCTGCCCCAAAACCAGGGCAACGAATTCTTTGTAGCCGACCGCGTGTACGTATACTGGCCGTTTACCAGGCTGCACGACCAAAGGTTTTTTATGGACAGCGATTTTATGACGGTACAGCAGGACGTCTCTGCGGAATATCCCTTTAAAATCGGTTATAACAATATGCAGGGCTGGATTGCTTATGTAAAAGACGGCACTGTACTCTCCAAGCGGTACGTACACGACCCCAAGGCTGTTTATCCCGACAATGACGCTTCCAGCCAGATTTACTGCGCAAAGGACTTTTTGGAGCTGACCGTGCAAAGCCCCCTGTACCGCATAGAACCGGAAGACACTGTAAAGCACGTGGAAAATTTCTCACTGTTCCATACAACAATTACGGAAAAGCCCAACAACAACGAAGCCTACCAACGTTTTTTGGACACGCTGGCATAACTGTGCGCGCTTTAACCGCTGTAAAATACAAAAAAGAAGCTGCTGCCACAGTGGCAGCAGCTTCTTTTTATTTGATTGTGGAAAGTATTTTGTAAAACTCCAACTGCCGTCATACCGGCCTGTTACAGATTTTCCCGCTCAATAGCAGCGATCTGGTCTATCCTTCTTTGATGGCGGCCGCCCTCAAATTCCGTGGCCAGAAAGATTTTTGTAAACTCCACAGCCTCCTGCTCTGTAATCACACGGCCGCCCATACAGAGGATATTGGCGTCGTTATGCGCCCTTGTTGCCTGTGCGCAAAAAGCATTGACCACCACAGCCGCACGGATTCCCCGGACTTTATTGGCCGCGATGGAAATGCCGATGCCTGTGCCGCAGCAAAGAATCCCCTTTTCCGCCGTTTGGTCGGCAACGGCCCGAGCCACCTGCTCCGCAATGGGTGCGTAGTCCACAGAGTCCTCACTGTATGTACCGTAATCGCGGTACGCAATGCCTTCTTTTTCAAAATATGCTTTTATGGCTTCTTTTAATAAAAAACCGCCGTGATCCGCTCCCAGCGCTATCATTTCATACCCTCCAGTTTCTTTTTCAATTCCCGTTCCGCCTGCGGCAGCCTCAGGTAGATTGGCGCCAGCTGCTCCGCTGTTACCGCAGGCTCCCCCTGCTTTAAATGCCAAAGGGCGCATTGAGCTACGCCCACTGCGCGCTGGTACTGCAAATGCTCTGCCGTAAGCCGCGTCTGCAGCGGCGCAAACGCCTCCGCTTTATCGCATAGCTTTGCACCGTCTCCCACCAAATAGATGGTTTCCCCTGCATACGGGCGCAGTGTCTGCGCCAAATCGTCAATCGCCACCGCGCAGTCATCGCAAAGTCGTTCTACCGTATGACCGTTGACGCGGAACAGCCCGTGATAGACCTGCCCGCATCTCGCGTCCATAACGGCGCACACAATACCGCTGAGCATGGAAAGCGGATACGCCATCGCCTCTAAAGCGGAAACTCCCATACAGGGCTTTTCCTGCGCAAACGCCATACCCTTTACGCACGCTGTGCCGATACGCACGCCCGTAAACGAACCCGGCCCTGCGGAAACGGCAAATACATCTATTTCCTCCAGCGCCGTTTTGGTCTGGAGCAATACCTGCTGCACCATGGGCATCAGCGTTTGGCTGTGGGTCTGCCTGGTATTGATGAAAAATTCACCCAACAATTTATCGTCCTCTAAAACCGCTGCCGAAGCGGATACCGCCGAGGAATCCAAGGCCAGTATTTTCATAGGTTGCCTCCCTCTGCGGTGATGACCCGCTCGTTTTCCTGTTCTCCGGGCGCAATGGTGATCCGCACACAATCCTCCGGCAGCGCCTGCGGGATATGCTCGCTCCATTCTATTACCAAAACAGCGTCCGTATCCAAATAATCGTAAAATCCGGTGGAGTACAGGTCTTCCCAGCTTTCCACACGGAACATATCAAAATGATAGACCCTGCACCTGCCCTGATATTCATGCACCAGGGCAAAGGTTGGACTGGAAACGCCCTTTTCAATGCCCAAGCCGCGGGCCAGCCCCCTGGTAAAGGCGGTTTTTCCCATACCCATGCCGCCGTACATGGCCAGCACCTCTCCGCCTTGCAGGCGCTGTGCCAAACGGCAGCCGAACTCCTCCGTCTCCTCCGGAGACCGGCTGACAAACCGTATCAAAGGAACGCCTCCTTTCTTTTTACTAAAACAGGCCGGAAATCACGCCGTTGTTATCTGTATCAATATGATTGGCCGCGGGCACCTTCGGCAGGCCGGGCATGATCATAATATCGCCCGCGTACGCAACCACAAAGCCCGCGCCGTTAGACAGGCGCAAATCCCGAATGGTGATTTGGAAGTCCTTTGGACGCCCCAGCAGCGCAGGGTCGTCCGACAGGGAGTACTGTGTTTTTGCCACGCAAACAGGCAGCTTATCCCCGCCAAGCGCCGCAATGGCCTGCAAAGATGCCTGCGCTTTTTTTGTAAATATCACGCCCTTTGCGCCGTAAATCTCTTTTGCAATGCGCTCCAGCTTTTCTGCAATGGAGAGCTCCGTACTGTACAGGGGCTGGAAAGAAGAGCTCTGTTCCGCCGCCCGGCACACTTTTTCCGCAAGCGCCACGCCGCCCTGGCCGCCTTTTGCAAATACCTCGGACAAGGCAAAATCCGCGTCATGCTCCCGGCAGTAGTTTTCGATCAGTTGCAGCTCCGCGTCGCTGTCCGTGTGGAAACGGTTGATTGCCACCACAACAGGGACACCGTATTTCCGCATATTTTCAATATGCGCGCCAAGGTTCACGATGCCTTTTTTCAGCGCCTCCAGATTTTCCGCCGCGGTCTCTGTTTTCGGTACGCCGCCGTTATATTTCAGGGCGCGGGCCGTTGCGACCAAAACCACCGTACTGGGCTTTAAGCCCGCATAGCGGCATTTGATGTCAAAAAACTTTTCCGCACCCAAATCCGAGCCAAAGCCTGCTTCCGTAATGCAGTAATCGCCTAATTTCAGCGCCAGCTTGGTGGCTCGTACGGAATTACAGCCGTGGGCAATATTGGCAAACGGTCCGCCGTGCATGATTACGGGCGTACCCTCCAGAGTCTGCACCAAATTCGGTTTTAATGCGTCTCTGAGCAGCACTGCCATAGCGCCGGCCGCGTCTAAATCGCGGGCATACACAGGCTTGCCCTCATAAGAATACGCCACCAGGATATTCCCCAGCCGTTTTTTCAGGTCGTCCAAATCCTCTGCAAGGCATAAAATCGCCATGACCTCGCTGGCAACTGTAATGCAGAAGCCGTCCTCCCGTACAAAGCCGTTGGCTTTGCCGCCAAGGCCTACCACAACGCTGCGCAGCGCACGGTCGTTCATGTCCATGCAGCGTGTCATATTGATACGCCTTGTATCAATACCGAGCGCGTTGCCCTGGTGAATATGGTTGTCCAAAAGCGCGCACAATAAATTGTTTGCCGCCGTAATCGCGTGCATATCCCCTGTAAAATGCAGGTTGATGTCCTCCATGGGGACCACCTGGGCATATCCGCCACCGGCGGCACCGCCCTTTACACCGAACACAGGACCCAACGAAGGCTCCCGCAGGGCAATGACCGCGTTTTTCCCGATTTTGTGCATGGCTTGTCCCAAGCCGGTGGTAGTTGTTGTTTTTCCCTCTCCCGCCGGCGTTGGATTGATGGCCGTAACCAAAATCAGCTTACCGTCCGGCCGGTTTGCTGTTTTTTGAAACAGATTTTCCGTCAATTTGGCTTTGTACCTGCCGTAGGGCTCGTAATCCTCTTCCGTTAATCCGAGCTTTTCCGCAACGGTTCGGATAGGAAGCATTTCCGCCTGCTGGGCAATTTCGATGTCTGTCAGCATGTTTTTTTCTCCTTACGCAAATATACTGTTACCAGTATAGCATATTACAAAATTGAAAGAAAGCCCATACTTGCACTTTACCTGTGGAAATACTATAATAAATGTACGATATTCCAACACACAAGCCTGTCAATACAAGCAGGGCATCACAACAGAAAGGAGGCGCATTTTGTCTAAGGTAGGAAACGCATTGCTCAATTATTTTAAACGGGCGGATAAGCTGCTTTGGCTGATTATGCTGGCGATTTCCGCTTACAGCCTGCTTTTGCTGCGCACCGTACCCACACCCGAGGGAAACCGGAGCTACTTTTCCGTACAGCTGATTTCCATTCTCATAGGCTACGCGGGCGCTATTGCACTGACGGTCATTGACTACCGCTCTGTAGCAAAGGCGTGGTACTTTATCGGCGCCGTTTCTGTGATTTTGATTTTGTACACCCTGTTTTTCGGGCAGGCCGTTACGGGCGACGCCGGCGTCCATGCACGCGCATGGATCCGCCTGCCCGGCGGGCTGACCTTCCAGCCCTCTGAACTGGTGAAAATCGGATTTATGGTCACGTTTGCAAAGCATTTGTCCGTTGTAAAGGAAAAAGGGAAACTCACCTCCCCTTTGCAAATCCTGTTTCTGTTTATCCATTGCCTGATTCCCGTGGTGCTGATCCATTTTCAGGGTGACGACGGCGCGGCGGCTGTTTTTATCTTTATGTTCCTGGTCATGATGTTCGTTGCCGGCGTACAGCTTCGCTATTTTGCAGCTTTGTTCGGCAGCCTTGTTATCATTGTCCCGCTGGCGTGGCAATATTTGCTGGCCGATTACCAGAAAAACCGTATTTTAAATATGTTCCAGCCGGAATCAGATCCGCTGGGCGCGGGGCTCCAGCAAATCCAGGGTAAGATCTCCATCGGCTCGGGAGAGCTTTTGGGCCGCGGTCTGTTTACCGCCCCCCGCGTACAGCGTAGCGTAGTGCCCGTGCAGGAAAGCGATTTTATTTTCTCCGTTGCCGCCGAACAGCTGGGATTTTTAGGCGCAATGGCTGTTTTGCTGCTGCTTGCCCTGCTGCTGTGGCTCACGATGAATGCGGCCAGAAAATCCTGCGATGATTTGGGCGCCTATATGTGCTTCGGCTTTTTTGCCATGATCGCGTTCCAGTCGGTCATCAACCTTGGTATGTGCCTGAGCCTGCTGCCTGTTATGGGCGTTACCCTGCCGTTTTTCAGCGCCGGCGGTTCCTCTGCTGCCTGCTTGTATTTCGGCTTTGGCCTGGTACAGAACGTTTATATGCACAAAAGTGAACGGGATCGTATCCGACTGAGCACCTCCCGTTCTTTGCTGCGGCGGGTATAAATTCGGCATGAACGCATTGGAGCAAAAATAAAGGAGCAATGCACTGTATGCGGCTACACAAGAGAAGCTGTTGCTCCTTTCGCAGGAGATATGACAACACCAACCATGCCGGTCTTCAACCGCACCGGCAAATACGGCGGCAAACACAACAGCCGACAACGCCGTGGCTCCAAAAACAGGAGACGGTACAAGCCTGTTGCTTTTGGGAACCGCTGCAGCAATGTCAGCCGCTGCGTTGGCTGGTATTCTGATTACGGCAAAAAAGAAAATGGAAAGATAATTGAATACATTTTTTAACAAAAACACCGCAGGTGCCCCTGCGGTGTTTTTATTTTACAGCGGTTGTACACAGAAACCCACAAGCCTTTTGCAGAAAATGAAAATAAGTTTGTCTATTTTTTGACTTTTATTGACCGGCGAAAAAAAGTATTGTAAGATAAATATTAAATTGAAAATCAATTTCAAATTGAGGTGATTTGCCATGTCCCAGTCTGAAGGCTACAAAACAAAACAGCGCGACCATATTTTGCAGTTCCTGATAGAAAACCAGGCGCGCCATGTAACTGTGGACGATGTGGTGGATCATTTAAAACAGTCCGGCAATCCCGTAGGAAAGGTCACCGTATACAGATACCTGGATAAGCTGGTAAACAACGGGAGTGTAAGAAAGTTTTTGCTGGAGGACACCGGCGCCTGTTACCAATATACCGCCGACCAGAAAGAATGCGCAGTGCATTTTCACCTGAAATGTATCACTTGCAAAAAACTGATCCATTTAAACTGTGACTTCATGTCGGGAATTGAACGGCACATTTTGAAAGAACACCATTTTCAAATAGACTCCTCCCGCACCGTATTTTACGGCCAATGCCAGACCTGTTTGAAACAATCCGGTTAACCGGTTAAAAGGAAAGGAGAATCCATATGAAAAAACTGATTACCCTGTTTGCCGCAGCGATTTTATCTGTCGGAATCCTGGCAGGCTGCAGCACTGCCGGTCAAAATACCGACAGCACAGCTTCTCAAAACAACGACGGCAAAATCAGCATTGTTGCCACCCTGTTTCCCCAATACGATTTTGCCCGCCAGATTGCAGGCGACAAAGCCGATATTCAACTGATACTCCCTCCGGGTACGGACAGCCATTCCTTTGACCCGTCTCCTGCGGATATGATCACCATTCACAATGCCGACGTGTTTTTGTACACGGGTATGAATATGGAAACATGGGCTGGCAGTATCATCGAGTCTCTGCCGGACTCTGTTCGCGTTACCAATGTTTCCAGCGGTATTACTCTGTTGAAAAATCCGGGCGGCGGACACAACCATTCCGAAGACGACCACGACCATACAGCCGAAGAACTCCACGAAAACGAGCTGAACCAGTACGATCCCCATGTTTGGACCAGTCCGGTAAACGCCAAAATCATGGTACAGAACATTTTAAATGTATTATGTGAGGCAGACCCCGCCAACGCGGCCTACTACACGGAAAACGCCAATAATTACTTGGCACAGCTGGACACGCTTGACCGGGATATCCGCACCATAGTGGAAAACGGAAGCCGCAAGGAAGTCATTTTCGGCAGCCGGTTTGCACTGTTCTACTTTACCCATGAATACGGGCTGGAGTACAAATCTGCCTACGACGCCTGCTCGGCAGATTCCGAGCCCAGCGCGAAAACCATATCTGAGCTGATTACTGAGGTAAAAGAAAAACAGATACCTGTGATTTATTATGAGGAACTGACAGACCCGAAAATCTCCCGCTCCATTTGCGAGGAAACCGGCGCGCAAATGCTTTTGTTCCATTCCTGCCACAATCTTTCCAAAGAAGATTTTGACAACGGCGCCACTTATTTGTCCCTCATGCAGCAAAATGCGGAAAATTTGAAAAAAGGACTGGAATAAGCTTATGATCGTTTCCTGCCGCGACGTGACCGTCGCGTACGACTCCAAAACCGCAGTGGATCATGTTTCCTTTGATATAGACCAGGGGCAGTATGTTTGCATCGTAGGCGAAAACGGTTCGGGCAAAAGCACCCTGCTGAAAAGCATTTTAGGGCTGGTACCCCTGAAATGCGGGTCTGTTTCATTCGGTCCGCAGGTGCACCGCAAACGACTGGGCTACCTGCCCCAGCAAACCACTATCCGCAAGGATTTTCCCGCCTCTGTTTTTGAAGTCGTGCTCTCCGGCTGTTTGAACCGCTGCGGAGCAAGACCCTTTTACAGCAAAGCGGACAAAACTCTGGCGGCACAGCACATGGAGCGCCTTGGCATAAGCGATTTCAAAAAACGTTCCTTCATCGCTTTGTCCGGCGGTCAGCAGCAGCGGGTCCTGCTGGCGCGCGCTTTGTGCGCCACGGACAGGCTGCTGCTGCTGGACGAGCCTGTGACCGGTCTGGATCCTCTGGTAACGGAAGAGCTGTACCGGCTGATAGAGCAATTGAACCGCGAGCTTGGCGTAACGGTGATCATGGTTTCCCACGACATTTCCCAGGCTGTGCGGTATGCTGATAAAATACTGCACATCAATCAATCCCTGCTGTTTTGGGGAGATACGGCGGAATATGTAAACACGGAAATCGGAAAACGCTTTTTAAAATGTTCCTGATACAGAGAGGCGGCATACTATGTTACAAGTTTTACACGATTTATTTTCCTATACCTTTATTGTAAGGGCATTGATCGTCGGCACGCTGGTTTCCCTGTGCGCGGCGCTGCTGGGCGTAAGCCTGGTTTTAAAGCGGTATTCCATGATAGGAGACGGGCTTTCTCACGTAGGCTTTGGCGCGCTGGCCGTAGCCATGGCCTTTAACTGGGCGCCGCTCCCTGTGGCAATTCCCGTAGTGGTGGCCGCGGCATTTTTCCTGCTGCGGTTAAGCGGAAACAGTAAAATCAAAGGGGATTCCGCCATCGCGCTGATTGCCAGCAGCTCCCTTGCTATCGGCGTAACGGTTATTTCCCTCTCTTCCGGCCAGAATATGGACGTATACAGCTATATGTTCGGCAGCATACTGGCCATGACAGAAAGCGACGTTTATATCAGCATTGCGCTTTCTACGGTGGTACTGGTTTTATTTATTGTATTTTACAACAGGATTTTTGCCGTTACCTTTGATGAAAACTTTGCAAAGGCAACGGGTATCCGGGCAAATCTTTACAATATGCTCATTGCTCTGCTGACAGCGGTCACCATTGTCATTGGTATGCGCATTATGGGTACCATGCTGATTTCCAGCCTGATTATTTTCCCCGCCCTTTCTGCCATGCGCATTTTCAGGCAGTTCCGCTGTGTTGTCATCGCCTCTGCCGTCATTTCCATCCTCTGCTTTTTTATCGGCCTAGTGGCTTCCTATGCGCTGGCAACTCCCACCGGCGCGAGCATCGTTATTGTGAACCTGATTATGTTTTTGCTTTGCTTTGCCGCCGGCGCCGTCCGCAAAAAAGCCGCTTGACCGCCAGCGGTTTTTTATGGAAAAAGTCAGCCTGTAAACGCATATTTTTACAGATAAATAACAAATTGTGACAATGCGCAATAAACTCTTGCAAATTTTGTTTGTATTGCCTATAATGGAAAAGCATTTAAAATCATAACACCGGAGGGTACCAATGAAGCGCATCGTCCATACAATAAAACCAAGCTTTTTGATTGCGATCATCGCAGCCTTTATTGCTGTGATTGCCATTGTTGTAACGCTGATATGCGTTTTTACAATCAAGCCCGGCAGTCAGGAAACCGCCGCCGTACCGGATACGGCAGTATCGGACACCGCTTCTCAAAACAGTTCAGCGCAGGCAGCTTCTTCCTCCGGCAGTACGACGGAAACAGCCGCAAGCAATACCGTTCAGTTTGTTCCCCAATCTGCAGAAGTGGACGATGCTTATTTTTCAAACACCCTGTTTATCGGCAATTCCATTACAGAGGGCTTTAAATCCTTTTCCGGCCTGGATACGCCCACATACTACGAAGGCCGCGGCATGACTGTGGAAAGTATCCACAGAATGAAAATCGTCAACGGAGACAACACCCCAAACACAGAGGGCAACGGAGAAAAAACGGTATTGGAAGCCTTGGGCGAACGGCAGTTTGACCAAATCTACCTGTTGTTCGGCGCCAATGAATTAGGCTGGGTCTACCCGGATATGTTCATTGAACAGTATGCCCAGCTGATTGACGAGATCAAAGCGCTTCAGCCCAATGCAAAAATTTGTGTACAGTCCGTTCTGCCTGTTTCTGCGGAACGCTCCGCGACAGACGAGGTATATAACAATACCAAAATCAATGCCATGAACGAAATGATCATGGCAATGGCCGCGGAAAAAAGTGTACCGTACCTGAATGCCGCCGAAGCCTTCCGGGACGAAACCGGCGCACTGCCCGCAGACAAAACGCCCGACGGTATCCATCTGACCGCCCAGGCGTGCCAGGAATGGCGCATGTATATCAAAACCCATGTTATGCAATAACCGCATAAAAGCCGGCACAGTGATGAAACACTGTGCCGGCTTTGCTTTTCTCCCATTTTACAGCCAGAGCCGAATCAGGCCCGGCTGTTTTCCGTTTTTGTTTCGCTGATATATCCGTATGCGCCACTGCTTCTGTGCGAAAATAAAGCGGATTTCGTTTTTAAGAAATCCGCCTGTCGTTTCCCTATACCATTGTTTTTCGGCAGGCGGTTTTGCACCACCCGCGCCACGGCAGGATCATTCACTTTCCACCGTCTGCAATTGAATGTATTCCTCCGCCATATACGCAGCTACCGCACCGTCTGCTACGGCAGTCACCACTTGCCTTAACGGCTTCGTTCTAACGTCCCCCGCAGCAAATACGCCCAGCTGAGAGGTTTTTGTATTTTCATCGGAAATAATATAGCCGTTTCCGTCCAATTGAACCTGGTCTTCATACAATTTGGTATTGGGCGCGGTACCCACCGCTACAAAAACACCCTGACATTCCAGGTTTTGCATATCGCCCGTCAGTTTATCTTTTACACGGATACCGGTTACAACACTGTCGTGGAGTATTTCTTCCACAGTGCTGTTCCACACAAAGGTCACGTTTTCCGCCTGCTGCAAAGCGTCGTGGTACACCGCCGCGGCGCGCAGGGCGTCTCTTCTGTGCACAAGGTACACCTGCTTGCACAGCTTGGATAAGTAAATCGCGTCAGCCGCGGCCGTGTCCCCGCCGCCGATGACCGCCACTGTTTTATTGCGGAAAAATGCGCCGTCGCAGGTAGCGCAGTAAGACACACCCTTGCCCCTTAAATCCCGTTCTTCGGGCAGTCCCAGTTCTCTGGGAGACGCGCCGGTAGCAAGAATGACCGCTCTTGCCCTGTATACGGTACCGTCCGCAGTGGTAATTGCTTTGACCGTGCCGTCCAGCTGAACGGACGCGACCGCAACCTCTTTATGCTCTATTTGAAAGCGCTCCGCCTGTTTTTGCATATCCATTGCCAGGGTAAAGCCGTCTACCCCTTCCGGAAAACCGGGATAGTTGTCAATATGCGCTGTTATCGCCATTTGTCCGCCCGCCATATATTTTTCCAGCAGCAGCGTTTTCATTGCCGCACGGCCGCAGTACAGTCCGGCAGTATAACCGGCAGGTCCGCCGCCGATAATAATCACATCATACAGCTCTGCATCCATTTCCTTTCATCTCCTTTTATCGGTTTGTTTTATTATACACTAAAACAGTGCAGAATGAAATAGAAAAGTAAAATCTATTCATTCTTACCAGATTTGAGCCGCCGTTTTCGTCATAATTTCAATAATTCTATTTTTAGTTGACTTCATGTTGGTACAACGGTAAAATAGAAGCAAACAGATTGAGGAGGAGAACTATGAGCAACACAAACAACGAGGAATTTGAAGTAGACCTGATTACCCTGATAGATGACGAAGGCAAAGAACATGAATTTGAAATTTTAGACGTAATCGAAAATGAGGACGGCTGTTTTTACGCGTTGCTGCCAACCTTTGAAGACCCCGCCGCTTCTGTGGACTCCGACGGTACCTATTATATTTTTGAAGCAGTGGAGGAAGACGGCGAAGAACAGCTGGCAGAGGTAGAGGACGAAGAGCTGCTGGATAAACTTGCGGAAATTTTTGAAAGTCATTTTGACGAGCTGTACGAATCCGCAGAGGAAGAATAATCATTTTTAGGTAAATATTCATAATCTTTTTTACGAAAAAGAATTATAAAACGGATTATGAGTGGTATAATAATCCCATAACATAACAATCCTGCCCGGTGCGCGGACCGTTGCATAAGTAACCCTACACCTATATTTTAGGGAGCCCGTTCTCCGCTGACGGAATGCAGACCTCCCGGCTCTGCCGGACGAAGGGAGTACGAACTCAGTGGGAGGGCACCCACCTGCTCTTGAGTAGCAGGTTACTCTTAGCACATTACGGCCGGGCGGGCTTTGTTATTCCAGCAAAAGATCCTTTGGTTTCCCCAAGGGTCTTTTTTCTTTATAGGACGCATATGGACATACGGCCGAAAATTGGATATAATAAATAAACCTGCAAGACCCCATATAAAATTAGGAACGGAGCATTTCCATGAGCAATTATGTTGTAATTACGGATTCTACCGCCGATTTTACGCCGGAACAAATCGCGCATTTGGGTATTGAAGTAATCCCCATGGAATTTATTATGGACGATAAAACGTACCTGAATTATCCCGACGGACGCGAAATCACAAACGAGCAGTTTTACGCGGCTGTGCGAAGCGGCAGTATGCCTACCACCTCGCAAATCAATTCCGCGCGTTTTACGGAAATTTTTGAGCCCCATTTAAAAGCGGGAAAAGACATTTTATACATTTGCTTTTCCTCCGCCCTGAGCGCCACCTACGAACGCTCTGTAACGGCGGTAACGGAGCTGCGGGAGCAATATCCCCAGCGGCAGATCTATACCGTAGACTCCCGCTCGCCCAGCATGGGAGAGGGATTGCTGGTAATACACGCACTGCATATGCTGCAAAATGGCGCTACAGTAAAAGAAGCAGCGGCCTGGGCGGAGGAAAACCATAAATTTGTGCGGCTGTGGTTCACTGTAAACGATTTGAACCACTTAAAACGCGGCGGCAGGATCTCCGCGGCGGCGGCACTGCTGGGCGGTATGCTGGGCATCAAACCCGTACTGCAAATCAACGAAGCAGGCGCGCTGATTCCCGCTGAAAAAATACGCGGGCGCAGGCAGTCTTTGGAATGTATTGTGGATAAAATGGCTGAATCCATTGTAAAGCCCGAGGAACAAACGGTTTATATCATGCACGGCGACGCACTGGACGATGCCGAGTACACCGCAAAACTGGTCAAAGAAAAAATACCGGCGGTCAACGGCATTCAAATCCAGTTTGTCGGACCTATCATTGGCAGCCACACCGGCGACGGCATTTTGTGCGTAATTTATATGGGCACGGAACGTCCCGCGTAAGGGCCGTACGGCTCTCCCCGAAACATAACGGAACCCGGCACGCCAAAAGGGTTCCGCCCCCGCCCCATTTGTAAAAATCACCGAATAAGCCGGATTGAATATACCAACCATATACCAAATCCGGCTGAAAATAAACAAATGAAAAAGAGGTATGAATATGAAAAAACTGTTTTCTATTGCATTGAGCCTGAGTATGCTGGCCGCAGTGGTATTCACCGGCTGTGCCTCCGGCAGTTCAACAGAATCCGGCAGCGGCACAGCTGCTTCCGGCCAAACACAGACAGCGTCTCCTGTGGACATGAACATAACCGCACTGAAAGGCCCCACGGCCATGGGCATGGTGAAATTCATGAACGACAGCGAGGAACAGCAAATTACAGACAACAACTACCAATTCTCCATTGCCGCTTCCATTGATGAAGTGACCCCAAAGCTGGTACAGGGCAATATTGATATTGCCGCCGTACCCGCTAACGTGGCTTCTGTATTGTATAATAACACCCAGGGTAAGGTGCAGGTGCTGGCCATTAACACCCTTGGCGTGCTGTATATTGTGGATTCCGGCAATACCGTTCAGTCTGTGGAGGATTTACGCGGCAAAACCATTTACGCCAGTGGCAAAGGCACCACACCGGAATATGCGCTGAATTATATTCTGGCGCAAAACGGCATTGACCCCGCAACAGATGTGACCATTGAATGGAAAAGCGAGCAGGCGGAATGTCTTGCGGCGCTCAACACCTCCGAAAACGCCATTGCCATGCTGCCGCAGCCATTTGTGACCACAGCACAGAATCAAAACAGCAATCTGCGCGTTGCCCTTGACCTGACGGAGGAATGGGACAAATTGCAGGAAAACACGGCTGCTCCTTCTACACTGGTGACCGGCGTAGTGGTTGCAAGAACTGAATTTATTGAGCAGAATCCGCAGGCGGTACAGGACTTTTTGAGCCATTATCAAGCCTCTGTGGACTATATCAACAACAACCTTGACCAGGGTGCCGCGCTGGTAGGTAAATATGACATCGTTCCCGAAGCTGTTGCAAAAAAAGCGATCCCCGCCTGCAACATCACCTTTATCCGCGGAAGTGAAATGAAAGAAAAGCTTTCCGGCTATCTTGCCGTACTGCATGAACAAAATCCGCAGTCCATAGGCGGACAGCTTCCGGACGATTCTTTCTATTACAATGCTTAAAAAAAACAGGAGGCCGGGAAAAATAAAGCTGTGGGCCGTTGCTGCATGGCTTGTCATATGGCAGCTGTGCGCATGGTTTATCGGACAGAATATTTTACTTGTATCGCCTGTGACCGCATTTTGGCGGTTATGCGAGTTGGCCGGCACAGGAGATTTCTGGCTTTCTGTTGCCTTTTCCCTGCTCAGGATTATCGGCGGTTTTCTTACCGCCTGCATCGCGGGCGTTTTACTGGCTGCGCTTTCCGCACGGTTTAAATATGTGGAGCAATTTCTTGCCCCCTTTATGCTGACCGTAAAGGCCGTTCCCGTAGCGTCCTTTGTAATTCTGATTCTGATTTGGGTCTCCTCCAAAAACCTGTCGATCATTATTTCCTTTTTAATTGTACTGCCTGTGATTTACACCAACGCGAAAAACGGCATTGCCTCCTGCGACAGGCAGCTGCTGGAAATGGCGCAGGTGTTCCGTATTTCTCCCGCAAGAAAAATACGCTATATTTACATTTCACAGATCATGCCGTTCTTCCGCGCAGGCTGCAGCATTTCTCTGGGACTGTGCTGGAAGTCCGGCGTAGCGGCCGAGGTTATCGGCATTCCGCAGAATTCCATCGGCGAAAATTTATATAACGCCAAAATCTACCTGGATACACCGGACCTGTTTGCCTGGACTGTCGTTATCATTATCATCAGCCTGATGTTTGAAAAATTGTTTATTTTTCTGCTGGATCGGGGAATCCGGCGGCTTGAGAGGATATAACATGGAAATTACGATCAAGCATCTTTTCAAATCCTTCGGCACCCATACCGTGCTGCATGATTTAAACGCCTGCATTCCCGCAGGACAGGTCACCTGGGTCAGCGCGCCGTCCGGTAAAGGCAAAACGACGCTTTTACGTATTTTAATGGGACTGGAAACAGCGGACAGCGGAGAAATCACAGGTCTTGACGGTCAAAAGCAGAGTGTTGTATTTCAGGAGGACAGACTGTGTGAAAATTTGAGCACCCTGTCCAATATCAAACTGCCGTCGCCCCAATTGCAGAACCAGACCATAGAAGAGGCACTGGACAAGGTAGGGCTGGGTGCGTACGCCCACTGTCCCGTTTCGGAATGCTCCGGCGGTATGAAACGCAGAGTTGCGATTCTGCGCGCCCTGCTGGCCGACTATGACATTTTGTTTTTAGACGAGCCGTTCAAAGGACTGGACGCAGACACAAAAGCGCTGGTCATGGCCGACACCAAAGAACGCAGCCATGGAAAAACCGTCATTCTGGTGACCCATGAACCGGCAGAAGCGGAAGCCCTGGGTGCGGCGTATACCATTGCATTATAATGCCATTTGCCGGAACACCGCTGCCTGTATGCAGCAGTGTATAGAACCGGAATATAAAAAAAGAACCTCATAGCAGAGGTTCTTTTTTTATTGATTGTTTTTCTGATTTCTGCGAAAATCCAGATAATCCTGTAAAATAATAGTGGCCGCTACGGCGTCTACCACAGCTTTCCTTTTTTTGCCCCGGGTGTCTGTGGAATTTAAATACCCGTGAGCAGTAATGGTCGTACCGCGCTCGTCCCGCAGTACCACAGGCAGCTGCGTACACTGCTCCAGCTTTTCCGCAAAATCCCGGCAGCGCTGGGCGCTTTCTCCCTCGCTGCCGTCCATATTTTTCGGCAGTCCTACCACCAGCTGCTTTGGCTGCTGCTCCAGAACAAGGGCGGCTATCTTTTCCAGCAGACGTTCTTCATCATGCTCATGTATCACCGTCACGGGCGAAGCCAGCATCTCACTTGCATCGCAAACAGCAATGCCTGTACGTGCTTTTCCTAAATCCACCGCCATAATTTTCATCGGAACATCTCCTCATCCCACTCTGTTTTGATACGGTTTTCCGGCTTCCACCAGGTTTGCTTTGAAAATGTAGACGTCTCTCCCGACAAATGGGAGGCGTCGTTGGCAAGCACCACTGTTGGGCAAAAATCGCTGTCAAAATCAATGACGCTCACCGCGGTATTGTCGCACCAGTCCACTTCATTGAGCTGTTCAATGGGCTTGCCCATAGCCCAGCACAAAAAATTACGGATAGCGCAGCCGTGGGAGGTAACGCAAATATGCCTGCCCTGATTTTTTTGTACAATTTCCAGCACCGCGCCCTTCATGCGCTGATACACATGGCGCATGGGCTCTCCGTTTTTCGGCGCAAAGGCATAGGGCTTTGTGTTCCAAAGTACAGTATCCTCCGGGAACAGCCCGGGCAAATCGCGCCAGTAATGGCCCTCCCAGTCCCCGCCGTTGATTTCAATCAGATCCTCATGGATCTGCACCGTCAAATTGCGAAAGCTGTTTACCGCCTCCGCCGTTTGATACGCCCGCTTTAACGGGCTGGAGTAAATCGCGTCTATTTGCATATTACGGCAGCGCAGGCGCAACAAGTCCAGCTGTTTTCTTCCGTTTTCACTGATTTCCGCGTCTGTATGACCCTGGAACACACGCTTGATATTCCCCTCCGCCTCACAATGGCGAATCAAAATAATCCGAGTCTTGTCCACATCAATTCTCCCATGGGATCATTTGGCCTGTCAGCTCCGTAACGGACGCAATGCCGTTTTCATCAAGATAACGGTTGAGCCCCTCTGTGATTTCAATAGGCGCGTAAGGATTGGAAAAAAATACCGTTCCTATCTGCAGGGCAGTAGAGCCGGCCAGCATCAGCTCGACCGCGTCTTTCCAGCTGGAAATGCCGCCCATACCCACAATGGGTATCTTTACCCGCTGGTACGCCTGCCAGATCATGCGCACCGCGATGGGGAGCAGTGACGGGCCGGACACACCACCCGTATTGTTGCGGATAATCGGTCTGCGGGTCTGAATATCGATGCGCATACCCGTCAGGGTGTTGATCATGGAAATCGCGTCCGCGCCGCCCGCCTCGGCTGCGGCGGCAATATCCCCTATGTCCGTTACATTAGGAGAGAGCTTGACCATCAGCGGCTTTGTGCAGTGCCTGCGCACAGCGGCAGTGATCTGTTCCACGCCCATGCAGGAAGTACCGAACTGTACGCCTCCTTCTTTCACATTAGGACAGGAGATATTCATTTCCAGCATATCCACATCTGTATGGGACAGCTTTTCCGCCATGGCGCAGTATTCCTCCGGCGTATTGCCCGCAATGTTGGCAATCACAACGGTACCCTGCTGCTTCAGCCACGGCAAATCATGCTGTATAAAATAATCCACACCGGGATTTTGCAGGCCGATGGCATTGAGCATACAGCCCGGCGCCTCCGCGATCCTCGGGGGCGGGTTGCCCAAGCGCTCCTTTAAAGTAATGCCTTTGCTGGAAATGCCACCCAACACGGACAAAGAATAAAATTCGTTATATTCCCGCCCAAAACCAAACGTGCCCGACGCCGCAATCAGCGGATTGGAAAAATCGACGCCTGCTACTGTTACACGCAAATCAGCCATATTTGAAACCACCTTTTTCCCTTACTCTTTTAAAATACGATTTTGCGATAGTCAAAAACCGGTCCGTCCTTACATACATGGCTGTATGTTTCGTCCTGCGTTTCTTCCCGCTTTGTTTTGCAGGCACAGCCAAGGCACGCTCCTACGCCGCACGCCATTCGTTCCTCCAAAGATACCTGAAGCGGTGTCCCGCGCCTGTTTGCGACCTGTGCCAGCGCCTTTAGCATAGGTTCGGGACCGCAGGCAAACATTTCTTCAAAAGCAAGACCGTCAATGCAATCCGTTACCATACCGTGGTGACCGTATGTGCCATCGTCCGTTGCTACAATCACACGGCAGCCTGCCTGGAGAAAATCCTGTTCCAGAATCACAAAATCCTTACTGCGAAAGCCCAGCAGCACTGTGGCGTTCGCACCGTACTGCTTTGCAAGGTACAGCAAAGGCGGCACACCAATACCGCCGCCTGCCAACAGTACCTTTTTTGCTGTGTCTTTGATTTCATACCCGTGACCCAAAGGCGCCAAAATGTTCATGGTATCGTCCGGTTTCAGCCGGGAGAGTATCTCCGTGCCCTCTCCGCGGATTTGGAACACAATACGCAGGGTGCCGTTTTCTTTGTCGGCGTCACAAATGGAGATAGGCCTGCGCAGGGTTTTGCCCGGCACCTGAATATGCACAAACTGACCCGGCTGCGCCAGCTGCGCCAGCTTGTCCGCAAACAGCGTAAAATCATACGTATCTGCCGCAATGTTCTGTTTGCTGATGATTCTGCAAGTTTTTACATCAAATTTCATAATGTCCTCCATTTTTCCGTGAAAAGGAATCAACCGATTTTTCCGATGCGGTCAGTCAGTTGGCCGCGCATACGCAGTGCCTCTTCCGCCGCAGCTTTGGCGTAATCTTCCTGCGCAAAGCCATGCTTCTGCCAGGCACACATAATACCTCTGGAAGAATTGATCAGCGCGCCGAGTCCTCTGCCGTCAAAGCCGGGAGCTACATCGTCCGCGCCGCCCCCCTGGGCGCCGTACCCGGGCACCAGAAAAAAAGTATGCGGCAGTTTTTCACGCAGCTCTTTCAGCTGCTGAGGGTAAGTGGCTCCTACCACAGCGCCTACTGCGCTGTAACCGTATCTGCCCATATGGTCCGCGCCCCATGCCTCGCACATACTGCCCATGGTCTCGTAAACCGTCTCCCCTGCTTCCAGCTTTAAATCCTGCAGCTGGCCCGAAGAGGGGTTGGAGGTCTTTACCAGCACAAAAATGCCCTTGTCCTCTTTGTCGCAAATATCCAGCAAAGGCAAAATGCCGTCTGCGCCTAAATACCCGTTGACCGTCAGGGCGTCGCCTGCAAAAGGTGCAAGCCGCTCTCCCTGCACCTCTACCGTTCCCAAATGGGCCGCGGCATAAGCCTCCATGGTCGTTCCAATGTCGTTCCGTTTACCGTCTGTTACAACGAACATTCCTTTTGCCCTTGCGTACGCAACGGTGTCATGCAGCGCTTTCATACCCTGCCAGCCATACATTTCGTAATAAGCGCACTGAGGCTTTACCGCAGGCACAATGGTGTGCAGTGCGTCTATCAGCCCTTTATTGAACGCAAACAGCGCAGCAGCTGCGCCGTCCAGCGTGTTCCCATACTTTGCAAAGCATTCTGCCTTGATATAATCTGGAATATAGCTGAGCTTTGGGTCAAGCCCTGCTACCGTCGGATTCTGCTTTTGTATGATATTTTCGATCAAACGGTCTAAAGACATATGGTTTCCTCCGAATCAAATTTGCTGCCCGGCCTGCGTCAAAGTTCCCTGACACCGCCGGGTGATAACAGCACCATTATAACAAAATTCGCAGTATTTGCAAAGCGTTTGCCCGCAATCTTCCAAAGCCAACGGCCCTGTTTTTTGCTGGAGCAAAATACCCGCACATAAAAATAGTATTTGAAAACATGAAACACACGCTCTGCTTTCAAATACCATATATCAATCCAATTGGTTAAATACGATTTTTCCGCCGCATACGGTAAATTTCACTTTACCAATCAGCTTTTTATTTTTAAAGACACAGTTTTTACTTTTGCCGTGCAGCCGTTCCACGTCCACCGTCCATTCCTCGTTTTCATCGAACAGAATCACGTCCGCAGGGCTTCCTTTTTTCAGCGAGCCTGTGGGTATACCCAGCAGCTGCGCCGGCTTTGCGGACATTTTCTCAATCAGCTGCGCCAAGGTGCAATGACCCTGCTTTACAAGAAATGTAATGCCCGCCGCCAAAGACGTTTCCATGCCAATCACGCCGTTGGGCGCTGTTTCAAAGTTCGCTTTGTCGCGGGGCGTATGGGGTGCGTGGTCTGTGGCAATGGCGTCCAGCGTACCGTCCTTCAACCCTCCAATGATTGCCCTGCGGTCCGCTTCTGTCCGCAGGGGAGGATTCATTCTGTAATCGGCGTCCCTTGTAAGCACTGCTTCCTCCGTCAGCGCAAAATAATGCGGCGCTGTCTCCGCCGTTACGGCCACACCTCTCCTTTTTGCGTCCCGTATCAGCGCAACAGAGGTAGCTGTGCTCACATGGCAAATATGGATCGGTACGTGGTATGCCGCCGCCAAAGCGATTTCTCTGGCGGTACCGCAATCCTCAGCGGCGGCGGGTATTCCTTTGACTCCCAGTTTTTTTGCCGCCGCACCGTCATGAATGATGCCGCCCTTTGCCAAATACAGATCCTCGCAGTGGGAAACCACCGTCATACCCAGCTGCGGCGCTGTCTGCATGGCCTGCGCCATAAACGCCGTATCCACTACGGGACGGCCGTCATCGCTCAATGCAACGGCGCCCGCTTCCTTTAACGCCTGCAAATCACAGAGCATATCACTTTGCAGTCCTTTGGTAATGGCTGCGGACACATACACATGCGCGTCGGCGTCCTTTGCTTTGTCTAAAATATACCGAACTGTCTCTGTATTATCCGTGGTGGGGCTGGTATTGGGCATGGCCAGCACACTGGTCACGCCGCCTGCCGCTGCTGCCTTGCAGCCGCTGATAATATCTTCCTTTTCCGTCTGTCCGGGGTCGCGCAGATGTACGTGCATATCCACCAGACCCGGCGCGGCAATCAGGCCGGCCGCGTCTATGGTCACTTCCGTCTCATACTCCAAACGACTGCCAATATCCGCAATTATACCGTCTGCCAGAAAAATATCTCCTTTGCAGTCCATGCCTGTGGCAGGGTCGCAGATATGCGCGTTTTTGATTAAGATTTTCACCATATTTCCCACGCTCTTTCCCCAAGGATTTTTTATATTGTAGCATAAAAAAATTTACCATGCAAATTTACCTGTATATCACCGTCACAAAGCCCCAAAAATATACCCATACTCCCCTATACGCTGTTCAATGCCGGAAATAACTCCCTGCAACATAGAAAACAGCCGGCATATGTTGGACGCAAATCCATATATGTTTCCTGTGCTGCCGCAAAAAGCCGTTCCGGCGTTTGGAACGGCTTTTAAATATGCCAGAAAAATTTTGTCAGCGCAAGCACTTCTCGGCCGTAGGAACAGGAAAAGATGTACCATGGCGTTTCCGCGCAAACCGCATAGGAACGTATTCCCAGTTCATCTGCCAGCCGCCCTGCCCGGAATTCATGGTAATATTCCGTAATGATTGCCACATTATCGTCCCAACTGTTGGCCTGAATGATCTGCTTTGCGTTTTCCAGGTTTTCCTTTGTATTGCGGGAATCAATATCCATGGCAATACGCTCCGGAGAAATCCCCTTTTCCACTAAATAATCGTACATCGCCTCCGCTTCCGGACGGTTTTCATCGTCTCCCTTGCCGC
>CALWUX010000058.1 GCA_944384795.1 uncultured Clostridia bacterium | reverse complement strand
GTAGGCGGCACCTTGTCAATCCAATCCACTTTAGCAGTGATTTGCGCGGTATTGCCGGCTTTATCCACAATCTCAAAGGTAAAGCTGTCGTTTTCCGTAAAGGTATGGCTTTTGGAACCGTTGTTGTTCGTCACCGTGAACGCTTCGCTTTCCTCCACCAAAGTGGCCGTCACGTCCTGATTGGTCAGGGTGTCAATGCTGTACTGCACCTTGGCTGTAGGCGCGTCCTTGTCAATCCAGTCCACTTCAGCTGTAATTTCAGCGGTATTGCCCGCCTTATCCTGAATTTGGAACGTAAACTTACCGTTTTTCGTAAAGGTATATTCTCTGGAATGATTGTTGTTTACAACGGTAATGTCCTCGCTTTCCTCTGCCAGAGTAGCAACCACATTCTGGTTGGTCAAAGACTCCGTGCTGTATTTCACTTTTGCCGTGGGCGCGGTTTTGTCAATCCAATCTACCGTGGCGGTAATGGTATTGGTGTTGCCCGCGTCGTCTCTAATCTGAAAATCAAAGGAACCGTTGGCAGTAAACAAATGGCTTTTGGAGCCGCTGTTGTTGGTAACGGTAATATTTTCGCTTTCCTTGACCAAAGTAGCGGTCACATTCTGGTTGGTAGGGCTGAACGCGGCAGGGGAAAGGGTCAGCATGGAATAGGAGAGCCGTGCGACCGCCGTTACCTCGTATTGTACCTCTGCGGTAGGCGGTACCTTGTCAATCCAGTTTACAGCAGCGGTAATCTGTCTTTCCTCTCCGTACAAATTACGGTAAGTAAACAGGTGTTCTCCGTTTGTCTGGAAGGTATGGGTCGTATCGCCCACAGCAGTAAAGCCGCTTGGCAGCTCTAAGGTCGCCGTCACGTCCTGGTTGGTCAGGGAAGCCGGCGTATAATGGATCACCGGTTTTTCTTCCTCGTATACCTGTGTGGTATCCTCATAAAAATTAAAACGGGTGCCGCTTACGTATCTATTTGCCGCCTCATTGCCGTTGGTGTGGGTGCGGGTCGCCACCAGCTTAACATATTTTGCCGCAGACGGCGTAGTAAGGGTCAGGGTTTTTCTGTTGGTATTGTTGCCCCATTCTGTGGCTTTGCCCACAGAGGTCCAGTCACTGCCGTCCATGCTGGTGAATACTTCTATATCCCGTATCCTGCCGTTGGCGCCTGCCGGGTCATACGTAATCTGCGACAGGAACCGCACCTGGTCAAAGCTGACCACATAAGATTTATCGTTCTCCACCTGGCCGTATTTGGTGTGCCAGGTGGTAAACGGACTGGCGTCAATCATGTTCTGGGGCGGCTGTCCGTTTTGGTAGGAGCCCGCGGACACAAAGGAGATATGCTTTACGGGAATGTACTTCACGGTATCCGGATTGGTATCCCGGGTAAAGGAGAAATCCTTTGCGGGGCCCGGCATATATCTGCCGTGGGCCGTATAGCGGACCTTTACGGTCTGGTCGCCTGCAAAGGTTTTGTCCTGTGTATAGTCGTACCAGGTAACGCCGCCGTCGGTGCTGTACTGCAGGCTGGCAATTTTACCTACAAACCGGTCCTCCTCATCGTTGGCGGCCAGGTTGTTTGTAGATACGGCTTCACCGCTTAAAATATCAATGGTGAACACTTCGTTGGAGCCGGAGATTTTCACCTGAATATCCTTTTCGGCGGTAATGCTGTCCAGCTGTTCCCGGGTCAGGGTGATTTTATGCTCCAGCGTGGTTTCCCAGTTGTTTCCGCCGTCCAGGCTGTACTGCACCTGGAATTCATAATTGTCATATTTTTCGTGTATCACGATTTGGCCGGCATTTTCCCCGTCAAAGGAGAAAGAGGCAAGGTCAACAGAGCTGCTGCCCAGCAGCTGTTGGGCAATCTCCTTGCACGCGTTCGGCTGCAGGCTCTGCTGTTCGGTGGCGCTTGCGGCCTTGTTCAGTGCAGCCGTTTCCAGAATATCCACGGCAACCGTGTCGTCGTTGCTCAAATGCCCCTCAATCAGCTTGAGCAAATCCACCATCGCGCCGGGGTAATATGTATAAGCGTCAATGATCTCCTGCGCCAGCGCTTTCCACTGGGCGCTGGAGATTGCATTGCCCTGCGCCTTATAGGCGTTGATGATACCCAAATAGCTGTCCAGGTTCAAATCCAGCGTATTGAGTGCCTGCCGGTATGCCGTTTCTTTTTGCGTTGCCTCCGTGTAAGAGTTGGCAATCAAATTATAATAATAAGACTGGTCATACTTGCCTTTCTGATTCAAAGCGGCCTGTGCCAGCAGCATATAGCCGGCGTTGTTTGTCTTAAAATCGCTGTAAGAGCTTTGTCCCCAGCCCAGCAGCAGCCGGTAAACGTTGCCGCCGTACCAGCTGGTAAAGCTTTGTCCCCAGCCGCTGATATTATTGCCGATGCTCCATTTACCCTGGCCGTCCTCTGTTTCGGAATAATAGAAATACGCTTCGTGGCCCGGCTGGTAAATACCAATGGCGGGGATACCCTGCACCTTGTTCAGGTTCTGTCCCAGCCTGGAAATATTCCAGCAGATACCGCCTGCCTCCATGACCATCCAGTGTCTTTGGGTCCTGCCGTCCCCAAAGGGAACGCCGTATTTGCTCAGCTGGTATTTTGTGTCGTATTTGTCCTTGTTGCTTATATCAAAAAATTCATCCCGGTTATAGTTGGGCTTAACATACCCCATATAATTGTAAGGGTTCTGCCTTGCGTAAGCGTTATTGGGGTATTTTTCCTTGGAATACCCGTTGAGCCAGAATATTTCATTGTTGGCAATGGACATATTCATAACTAGACGGATCAGTTCCATATGATAGGTTTTAAATTCCTCTTTTCGTGCAAACAGCCCGTTGTCATACAGTTCTTTCACAACGCGGAACCGCTCCACCACATCATAGGAGCCGTTTCCGGTATTAAAGCTCAAGGAAGATGCAATAATATCCGAGCCGTAAGCGGCGGTCAAAGCCAGCAGCATCTTTTTATATACAAGTGCGTCGCCGGAATCGCCCAGCACATCTTTATAAGTGGTATACAGGCTAATCAGCGTTTTCAAACAGGCCTTGCCGTTGGAAAAGCTGCCGGCCTCTGTCAGCAGCTGCAGGGCGTTGGTGTCGTTTACCAGCCAGTCCAGCGCGTTTACGGCGTTTTGTCCCTGCTCCGTGACTATGTCCTGAATATTCCAGTAACCCACACGCCTTACAAATTCCCTGAGCATAACGGTTTTTAAATTATGCTGGTAATTGTAGTCCGCGTCATGCTGAGACAAAATATTGTCGTAATAAGAGAGCTCCTGAAAACCCTGGTACAGCTCCGTGGCAGGGTCATAGCCCTGCTTCAGGATACGCGGCACAGCATAAACCGCGTGGTCGTTGCCCTGGGCTCCGTTGTCATGGGCGTACAGCTTCAGGTAACGGTATCCCGTAATATCCACGCTGATAAACTGCGCTTCGGAATCGCCCTTTAACACGTCGGTTTGCGCTGCCGGCGTCCATTGCTGTCCGTCAGCAGAAACAGAAATGGTAAATTTCACACCGTTTCCTTTGCCGCCCTGAGAATGGTCCAGACCTACATATGTCGTAAACCGGTCATATTTACCCGCGTAAGCCGAAAGGTCGTATTTTATCTCCGAGGTCGCGTGCGCGGCAATACCCTTTTGGAACTGTCTGGCATTGCCGTCCACCAACAGCGTAATGGTGCCGTTGGACGGGTTTTTATCCATGATAATGCTTCCGTAGCCCACGTAAGAAGATGGCATATACGCAATATCCGACAAATAAATATAATCCTTGTCGGTATCGGCGGTGTTCTGCACGGCCGCCGTATCGCTCTCTGCCGGCGCGCTTTGGACTTCCAGGGCGCTGAGGGTCTTGTTCAGGCTTTCGTCTATCACAGCCTCATTGTCCTGGTCCTCCTCCGTGGGGCGCGGCATGGTAGACAGGACCATATCCGTTTCCTCGGTGTTTTCCGTATAAGCGGAATTGTCCTGCTTTTCCTCATCAGCGCCGTCTGCGTCCGTTTGTTCGGCGTCCTTGTCATCGGCGCTGTTTTGGTCTGCGTTTTCTTTTTTCTCAGAGGAATCCGTCTCAGCCGTGTTTTCCTCCGTCACAGCGGCTGCGGAAGAGACCGCGTCCTCAACCCCCACTGCGAAGATAGGAGTAGCGATGGTTGTGCATAAAAAAATGACAGCCATCACCGCAGCGATAATGTGGTGTTTTTTTCTGGTAGTTTTCATGGTACGCTCCTTTACATCAAAATTTGTTTTCCTGCTGTTTTCACCACAGATTATATACTAAACTGCTAAGGATTTCAATAAATATTTTAATTTTGATGGATTTAGCAGTAATTTTTTACAATCATTTATACATATAACTGTAAAAAATGCTGGTTATTCTTCTTAAACGGGAATCAGTATTATTCTGATTGTCCAACTGTGCAAAAACTGCAGATATCCGTAAAACGCGGGCGCACAGGGGCAAAACAGGCGCCGTACCCGCACCGAATTTATTACGATTTTGAAAATTTACGGCAAAAGTACCGCTTTGGGCTTGCAAAATCCCGTGGTTATTGAGATAATAGGTAAGGTAAAAACAGGCTTTCAGCAGATTTTGATTTATCAGGTATTTTATATAACAAAACAGAAGGCTTCTTTGTTTGGAGGATACAGTATGGCAAATTTAGATTGTGCGGTCATCCTTGCAGCAGGCGAGGGAAAGCGCATGAAGTCCAGCAAGCCCAAGGTATTGTCCCAGGTGCTGTTCCAGCCCATGCTCAAATGGGTCGCAGACGCCGCTCTGCGGGCAGGGCTGGAAAATCTCTGCGTAGTGTCCGGCTTTATGCGCGAATGTGTAGAGCAGTACATGGAGGACTTAAAACAGCAGCACGCCCGGTACCGCCGCGTGTGCTTTGCATACCAAAACGAGCGCAAGGGCACCGGCCACGCGGTGATGATGGCGGAACGCTTTTTAAAACAGCACAGCGGCGGCAATGTGCTGGTGCTCAACGGCGACGCGCCCCTGGTGGACGAGGACGTCATCAGGTCCTCTTATCAGCAGCACACAAACGAAAAAAACGCTGTTACCGTCATCGCGGCTACCTTAAGGGACCCGGCCGGCTACGGCCGTATCGTGCGTAACCCGCATACAGGCGCGCTGACAGCCGTGGTAGAGCAAAAGGACGCCGATGACGAAACCCTGAAAATCAAGGAAGTCAATTCCGGCGCATACTGGTTTTGCGTTGACGATTTACTGTCCGTGCTATACAATATAAATAACTGCAACGCGCAGGGGGAATATTACCTGCCGGACGCCATTGCCCTGCTGATCCGGGCAGGGAAAAAGGCGGGGGCCTATACGGCGGACAATGCCAACGCCGTGCTGGGCGCCAACGACTGTATGCAGCTCAACAGCCTCAACGCCGTTGCCAGAGAGCTGATTTTAAAACGGCACATGAGCAATGGGGTAGAGATCCCGTGTACGGACGGCGTGGTGATAGGCCCCGATGTGGTGCTGGGAAAGGGCAATCTGATTTTGCCCTCCACCATATTGACCGGCAGCACCAAAATCGGAGACAACTGCGTGCTCGGGCCCAACACCGTGGTAACAGACAGCAGTATCGGCAGCGGCATCACGCTGCACAGCGTGCAGTGCCTTGCCTGCACTTTGGAGGACGGCTGCTCGCCCGCGCCGTTCTCCGTTGCAAACGGCAAATAAAATGGAAAAATAAGCCTGACGATCATTTTAAACAGGAAAGGGTTATATGTTGATAGGGGGATTTTACGAATGAATATTCATGGTAAGGATATCAAAATTTTTGCCGCCAATTCTACGGTGCGGGTCTCGGAGCAGATTGCCGAGTGTCTGGGGCTGCCCCTGGGCAAGTCCGAGGTTTCCACGTTCAGCGACGGGGAGATCACGGTCTCCCTGTTTGAATCCGTGCGCGGCTCCGACTGCTTTATTATCCAGTCTACCTGCGCGCCGGTCAATAACAATATCATGGAAATGCTCATCATGATCGACGCCATGAAGCGTGCCTCCGCCGCCCGCATTACGGCGGTCATTCCTTATTTCGGCTATGCCCGTCAGGACCGCAAGGCCAAAGCCCGCGACCCTATCTCTGCAAAGCTGGTGGCAGACCTTATCACCACCGCAGGGGCGGACCGCGTGCTCACCATGGACCTGCACGTACCGCAGATACAGGGCTTCTTCAATATCCCCGTGGATCATCTGCTGGGCGCGCCGGTGCTGTCCAACTACTTAAAGGACCGCATCGGAGACGATATTGACGAATACGTGGCAGTATCCCCCGACCTTGGCTCGGTGACCCGCGCCAGGACCTTCGCCACCCGGCTGGGCTGTCCTCTGGCAATCGTGGACAAGCGCCGCCAAAAGGCCAATGTGTCCGAGGTCATGAATATCATCGGCGACGTGCGCGGCAAAAAAGTCATTTTAATCGACGATATGGTCGATACGGCGGGCACCCTGTGCAACAGCGCGCAGGCCCTGCTGGAAAAAGGCGGCGCCACCGAGGTGACCGCCTGCGCCACCCACGGCGTGCTGTCCGGCCCGGCTATTGAGCGTCTGCAAAACAGCAATATCAAAGAGCTTATCCTGCTGGACACCATTCCGCTCCCGCCGGAAAAAGCAATCCCAAAAATCACCCTGCTTCCCGTAGCGCCGCTGTTTGCCGAGGCCATCGAGCGTATTTACGAGGACAAGCCGGTTTCCACCATGTATACATTTTAATTGCGCATATTGTAAAAGTAAGGCGAGATAGGTATCTATCTCGCCCGAATTTTGTTGCAGCAAAAGGAGTATGACCCATGTTGAAAGATATTTTTTCCTCTTTTTCCAAACCAAAGGCAGGCCCTGTGGAATACCTTATCGCAGGGCTGGGCAATCCCGGCATACAGTATGAGGGGACCAGGCACAATGCGGGCTTTATGGTGCTGGACCACATCGCAGCGCAGTGCGGCGCTTCCATAGACCGTGTCAAATTCCGCGGCATGACCTGCAGCACCGTGCTCAACGAAAAACGGGTGCTGCTGCTCAAGCCCATGACCTATATGAATTTAAGCGGAGATTCCGTGCGGGACGCCATGCATTTCTATAAATTGACGCCCGACCGTGTTATCGTAATATATGACGACGTCTCTTTACAGCCGGGCAGGCTGCGCATTCGGTTAAAGGGCAGCCACGGCGGCCAAAACGGTATGCGCAGCATCATCGAGCAGTGCGGAACAGAGGCGTTCCCCAGAATCAAAATAGGCATCGGCGCAAAGCCGTCTGCCGGCTGGAATTTGGCGGACTGGGTACTGTCCAAATTCAGCCCGCAGGAGCAGGAGCAGCTGGCGCAGGCGGCGCAGCAGGCATATCAGGCGGCCGCCCTCATGGTGCAGGGCAAGGCGGACGAGGCCATGAACAAATACAATTCCTAAACAGCATACCATACGGGAAAGGAGGGAGCCCATGGAATTTTTACAGGCGGGCATACAAAAACTGCCGGAATATACACAGCTGCGGCAGGCGGCAGAGCAAAACCGGCTGCCCGCGGTAGCCGCCGGGCTGTCCGGCATCCATAAAGCCGCCGTCGTTTACGGGCTTGTGCGGGACACAAACAAAACCGCCCTGCTGCTGGCGGCAGACGAGGCGGAGGCCCAAAGGCTTTGCGGGGACCTGACCGCCATGGGCCTTAAGGCTTTCCTTTACCCTGTCAGAGACTTCACCTTCCGCAATGTAGAAAGCGCCTCCCGGGAATACGAGCACCGGCGCATACACGTGCTGTCCCGGGTGTTAAAAGGGGACTGCGACGTTGTCATCGCGTGCATGGACGCGGTGCTGCAATACACCATTCCTCCCAACGAGCTCAAAAACCGTATGATCGAGCTCCGGCGCGGCCGGTCTGCGGGGCTGGAGCAGGTGGTGCAGGCGCTGGTACGGTGCGGCTACACCCGCGCAGAGCAAATCGACGGCGCCGGCCAGTTTGCCGTGCGCGGCGGTATTTTGGACTTATTCACGCCGGACGCGCCGCAGCCTGTGCGCATAGAGTTCTGGGGCGACGAAATCGACACCATGGGGTTGTTCGACCTGGAAAGCCAGCGCAGAACGGAACCGGTGGACGCCGTCATGCTGGCGCCCTCTGCGGAGGTGCTGGTGGACGACCCGGCAGAGCTGGCGGTACGCATCGAAAAACACGCCGCTTCCTTAAGGGGAAAAGCCGCGTCAAAGGCAAAGGAAGTCATGCAGGCAGAATGCGCGCAGCTGCGGGAAAACCGCCATTTTCACTGTGCGGACAAATACATCGCCATGCTGTATCAGACAACGGCGACCCTCTTGGACTATTTCCCGCCGGAACAAACGCTGGTATTCGTATCCGAATTCCATAAAGGCAAAGAACGGGTGCGTACCGCCCAATGGCAGTGGACAGAGGACGTAAAAGCATATCTGGAGGAAGGCGTGCTGTGCCGCGGTCTGGACACGTACAGCGGCGACTGGGTCTATATGCAGTCCCGGCTGGAGCAGGCGCGCACCATCTGCCTGGAAGCCTTTGTCCGCGGCACGTATGAGATCCCCGTCCGCACCCTGCTGCATATCACCGCAAGGCAGTTGTCCGTGTGGGGCGGCAGCCTTGCGGTGCTGGAGGAGGACCTGCGGGCCATGCAGTCCGCGGGGCTGGCCTGCGTCGTGCTGGGCGGCACGGAAAAAACCGCCGCCAATACCGCGGCGGATATGCAGGCCCGCGGCCTGCCCGCGGCTTACGCGCCGCGGCTGTCCCAAATACCGGACCATGGCATCGTAGTCACCACAGGCGCCCTGTCCGCCGGTATGGAATTCCCCGGCGCCGGCTTTGGCGTCATTACCCACGGCCGCCACGGGGAAGCCGCCGCCGTCAAACGGAAAAAGAACCGGCACGCCCGGGAGCTGTACAGCCTTTCCGAGCTGACAGCAGGCGACTACGTGGTGCACGCCTCCCACGGCATCGGCGTGTTTGAGGGCGTCCATAAAATCAATATGCAGGGCGTAATCAAGGATTACATCAAGGTACGCTATGCCAAAAAGGACACCCTGTACGTGCCGGTCACGCAGCTGGACATGGTGTCCAAATACATCGGCCCCAGAGAGGATGCGGCCGTCAAGCTGAGCCGGCTGGGCGGGCAGGATTGGCAAAAAACAAAAGCCCGCGTCCGCAGCGCCGTAAAGGACATGGCAAAGGAGCTGATCCGGCTGTACGCGCAGCGTATGCAGGCAAAGGGGCACGCGTTCCCGCCGGACACGGAGTGGCAGCGGGACTTTGAATCCCATTTCGAATTTGAGGAAACAGAGGACCAGCTGCGCTGTATCCGGGAAATCAAGCAGGATATGGAGCGGCAGGCGCCCATGGACCGCCTGCTGTGCGGCGACGTAGGCTTCGGAAAAACAGAGGTTGCCCTGCGGGCGGCGTTTAAATGCATCAGCGATTCCTGCCAGTGCGCGCTGCTGGTGCCTACCACCATATTGGCATGGCAGCATTACCAGACCATCAGCAGGCGCATGGAGGGGTTCCCCGTGCGCATAGAAATGCTGTCCCGTTTCCGCACCCCCCGGCAGCAGGAGGAAATACTCAAACAGCTGCGGCGGGGAGAAATCGACCTGATCGTCGGCACCCACCGGCTGGTATCCAAAGACGTGCAGTTCCATAACCTCGGCCTGCTGATCATAGACGAGGAGCAGCGGTTCGGCGTGGCGCAAAAGGAGCGCCTGAAGGAGTGCTGTCAAAACGCAGACGTGCTCACCCTGTCCGCAACGCCCATTCCCCGGACGCTGAATAT
>CALWUX010000057.1 GCA_944384795.1 uncultured Clostridia bacterium | reverse complement strand
GGGAAGAGGTAGGCATGGATGATCTGCGGGTGTATTTTCGCCATGAGCCATTGCCCGACAAAGCGTTTACGCCGGATTCCGAGTACGGTATTTGCAACAGAGAGAAAGGAATATTGCAATTTTCACTAAAGGCCGGCAGGTATCACGCGGGGATCGTCCGGCAGTTTCAGGGCGGTACCGTGATCAACGCGGTGCCGGGTGCCGCGCAGGCGGATATTTGCTGCACGGAGCAGGAGCTTGCGCTATTGAAAGCGGCCGGAGAGCATCAAGCCGGCTGCTTTACCTTTGAGGAAAATCCGGGCGGTGTTGTGATTCGTTCCCGGGGCAGGGCGGCCCATGCCATGGAACCGGAGGCGGGCGTGAACGCTGTGACCCATTTGGCAGAATTGCTGTGCCGGGTATTTACAAGGGAGCAGCTGGGAGAGGCGCTGGCTTTTCTCCATGAGCAGGCAGGCACGCAGTATGACGGGGAGCTGCTTGGTATTGCCCGGGCAGACGCGCCCTCCGGCGCGCTGACCTGTAATGTGGGCAAGGTGGAAATCTTTCAGCAGAAAGCGGAGATCGGTATGGATATTCGCTATCCGGTCACTGCGGACGGGAATGAAATTATGGAGCATATCCGTGAAAGGGCGTCCCGTTACGGCCTGGAGCTGGTGCCGCACCATTTGAATCCGCCGTTGTATATGGAAGAAAACGCGCCGTTTATTACACTGCTTAAACAGGCGTACCGGACGGTTACGGGGAGGGAGGCGGTGCTGTACGCCACAGGCGGCGGTACCTATTCCCGCACCGTACAGGGACGCTGTGTTGCCTTTGGCCCGCTGTTTAAAGACGAGCCGAACAGGCATATGCATGACGCCAACGAGCATATAGATATGAAACGGTTTATGCGGCATGGGGAGATTTGTTTGCAGGCCATGCATGACATGATCATGGAACCGTGATAGGAGATAATATACGTGGGAAACAGCAAGCAGAGAGAAATCACTTTTGAAGAAATTGAAAGCAATGAGGAAATCAAGGAATATATTACAAAGGGCAATGAATACCTGGGTGTGATGAATTACACGGAACATGGGTTTGCCCATTTAAAAAGGACCGCTGTACACGCGCGGCGTATTCTGGAGGAGCTGGGGTATGACCCGCGTACCTGTGAGCTGGCAGCCATTGCAGGCTATATGCACGACATTGGCAATGTGGTCAACCGTATCGACCATGCGCAGTCGGGTGCTATTATGGCGTTTCATATTCTGACCAGACTGGGTATGTGTCCCGGTGAGATCAGCCAGATTATTGCGGCCATAGGCAACCATGACGAGAGCACCGCAACGGCGGTCAACCCCATTGCGGCCGCGCTGATACTGGCCGATAAAAGCGATGTGCGCCGTTCGCGGGTGAGAAACAAGGAGACCGTGGCGGTGGATATTCACGACAGGGTCAATTATGCCGTAGAGCATTCCAGCATAGAAGTCCATAAGGCGCAGAAAGTAGCGCTGCTCAAGCTGACCATTGATACTTCCATTTGCCCTGTGATTGAATATTTTGAAATATTTTTGACCCGTATGGTGCTTTGCAGAAAGGCCGCGGATTTTTTGGGCCTGACCTTTCAAATCATCATCAATGATTCCCGTATTTTATAAATAAAAAGCCGCAGCTGCCTCTCTTAAAACAGCTGCGGTTTTTGTTTGGGTTTGGGTTTTTATTTGGGTTTTTTTATTGTTTTTCGGCTTCTGCATCAATTGCCTTGAGGCATTCTTTGCAGATGTTGCGGCCCATATACTGCACCATGTCGTTGGTATTGTTGCAAAACATGCATGCCGGCTCATATTTTTGCAACACGATGGAGGAGTTGTCCACAAATATCTCGATGGGATCTCTTTCTTTGATATTCAGTGTCTGTCTTAACTCCTTGGGAAGTACGATTCTGCCTAATTCGTCTACTTTTCTTACAATACCCGTAGATTTCATCAGTATCTCTCCTTTTTCTGTTTAGCGTTTACTACAATTTTCTTGTTTCCGTCACAATTATACCTTTTTTTACCATAAATGTCAATAGATTTAAAATTGTGTCGAAAATAAATTTAAAAAAGTTCATAAACCAGTCCTATTATACATATTTATTCCCGAGGTGTAAAGTATGTTGAATATCATATGGGCGGTTATGATTCTGCTGAGCTTTGTGTGCGCCCTGTTTACGGGAAGAATGCCGCAGCTTTCGGAAGCGGTAATGAACGGCGCGGGCAGCGCGGTAGAATTGGTGATTGGTACCCTGGGTATGATGTGCGTATGGACAGGATTTATGAAAATTGCGGACGCGGGCGGTTTGACCGCGGTGCTGTGCAAAGCGTTTTATCCCCTGCTGAAACGGTTGTTTCCGGATTATGGGGCGGGGAGCGGTGCACTGAAAGCCATTTCCATGAATATGGCGGCCAATTTTTTGGGACTGGGCAACGCGGCCACGCCCCTTGGCCTTGCCGCGATGAAGGAAATGCAAAAGGAAAACCCGGAGCCGAAATCCGCCAACAACAGCATGGTGATGTTTGTGGTCATAAACACTGCGTCCATACAGTTGATACCCACGTTTATGGGGGCGCTGCGGGCACAGTACGGCGCGGCGTTCCCCTTTGATATACTGCCGGCGGTCTGGCTGGCCTCCGTGGTGTCTTTGATTGTGGGCGTGATTGCCGCAAAGCTGATGCAGGGACGGAAAAAAGAGCGCAGATTACGCTAAAGGAGTGTTGGTTATGGAAAGCTTCAGCGTTTACATCATTCCGGCTGTTATCTGCATTATCCTGCTGTTCGGCTTTTTCAGGCGGGTGCCCTTGTTCGATACGTTCCTGGCAGGAGCAAAAGAGGGGCTTTGGTCCTCTGTTTCCATTTTGCCCTCGCTGGTGGGGCTGATGATGGCAGTCACCATGCTCAGCGCTTCCGGGGCACTGGAGCTGCTGACCGGCTGGGCCGCGCCTGCCGCCGATTTTCTGGGTTTTCCCGCCCAGGTGCTTCCGCTTGCTTTGCTGCGTCCCATATCCGGCAGCGGCTCTACCGCGGTATTGACGGAAATCTTCCAGAATTACGGCGCGGACGGCTTTATTGGTCGGGTTGCTTCGGTGATGATGGGTTCCACGGAAACTACGTTTTACGCCATTGCCGTGTATTTTGGCTCGGTCGGTATTAAAAAAACACGCCATGCCATTCCCGCGGCGCTGGCGGCGGATACCACCGGCTATATTATGTCCGTATTGGCAGTAAAGCTATTTTTTCGTTAAATCCGCCATTATATGGAAGATTGGTACGATTTGATTGTAACGGATTTTTTGCTGGGAATATATGGTGTGTGAATTTTTATCACGGTTTGGTATGGGTTCAGGCTTTGTTCCAGTATTTGCGGTCCAGGCTGCGGTACTGTACGGCTTCACCGATATGCGCCGGCCGGATTTGATCGCTGGCGTCCAAATCTGCAATGGTGCGCGCGACTTTCAGCACCCGGTCGTAAGCGCGTGCGGAAAGCCCCAGCTTTTCAAAGGCGGCTTTTAGCAGGCGGCTGCTGTTTGGCTCCAGCGGGCAATGCTCCTGCAGCAGGGCAGGGGTCATTTTGGCGTTGCAGGCAATGCCGGTGTTTTTGAATCGCTCGTTTTGTATGGCCCTTGCGGCATCGACCCGTTTTTTTATGGCTTCGGAGGTTTCTGCCGGCGCTTTGGAGGAAAGCTCGTCAAAGCGGACGGCCGGTACCTCGATGTGCAGGTCCAGTCTGTCCAGCAAAGGACCCGAAACACGGGAAAGGTATTTGTTGACCATGGAGGCGGTGCAGGAGCAGGGACGGCCTGTGTGGCCGAAATAACCGCAGGGACAGGGGTTCATGGCCGCGACGAACATAACGGAGCAGGGGTAGGTATAATTGCCGTTGACCCGTGAAATGGTCACGACGCCGTCCTCTAAAGGCTGGCGCAGTACCTCCATGGCGCTTTTGGAAAACTCGGGAAGCTCATCCAGGAACAGGACGCCGTTATGGGCAAGGGAGACTTCTCCCGGCCGGGGAATGCTTCCGCCGCCGGACAGGCCCGCCGCGGAGACCGTGTGGTGCGGCGCGCGGAACGGGCGTGTCTGGATCAGGGAGGTGTTGGGCGGCATGATGCCGGCGATGGAGTGCAGCTTTGTGGTCTCGATGGTCTCTTCAAAGGTCATGGGCGGCAAAATAGAGGGCAGGCGCTTTGCCAGCATGCTTTTGCCGGAGCCGGGCGGGCCGATGAGCAG
>CALWUX010000056.1 GCA_944384795.1 uncultured Clostridia bacterium | reverse complement strand
AATTGATAACCGATTTTATCCTCCAGTGCCTGCAATATGAAAACCTTCCTTTCTGAATAATATGGCTTTTTTCACAGCAAAATCAGCAGTTCGTCTTGTCCTGGTAATCTGCAATGCTGCTTTTGATCAATCCTACCACATCGGACTCCACGTATTGCTTTGTCAAACGGATCGCGCTTTTAAACGTTCTGGCGTCCGCACTGCCGTGCGCCTTGAACACAGGCTTTGCGGCGCCTAAAATCGGCGCGCCGCCTACTTCTGTGTAATCAAACATTTTTTTCAGTTCTTTCATGTCCTTCATTACAACAGAGGCTGCCAGCTTATTTTTTGTACTTTTTGTGAAAATATCCTTGATTTTACCCATGAGCACCATGGCAACGCCCTCGTAAACCTTTAAAATCATATTGCCTGTAAAGCCGTCGGCGACTACCACATCGGCGGCGTCCACAGGCAGGGCGCGGCCCTCTACATTGCCCACAAAGTTCAGGCTTGACCCTTTGAGCATCTGGTAAGCGTCCACCTGTACCTGTGTGCCCTTGTTTTCTTCCCCGCCTATATTGGCAAGCCCTACCCGCGGGTAGGACAGGTGCATAACCTTTTCCATATAAATACTGCCCATAACGCCAAATTGCAGCAGCATTTCCGGCCGGCATTCGTTGTTGGCGCCAGCGTCCAGCAGCATAAAGTGACCCCGGCTTTTTGGCATAATAGGCGCAAATGCTACCCGCTTGATACCCCTGATCCGTTTGACCAGCAGGGTAGCGCCTACCACCAAAGCGCCGCTGTTGCCGGCAGAGATAAAGGCATCTCCATTGCCCGCTACCAGCTGACGGCATCCCTCTGCCATGGAGAAATCGGATTTTCCTTTGGTGATTTCCGTAGGTTCATCTTCCATGGTAATCACGCCCGGGGCGTGCACAATCTCCATGCGGTGCATGGAGATTTGGTGTTCCTGCGCGACGCGGAGGATTTTTTCCTGATCTCCCGTAAGCAAAATATCAATATCAAAATCTCTGACCGCTTCGGCACAGGCTTTCAAAATCTCTAAAGGCGCATGGTCTCCTCCAAAGGCATCTACAATGATTCTCATATATTCGCACACCCTTTACTTTACTTCAATTCATACATATTGTTCCAACAGCCGCAGCGAACGCTGCGCCAGCGCGGCGTAACGCGCCTTTTTATCCCGGATATGTTCTTCCAGCGGGGGCAGTACCCCAAAATTGGCGCCCATAGGCTGAAAGTTTTTGGAAATACTGTTTGCTACATGGCCGCTCAACGCGCCCATCATGGTTTCTTCCGGCAGAACCAGCGCAGGCAGTCCCCGTTTGCGGTTGACCGCATTGATACCCGCCAGGATACCGGACGATGCAGATTCCATATAGCCCTCTACCCCTGTGATCTGCCCTGCGAAAAAAAGGTTGGGATTTTGCTTTAAGCTGAAATCCTGCCGCAACACCTGCGGTGCGTTTAAAAATGTATTGCGGTGCATCACGCCGTAGCGCATGAATTCCGCATGCTGTAAGCCGGGGATCATGGAAAACACCCGTTTCTGCTCCCCGAATTTTAAATTGGTTTGAAAGCCCACCAGATTATACAGCGTGCCCTCCCTGTTTTCTTTGCGCAGCTGCACCACTGCCCATGGGCGGCGGCCTGTGCGCGGGTCGGTAAGGCCAACCGGTTTCATGGGGCCAAAGCGCATGGTATCTTTTCCACGCTGTGCCAGCACCTCAATGGGCATACAGCCCTCGTACACTTTGGGGTCGGCAACGTCAAAATCATGAACGGGCGCGCGCTCTGCTGAAACCAACGCTTCATAAAACGCTTCGTATTCTGCTTTATTCATGGGGCAGTTAATATAGTCGTCCTCTCCGCCCTTATCATAACGGGAAGCAGTAAAACAATCCTCCATAGTAAGGCTTTCTGCTGTGACAATCGGTGCGGCAGCGTCATAAAAGCTCAGGCTTTCCCCACACAGGGCCGCGATTTTTTCCGCCAGCGCGTCCGCGGTCAGCGGCCCTGTGGCGATGATCGTGATTCCCTGATCAGGGATTTCCGTTACCTCCCGGGATTTGACCGTAATCAGCGGGTGTTCCCTAATCTTCTCTGTAACCATACAGGAAAATTTCTCCCGGTCTACCGCCAGCGCTCCGCCCGCAGGCACGCGGCACTGATCCGCGCACGCCATCAGCAGGGAACCAAAACGGCGCATTTCCTCTTTTAAAAGGCCTGCGGCGCTGTCGATACGGTCTGCTTTCAGGGAATTAGAGCAAATCAGTTCCGCAAACTGCCGGCTGGAATGTGCCGGGGAATATTTACCGGGCTTCATTTCATACAAAGTGACTGCTTCACCCCGTAAGGCAATTTGCCATGCAGCCTCACACCCGGCAAGGCCTGCCCCAATGACTGTAATGCTCATTCTTCCTCCGTTTTTTCATAGCCGCATTCCGGCGTGACGCAGTATAATTTTGCTTTTTTCCCTTTTTTCTTCAAAAGGGTCTTGCCGCAGCGGGGACATTTCTCCATGGACGGCTCATCCCAGGAAACAAAGTCACAGTTGGGATACTCCTTGCACCCGTAAAACACGCGGCCTTTTTTTGTTTTTTTCACAATAACGCTGCCGCCGCATTTGGGGCACTCTGCGCCGGTTTCGTTGATGATTTTTTTGATATTCTTACATTCCGGATAGCCGGGACAGGCAATAAACCTGCCGTAACGGCCTGTTTTTACTACCATCTGGCGGCCGCACAATTCGCAGATAATATCTGTTTTGTCCTCTTCCAGCTGGATTTTCACACCCTCCATGGCTTCCTTTGCTTTTTTCAGCGTTTCGGAGAATTCATCATAGAAGGTGTGCAGCTGCTGCGTCCATTCCTCCTGGCCGTGCTCCACCTCGTCCAGCTCGCTTTCTACCTGCGCCGTAAATTTAATATTGACGATTTTGGGGAAATGCTCTTTCATTAGCTTGGTTATCACTTCCCCAAGCTCTGTGGGCTTTAAGGTTTTGTTTTCTCTTGTTACATATTCTCTGGAGGTAATGGTAGAAATGGTGGTGGCGTAAGTAGACGGCCGGCCGATGCCATTCTCCTCCAGCGCTTTGATAAGAGAAGCCTCCGTGTAGCGCGGCGGCGGCTGGGTAAAGTGCTGGTTGCCCGCTAGTTCTTTGCATTTAAGCGGCATATCGTTTTCCAGCACGGGCAGCGCGCCTTTTTCTTCCTCTTCCTCGTCCTTGCCTTCCTCATACAGCACGGTATAGCCGTCAAAGGTCACGGTATAGCCGGACGCCTTGAAAATATAATTTTTCGCCTGGATATCCGCCTGCGTCGTGCTTTGCAGACAGTTTGCCATCTGACAGGCGATAAATCGCTCCCAAATCAGTTTATACAGCTTATACTGGTCGGATGTCAGGCTGTCTTTTACCTGATCCGGGGATACATGAGGCATAGTGGGACGAATGGCCTCGTGACCATCCTGGGCATTGGCTTTTACTTTGAATTTGCGCGGGGTATCCGGCAAATATTTTTTGCCCCAGCGTTCCAGAATATAATCCGCGGCTTCTTTGACCGCGTCCTCGGAAATACGCAGAGAGTCCGTCCTCATATATGTGATTAGACCGACTGCGCCCATATTGGCCACTTCAACACCCTCGTACAGCTCCTGAGCTACCTTCATGGTTCTTCTTGCCTGAAATCCCAGCTTGCGGGAAGCCTCCTGCTGCAGCGTGGAAGTAATAAACGGCGGCGCGGGGGATTTTCTTCTAGTGCCTTTTTTCACCTTTGCCACCTGGTATTCTGCGTCCGCCAGCTCTGCCAAAATTTTATCCGCCTGCTCCTGATTGGAAATTTTGATTTTGCCGTCCACGTCCCCGTAAAAGGAAGCAGGAAACGCTTTTCTTGCGCCTTTTGGAATAAATTTGGCGTCCAGCGTCCAATATTCTTCCGGCACGAATTTACGAATCTCATTTTCACGGTCCACAATAATGCGCACCGCCACCGACTGCACACGGCCGCCGGAAAGGCCCCGCCGAATCTTTTGGGAAAGGAACGGGCTTAACTTATAGCCTACCAGACGGTCCAGGATACGGCGCGCCTGCTGGGCGTTTACCAAATCCATATCGATGGCTCTGGGGTGTTCAATTCCGTTGGTGACCGCTGTTTTTGTAATTTCGTTAAAGGTCACACGGTTATGGTCCTCCACGTCCAGACCCAGCAAATACGCCAAATGCCATGAAATGGCTTCTCCCTCACGGTCCGGGTCAGTCGCAAGAAAAATCTCGTCGCTTTTGTCGGCAGCCTCTTTCAGCTCCTCCACTAATTTTTCCTTGCCTTTTATGACCTCGTATTTTGGTTTAAAATCATGCTTTACATCTACGCTTAACCGGCTCTCGGGCAAATCTCGCACATGGCCCATAGAGGCCACGACATCAAAGTCCGGACCCAGGTATTTTTTGATTGTTTTTGCTTTTGCGGGGGACTCCACTATTACCAGTTTAGACATTATCCAACCACCTTTGCTTACATACTTTTTTATAAAAGTTTACCGTATGCCCAGTATAGTTTGCGGTAAAACGATAAAGTTCGGAAACATGAGCCTGTCAGGGCCGGCTGTAATACCCGCCCGGATAAGAAACGACCGCGCCGCACAGCTCCAGCTCTGTGACAGCCGCCAAAATTCTTTGTGACGGCAGACCCGTCAGTGCTTCCAGCTGCTCCACATGAAGCGGCTCACAGGACAGCCTGCTCAGCAACAGTGCACCGTCATCGGAAAGAGGCTCCTCTATCCGGCAGGCTGTATCTTCTGTTTTACAGGCTGTTTGAACCGGCTGCGGCTCCTGATACAGCATACGCTCCTCTTGGCCGGGCAAAGCCGTTCCTTGAAAAGCGCGTTCCATATCCAACCCGTAAATATCCGCGTATTCTTCCAAAATATCCGTTGCTTTGGTAACAGGCTTGGCGCCTGCCTTGAGCAAATTATTGACCCCGTCCGAAACAGGGTTGTAAATGCCGCAGGGAACCGCAAATACATCTCTGTTTTGTTCCAGGGCCGTTCTGGCCGTGATCAGCGAACCGCTGCGTTCGGCGGCCTCCACCACCAGCACCCCGGCGGACAAACCGGAAATGATACGGTTTCGTATTGGAAAATGATGCTTGAACGCGGGCTTTGTAATGGGAAACTCCGATATGACCGCACCGTGACGCGTAATCTCCTTCCGTATGGAGGCATTTTCCATCAAATAAGGATACTCCATACCACAGCCCAGCACGCAGACGGTGGTGCCGCCTCCCTGCAGGGCGCCCTGATGTGCCGCCGTATCGATCCCCTTTGCACCGCCGCTGACAATCACCATACCGGCCCGCGCAAGCTGCATACTCAAATCATAGGTGATTTGCTTGCCTGCGGCAGTGGCGTTTCTGGTGCCGACCACCGCCAGAGCAGGCCGCTCGTCCAAATCCGGCAATGTACCTTTTACGTACAGCACGCAGGGCGGATTATCGATTTGATACAGCCGCTGCGGGTATGCCTCACTGTCCGGCGTGATGATCGCAAGCCCTCTCTCCTCACCGTTTTCAATGATTATTTTACCATCTTCCGGCGTATATTGCGATAGCTGTTTTAATTCTTTTGGCGTGAACAAACCCATGGAGCGCCATTGCACCGGACCGGCATCGTAAAACGACGGTATGTCCGGAAAATAAGATAAAATCCGCTTTGGCTTAAAGCTGCCTTCTCCCAGCGCCAGCTGCAGCCACGCCCAATATGCTCTCCTATCCTCTGTCATACGGCTCCCTCAATCTGCCTTTGGATTTTCCCGCGCACCATTTCCCACATGAGGATCGCCGCAGAGCTTGCAGCATTCAGAGATTCTGCGCGGCCGGGCATAGGAATGGTTACACAGGCATCGCAGGCCTCCACTGCCGTCGGGCTCAGACCGCTACCCTCGTTGCCGATAAGCATAACAGACGGTTTGGAAAAATCCGTTTCCAACACGCTTTGCGCCCGTGCCGACGGGACTGCCGAAAAAACCGAGAAGCCTTTTTGCTTTAACTCATGTATGGCAAAGGACGTATCCTTTTCCATATAAAACGGCAGCCGGAACACCGCGCCCATACTTGCCCGCAATGCCTTGGGGCTGTAAATATCACAGCAGTCCCCCAAAAACAGCACGCCGCTCACCCCCAGTGCCTCCGCCGTACGCAAAACCGAGCCCAAATTGGCAGGGTCCTGTATCCGCTCCAGAGCAATGTACGTACCTAGCGCCTGCATATCCATCATACTATGGTGTTGCTGGGGTATTGCGCACACACAGAACACGCCCTGGCTGTTCCTGGTGGCGGAAAGCGCGTCTGCCACATGCGCCTCTATGATATGGTAGGAACGGCAATTTTGTATGATTTGCGTGATATATGCATTGTACTTTGTTTGAGCAGCTTGTGTAAAGTAGGCGGAAATAATTTCGATTTCGCTTACCGCGGCGTCTGCGCACAGCCGCGCTCCCTCGGCCACAAACATACCCTTTTCGCGGCGGAACGACGGTGAATCCGCCAATTTTACGGCAAATTTGATTTCTTCATTTTTGCGGCTTTTGATGATTTCCAGCATATTGTAAAATCTCCGTGTAACCAAAATTTGCGCCCGGAGGAATCCCTCCGAGCGCAATTATAGCTTTTTTATAGGGCAGCTTTTGCCGTTTTTACCAAATCGGCAAAGGCAGCCGGATCTGCTACCGCAATTTCGGCAAGCATTTTGCGGTTCAGACCAACATTTGCTTTTTTCAAGCCATTCATAAAAGTGGAATAGTTCATGCCGTTCAACTGCGCTGCCGCAGAAATACGGGTAATCCACAAACGACGGAAATCTCTTTTTCTTTGTTTACGGCCAATATATGCGTAATTACCGGACTTCATAACGGCCTGTTTTGCCATTTTAAAGTGCTTGCTTCTTGCGCCCCAGTATCCTTTTGCCAGCTTTAAAACTTTTTTTCTTCTTTTGCGTGTTGCCAACGCACCTTTGATACGTGCCATTATCTGTTACCTCCAATATTCGGTCCATTATCGTGTTTCAATCTCTTAAAAAATGTCCTTATTTATACGGAATCATTCTTTTGACTGCCGCTACGTTTGTTTTATCCGTAACAACCGTCTGTCTCAGACCTCTTTTACGCTTTGTGGTCTTTTTGTTCAAAATATGAGATTTGTTTGCGTGCGCACGGATAACCTTTCCGTTTTTGGATAATTTAAAACGCTTTTTTGCGCCGGAATGTGTTTTGATTTTAGGCATGGGTAAATCCTCCTTAATTATTTAACGTCATTTTGTAGGTTTGGTTGCAAGAAACATTAGCATATTGCGGCCTTCCAGCTTTGCCGGTTTTTCCACATTGGCATACTCGGCAAGCGCCTGGGCAAACTGCTCCATAATGTCGTACCCGTGTTCCGGGTGGCCCATTTCTCTGCCGCGGAAGCGAATGGAAACCTTTACCTTGTCGCCGCTTTTTAAAAAGCGCGTGGCGTGGCTTACTTTTGTGTTGAAGTCGTGGGTGTCGATATTCAGGGAAAGCCTGATTTCCTTAATATCTACCACGTGCTGATTCTTTCTTGCCTCTTTTTCCCGCTTGGTCTGCTCGAACCTGTACTTGCCGTAGTCGATGATTTTGCAAACAGGCGGCGCAGCCTGCGGAGCGATTTTTACAAGGTCCAAATCTTTTTCCGCCGCCAGCTCCAAAGCCTTGGCCGCGGGCATAATGCCAAGCTGACTGCCGTCAGAATCAATGACACGCACTTCTTTATCACGAATTTCTTCGTTGATTTGTAGCTCTTTACTGCTAATGGTTACACACCTCCAAAAATACGCTGTGAATGATTATTTACAAACAAAAACGCGGACAGAAGCTTCCGTCCGCGCATCAATAAACATACTTATCCCATCGTCACAAAAAGGAAAAGATAGTGTATATTGACCCGTGCCGGACGATACCCCACAGGTGAGAGCGCATACGCTCCGCTTTGTTTTACTCTGGTTATTTTAACAGGTTGCGTTTGATTTGTCAAGAGAAAAATGATGCTTCCATCCGCCCGTTACCTGCCTGCCGAGATGGAAAGAATACAGGATACATTCCGTTACGGGCTTTTTACCGCACTGCTCCATGGCATACGCGTACAGCTCCAGCTGCGTGCGGTAGCGCTCCCACAGTTCTTCTTCACTGGACACGCGGTCCGTTTTAAAGTCCACGATGACAAACGTCCCGTTTTCCTCAAACACACAGTCCACCGCACCCTGCATAACAGCTGTCTCTGTTTGCAGTTCCCGGGGCAACTGGTCTTCCACGGCGGCCAGCGGTAATTCTACCATAAAGCGTTTTTCCTTTTCCAAAGCGGATGACGCCAGCATACGCTGTCCCAGCCGGCTTTGAAAAAATGACCGTACCTTTGACAAATCCACTGCCTGCGCCTGTTTGGCGGTCAAAAAGCCCTGCTCTACAAGTCTTTCGCATTCAGCCGCCGCGTCACCGTCTGCTGCCGCGTAGTCCGCAAATTGCATATACGCGTGCAGTGCCGTGCCACGTTCAGCAGGCGTTAATCCAAAGCTGCTCATAAAACGGGGGCGGGAAAGAATGTCCGGTGCTTTGGCCGCTTTGCCGGACAGCTCTGACGCTGTTACCTTAGCCGGCAGCCGGGTCAGTACTTCCTGCCTGTAAAGAAATTCCGTTTTCTTCTGTAAAGACTGCAACAGCTGCATATTGACAGGCAGTTCCTGCACATTCTGCACTTTTTCCGCTGCAGGCTCGCTTTTGGGCGGGAGCACAATGTTTATTTCCCATGGCTGAGAAGAGGTCCGTACAACAATACTGTCGTCCACCATGGCTCTCTCCCGCAGCAGCCGCCCGTCTGGGTGGCTCAGCGCGCAGGACAGTATCCAGTCTGAAAAGCTGGAAGCGCGGTTTACCGCAAACGGTTCCTGCTTAGCAGCACCGTTCAGCTGGGCAGCTAACTTGGAAAGGGTGCTGTCCAGTTTTTTTACGCTGGACAGCATAATCAGTTTTTCCTTTGCTCTGGTCATGGCCACGTACAGCACACGCATTTCTTCCGACAGCTTCTCCCTGTTCATTTCCAGCGCGATGGCTTCCCTTGGCAAGGTGGTATAGCGGCAGTTGGTCTCTGTATCCCGCAGCTTGACGCCCAGCCCCAGGCGGGGGTGCAGCAAAGCGTCCTTCTGCTCTTTGTTAAAAGCATTGGCACAGCGGGCCAAAATACAAACGGGAAATTCCAGCCCTTTGGAACGGTGAATACTCATGATTTTCACCGCGTCTGCACCCTCAGACATCACCGATGCCGCAGGCAAATCGGTACCCTGCTTTTGCAAACGGTCAATATAACGGATAAACCCGGACAATCCATGGTATCCGGCCTGCTCAAACTGTCTTGCATATTCCATGAGCATTTGCAGGTTTGCCAGCCGGATCTCTCCCCTGGTCATGGCCTGTACCATATTCAGATAACCGCTTTTCTGATAAATATGATTTACCAGACGGTCGGCCGGCATGGTGGCAGCCATGGTGCGGTACTGCTCCAAATCTTCTAAAAATACGGCAGCGCGAGGATTTGTTTCTGCAAAAGACAGAAGCGCCAGATAAAGCGGCTGTTTTCTGTCCATACCACGTACCTGCGCCATATCGTCCACCGTAAAGCCATAAATAGGACTCATCAGCACCGCGGCCAGCGGAATGTCCTGCAAGGGGTTATCTATGACCCGCAACAGAGACAGTACGACCGCCACCTCCACAGTGTGAAAAAAGCCGCTTTGGGTATCCGCCCAGGCGGGAATACCGTATTTTTCCAGTTCCTTTGCATAATCCGGCGCGTGCTTATTGGCACTGCGCAGCAAAATGCAAAAATCTCCGTACCGCACCGGCCTTTGCGCGCCGTTTTCCGTAATCAAAAACGGCTCCTGCATCATGTCCCGTATCATACGGGCAATATGGCGGCTTTCCAGCACGGTGGCAGTCTCCTCCTCAGCCTCGTCCTGTACCGCCGCCAGATCAAGGATATCCAGACGGGTCTGACAGTTTTTGCCGGCAGGATACTGCGCTCCCGGTACCAGCAGTTCTTTTCCCTGATAGGCAACGTCGCCCGCCTGATCCGACATGATTTGCGAAAACACAAAATTGATGATATCCGTCACAGTCTCACGGGAACGGAAATTTTTGTCCAGAATCAAATAAGCGGGATATTGATCCAGCTCCCGCCGGTATTCCGGAAAGCTGTGCCTGCGCTCTAAAAAAATACGGGGCATGGCCTGGCGGAAGCTGTAAATACTCTGTTTTACATCGCCCACCATAAATAAATTCTTTTCATTTTGCGAAACAGCGCGGAACAACATATCCTGCGCTTCGTTGGTATCCTGGTATTCGTCTACCATGACCTCATCAAACCGCAGGGAAAGTTTTTCCGCCTCCTCTGTGCGGACAAAACCGTCCGCTGTCTCTTTGACCAGCAGTTCCAGCGCCCAATGCTCCAAATCGCTGAAATCCGCCGCTTTGCGCTCTGCTTTTAAACGCCACAGTTCCTCTGCAAACTCTTTTGTAATATCAAACAGCTTTTGCACCATAGGCGCTAAACGACCCAAATCGTCCTTTGTTTCCTGTTCTGTTGCACAGAACAGCCTGCTTATTTTTTTGTCAATGGTATCCTTTACCTGCTTGCGGCAATCACTGATGCGGAGTTTCAGCTCATCCTCGCTGTATCCCCGCAGGGAGGGCAGCCGCACAAAGGTCACGTTTTCCACCGCTTTTGCCGCTTCGTCCCAGCCCCCGCGCTCCAGCACCTCCTGCAAACGGGTCAATTCTGCCAAATCGCTTTGGTAAGCGCTCTCATATGCTTCCATGATTTTGGCATCCTGGCGCATCAGCTCCAAAGCATGTTTTGTAAGGGCAATGCAGTACCGCACTGCTTCCTGCGCAAATACCAGCAGCGTCTGTCCCCATGGAGTGCGGGCAATGTGCTCTGTCTGCCGGTACATAGCCGCTTTTTCGTCCAGCCATTTTTGCGGAAACGGATGGGAACGGGTAAACTCATACAACGCTTCCACCGTTTGCGCGATACGGCTGTCGTCACGGTCGGAGCTGAACGCCTCTACCAAATCGGCAAAAGCCTGGTCCTGCCGCTCGTAATTTTGCTCCAGCACAGTTGTAACGGCGGTCTGCTTTAACAGTGCAAGCTCGCTGTTGTCCGCAATGCGCAGTTCCGGGGACAGGTTGAGCTTATAAAAATTTTCCTTTATCAGTTCATTGCAAAAGCTGTGCACCGTACTGATTTGCGCGCGCGGCAATAACAGCTGCTGCCGCTGCAAGTTGCGGTTTGAGGGGTCCTTTGCCAGCAATTCCGCGATTTTTGCGGCAATGCGGTCTTTCATTTCCGCCGCCGCCGCTTTTGTGAACGTAACCACCAGCAGTCTGTCCGCATCACTGGGACAAACAGGGTCTGTCAGCCGTTCTATGACCCGCTGTACCAATACGGCTGTTTTGCCGGACCCCGCCGCGGCGGATACCAGCAGTGTACCGTTTCGGGCTTCAATGGCGTTCTTCTGCTCCTGCGTCCATGTCCTGCTCATCTGCGCTCTCTCCTTCCTGCTGTTTTATCTGCTCCAGTACCTCGTCCTTTTTGCAGCAGTACTGCAAGTTTCCGCCGTCTTCTTTTTCATGGCGGCAAACCGCAAAATAAGGACAATACTGACAACCGTCATAAGCGCCCTGCAGCGGATTTGCCTGTACATGGCCCTGCTGTAAATTTTTTGCCATACGGCCAATAAGCAATTGGACGTATTCCAGCACTTTTTGCATTTCGTCCGCATTGAGCAGGGACTCCTGGGATCTAGGCACTCCGTCCTTTAATACCACAGGAATATACAAGCCCTGCGCTTGCTCTTCCATACCGCAGATAACGGACGCGTCATTGACGATCACACCGTTCATACGCAGCTGTTTATTGATCTCCCTTTCCACCGCATCCGGTTTTGCAGAGCGGGAAACAGAAATAATAGGCCGGGAGGCCGGCATATACAGCACGCCTGCCGGACGGTACCGCCCGCTTTGTACCAACGCGGCAAGATAAATGAGCATCTGCATATTGACCCCGTGGAGAATATCGCCGATTTTAAATTCCTTTTTCCCTGTTTTATAATCCACAACACGCACATATTGTACGCCGTTTTCCTCCATAACGTCTGTACGGTCTATTTTTCCCTCTACCCGGACTACCGTACCATCCTGCAAAGAAATGGCCAGGGGAGGAAAATCGCCACCCTGCGCTTTTAAAGCCATCTCATGCCCTACCGGGCGGAATTTACTTTGAGAAAGCTCCCGGGCAATATGGGCAATTACCACGCAGGCGGAATCCGCAATGCGGCGGAACACAAAACGGAACCGCTCGGTTTTATCCTCGCTGCCACCCATTTTCATATTGACATAGGCGGCAATCTCCTTTTGGACTGCGCCTGTCAGCACTGTTTTTTCCATCGCCGCAATTTCTTTTGCGGAATGCGCCTCAAACATTTGCTGAATCAGATAGTGAATTAGACTGCCGTATTCCATCTGATCCATTTCCGCCGGCCTGCGTTCCCTGAGATTCAAACCATAGCGGCAAAAATACTGGAACGGGCATAAATGGTACTGCTCAATCTGAGTGGCAGAAACAGACATCTGATCCCGGAACAGCTTTTTTGCATATTCCGGCTTTGCAAAACGATATGCGGTCGTTTCGCCGGCTCTTTCCAGCGCCTGCCAGCGTTCCGCATACCCCTCCTTTTGCGCAAACATTTCTTTTAAGGCAGCGTACAGCGGAGTTTGACCGCGATATTCTTTTGCCGCTACGGAAAATGCTGCCTCCGCTGTACAGGCAAAATACGCTTTTTCCATTTGAGCCTCCGTCTGTACCTCCAATAACGGGAACACCCCTTTGACCTCCTGCACAATGGCGGACGGGGTCTTGGCTTCCCCTGTAAGCCCTGCCCTGTGCCAGGTAATATACAACCTATGGGAAGCGCCTGTAAGCGCCGCATAGGCCAAATACCGCTCTTCTATGGCAGCTTCCGCAGCAGTATCGCTCAGAGGGAGTCCCATGGCAATCAGGGACTGCCGTTCCGGGTCGCTGAAAATGCCGCCGCTGTTCGGCACAGCCGGAAATTCTCCCTGCACCGCACCGATGACAAACACGACCTTCGGCTGCGCGGGACGCATACGGTCCGCCGTGCCCACCGTAACGTGATCCAGGCTTTGGGGAATCCCTGCTACATCGCAGGACAAAATCATCAGGCGCAGCAGCTCTGCAAAGCGCTGTACTGTTAGCACCTCCTCTGCTAACCCGGACGCGCACTGATCCAGTATTTCCATTAAAATATTCCACAGCTGGACTTGCTGCCGCGCCGTATCCGGACGCCCCATTTTTTCCAGCTTGTCCGACAGCGCCTGCAAAGCAGACGGCGTTTCCATCTCCTCCAAAAACTGATACAGTGCTTTTGCGCACACCTGTCCGCTGCCGTCCTTTAAGCGTTTTTGCAGACGCACAAGCGGCTTGACCGCTTTTTCCCGCAGCCGGTTCAGCTCTGCCAGCTGCTTTTGCTGCGCTTCCGTTTGCCGCTCCACAAAGCCGTCCACATTGGCTGTCCATTCTGTCAGCCATTTTTTTCCTGAAATTTTCCATAAAAACGTATAGTTTTCCAGCATGGAAATTTCGCAGGGCGTCAAACCGGCCAGCCCTGTTTTTAAATATACAAATACATTGTCAGAGGAAAACCCGCTTTTGAGTATTTGCAAAGCATACAGCACCATGCACATCAGGGGCTCGGCGTAAACGGAACGGGGCGTATCCATAAAATACGGCACCTCGTACCGTTCCAGCGCTGTGTCCAGTACGCCGCGGTAAGGGTCCAGGTTTCTGGCAATAATGGCAAAATCCCGGTACGCGTAGCCTTCATTCATAACCAGATGCCGAATGGCAGCGCCGATATACGCAGCCTCACTGTATACGGTTTCTCCGCTGAACAGTCCGATTCCGTCCGGCGTATGGGAAAAAGGCTGTTTTTCCACACGGAACACCTGCTGCTCCAGCCGGTCCAAATCCGTCTGCGCAAAGCGAACACCGTCTGTAAGCATCACGGGAGCAGATACCGCCACATGATTCCGCCTTGCCAAGCGCGTAAGTACATTGGCTGTATGGCGTACCCGCGAAAAAACCTCCGCGCCCGCTTCATGATCCAGCGTATCACAGGTCAGCGCCACCGTGACCTGTCCGGCCTGGGACAGCATCAGCTCTATCAGGTCAAATTCCTGCTGGGTGAACCCTTTAAAAGAGTCGATATAAATATGGTACCCTGCAAAAAAGTGATGTTGGGAAAAAATTTGCTTTAAACGCTGCAAATCGTCCAGAGGGTCCAGGTAGCTTTGCGCCACCAGCGCGTCGTAAGCAGACAAAATCAGTCCTACTTCTCTGAGTTTTTGCCTAAGTTTTTCATCCTCTGTTTCCTGCGCTGTTTCCAATAATCGGGCCGGGGGCACTGCGCACATTTTCAATTCTGTGGAAACAGAAAGCATCAAAGGGATCAGCTCCTCCGGGCGGGCAACGTAAAATTCCAGTTCTTCCTTTACCTCTTCCAGCGCAAGGCTCATAAAGATACTTCTTCCGCTCTCTTCCAGCTTGGGAATGCCGCTGCCGCCGTAAGCGCGAAAGGCTGTATCCGTCAGCCGGGTAAAGCTCGTTACCTCTACGCACCCTGCCTGCGCAGGGCCGAGCAAACGCAGCATGGCTTTTTCTGATTCAAAAGAATACTGCTCCGGCACCAGTAGCATGATTTTTTCCGTATTTTGTTCCGTAAGCTGTTTTGCCATATGACGCATATAATGCGTTTTTCCGCTGCCCGCACGGCCTAAAACCAGTTGTAGCATATTGTTCCCCCGTGTAAAAAAGTGTTTTTTTCAGTATAACACAACAGCAGACCCAAAAAAAGGACATACCTGTCCTTTTACAAAAAATGTTCCTCTGCGGTTGTATCCCGTGCCATAAAAATGGTATACTGTAACCGTACTTTTGAAATACAGGGCGATAAAAGGAGACAGGTATGATACTGGATTTTTCTAAAATGGAAGAAACCGTAAAAACACAGTTTTACGGAGGGGAAAAAGAACTGAAAGCACGTATGCTGATAGATAAAAATAATAAAATCCTGCTGGGGACTTTGGAGCCAGGTGCGTCCATCGGACTGCACACCCATGAGACCAGCAGCGAGATCATTTATATTTTAAGCGGAAGCGGCAAGGTACTATTTGAGGGCGAATACGAGCCGGTCACCGCCGGTGTATGCCATTATTGCCCCAAAGGCTGTTCTCACAGCTTAATCAACGACAGCAACGGGAACATCACATTTTTTGCAGTGGTACCCGAGCATACCTCCTAACAACAAAAGCCTGTATGATTCATCATACAGGCTTTTGTTGTTTTACCAGCCAAACCAGCTTTTAATGCTTTCAAAAATCTCCACGGTTTTAAATTTTACTTCATACCGGTTCCCTTCCACAGCGTTCATCTGGCCGTCGGTAAGAACATCCTGCAATTGCGGCATTCCCTCCCGTTTTTCCGCCGCCGGCAGGCACATGGCAGGAAACAGTACGCACCACCAGTTTTGTCCCTGTCCTTCTCCTATCACTACGCGCAGGGCATCGTATTTTCCCGCAGGCAGGGTGATATTTTCGTACTGCCTGTTATTGAAAAACGTATTTTCCACTTCTACAGTCACACCGTAATGATAACCCTGTTGACGGATCTCATCTATTGCCGCCTGCTCTAAAGCAGCAAGATTCGCTTTGGCCGTTTCCATCGCCTCTTCTTTGGTGGCACAGGCGCTGAACAACTCTCCCGTTTCTTCCAAAAGCCTGTCCCGTACCTTTAGCTTCAGCGTCTGGTCCTCCTGGGAATCTGAATTGGCCAGCACATGCAGACGGAACACCTCCTGCGGAATCTGCTCGCACTGGGCGGCAAATGCAGTAAAACCGGTAAAGGAAAATAAAACCGCAATCACAAAACCTACAAGCAACGCTTTTTCTATGTATTTGATTTTTTCCATGAATAAAACCTCTTTCTGTTTGAAATGTTACTGACAGAATGGACAGATTTTATTCTGTTTATGCAGATTGCGGAAAAATTTTTTAATACCGTGCAATGCTGCGGTTCAAATAAAAATCAAATTTAATAAAAGCATCGTAGTCACACCCGGGACGCCGCCTACTGCCGAGACGCCTATACTCAGCGGGTTCAGAGGCAAATGGATTCCCGTAAAATAACCGGACAGGTTGACCGCCAGCAAAGCGCACAGCCCTATGCAAATACTGAGGATTGTCTTGCGCACCGGTTTTTTTGACCCGGCAATGACCTGTACCAGTATCAGCGCTGAGAAAATACCCAACGCAATCAAAATACCAATAAAAATCCGCACATATTATCCCTCTCTTATATTAAAAATACGTTTCGAAAGGAGGAACAGCAATGCCCTGCTGTTTGGCCGTGTCCAGCAAATGACGGTAACGGGCCTGCAATGCCCGGTCTTCGTAAATACACGCCTCTATCATATCCTGGTTGCCCTCCAGCGCAAACCATTGGTGATTACAGGCAAGCTGCCGTCTGACTTCTCTTATTTCTTCCAGCAGGCGTGCGTGCTGTTTTTCTTCGCTTAATTTGAAAACGTGTGGATTTTCATCCGTTTGCTTCAACATATCTGCTTCCGCCTTTCCAATGATACTTATGCAGGTAGAATGGACAAATATACCCCGAATATACCTTTTTCAAAAAATAAAAAATTACCAGCGGCTTCATGTCCTGTTTTCCATGCCGCTTATATGGCTGCATTTTTATGTAATAGCCGCAAAAACACGCCGGCTATTTTCCAAAATAAAAAACGCAAGCCCTGCTTTGGCTTGCGTCATGTTATTTTCTATCTGTTATTTTTCCCACTTCGGAAGCGGGCATAAAATCAATCCTGCCGGAGGATACGTCCGCTGCCACTACCTGAATGCGTATCGGCATTCCTATGGTCAGCTTATCGCCTGTCAGGCGGTCCACCTGGGTCATCAGACCGTCAAATTCAAATTCGGAATCTACGAAGGTATCAATAGGCACAAAGCCCTCCACACTGCTGGTCAGCTGAACAAACAGACCCCGGTTGGTCACGCCGCTGATAATGCCGTCAAACTGCTCTCCGATATGTTGCGCCATATATTCCGCCATGTAGCAGTCCTCCGCACTGCGTTCAGCCACCAGCGCCTTGACCTCCGCTTCCGAGGAATTGGTGGCGCTGTCCTGCGCATACGTGGCATAATGCTCATTGATATAATTTCTGCCTTTTTTATTGACAAACGCTGTTAAAATGCGGTGAATAGCCGTATCCGGATAACGGCGGATAGGCGAAGTATAGTGACAGTAGTCTTCCAGCGCCAGGCCGAAATGCCCAAGCGGGTCTGTGGAATACCTGGCCTTTTCCATGGTACGCAGAATTTGGTAGGAAACGATTTTGTGCGCAGGCGTTCCCACAGCCTGCTCCAAAATCGCCGCAAATTCCGCTGTAGAAGGATTTTCTTTTTTGATGCCGGAAAAATCCAGTCCCAAAGAGGAAACCAGTTCAATGAGCGTCTCTATTTTCAGGGATTTGGGATTTTCATGGACACGGTATACAAAGGGCAGCCGTTCCTTTTCAGCCAGCTTTGCCGCCGCCTGGTTGGCCGTTACCATCAGCTGCTCTATCATCTGCTCCGATTCGCCCGTTTGCCTTGGCTGTACGTCGATGCAAACGCCGTCCTCGTTCAAAATGAATTTGGGCTCATTGCTTTCCAGCTCCATGGTACCGTTTTTTCTGGAGCGCTCTTTTGTAATGGCCGCCATTTCTCTGGCCGTCATCAGTCCTTTCATCACAGGCTTGTATTTATCCAGCAGCTCCTGGGTCGCCGTTCCTTTGAACAGCTCGTTTACCTCACTGTAAACACCGCGCACTTTTGTACGGATAATGGTTTTTTCAAAACGGTAATCTATAATCGCCCCGTCCATACCCACCTGGATAATGGCGGAAAACGCCAGCTTATCACTGTCCGGCGTTAAAGAGCAAACGCCGTTGGAGATTTCCGGCGGCAGCATGGGAATGACCCTGTCCGCAAAATATACGGAGGTACCCCGCAACTGCGCTTCCTTATCCATAGCACTGCCCTCTTTGACATAATGGGAAACGTCCGCAATATGGACGCCAAGCTCAAAACCATGCTCTGTTTTTTTGCAGGATATAGCATCATCCAAATCTTTGGCACTGGCACTGTCTATGGTAAAAATCGCTTCCTCCCGCAAGTCAATACGTCCCTGCATATCCTGCTCCGTAACGCCGCGGGCGGCAATCTCTCTTGCTTCCTTCAGTACTTCCGGAGGAAACACCATGCGAATGCCGTTTTGCTCCACAATGGCGTCCGCACACACCTTTGCACTGCTGGCTTTACCAAATACCTTTACAATATTGGCAACCAGCCTGTTGGTTTTGGGGTTGCGGGTAATATGAGCATAGACCTTATCCCCGATTTGCGCACCGTTGAGAGTGCTGCGGTTGACCTGCAGATTATAACGGATAGGCACATCTGCTGCAAAGTCCCAGTAACCCTCGTTATATACAAGGGTGCCTGTGGTATAGCGGCTGCCCTCTTCTACGATTTCCTTTACCTCGCCGCTGCGGCCGCGGTCGGATTCCGTAATATTGGTCAAAATGACAACGTCGTTGAGCATGGCGTTTTTTAAATTGCTGCCGTGGACAAAAATATCCCCAAAGCCTTCCTCAGGCCGGACGAACGCAAAACCTTTTGATAAAGAGGATACACGCGCGCGAATATCGCCGAACACCAGGGAAACCATCTGATTTCCGTCCACTGCCAGCTTATCGTCATATTTCAGCTCCGCCACTGCCTTTGCAAAATCCGGTTCATTTTGCAAACGTGCTTTTTCCTGCAGTTGGATGTACCCAAGCGGACTCCGCTCTTTTTGTAGCGTGGTTAAAATTCTGGTTTTCATATCGTCCATTGTCATATTTTTCCCTGCCTTTATTTTTCATGGTAGCGTGCTTTCTTACGGGGACATACAAAGCGCAACAGCAAAAAACCCCGCTCAGCACAATGCCAAACGAGGGTTTTTACTTGCATTACTGGCCGGAGCTTCCTGTTGTAAAGAAAATAATTGCATTGATAACGATTACAAATGCAAAAAAGCCAAGCGCAATGACGGTTGTCCATCTGGATAAAAATGCGTCTATGGTGCGGCCTTTATTTTTTGCCAAAAACGTGTCGGAAGAAGAACCTCCGCCCACTCTGTTTTCATTTTGCTGCTGACCTTCCTGAAGAAGAACCAAGGCGATAATACCAACGGCAAAAACTAAAAGGACTATGCCAAAGCCCAGTTCTAAAGCGCCCATTTTGTACCTCCGAGTCTCTGATTAGATAAAATAACTTAAATTATCATACCATATACAAAGCATTTTTTCAACATACTTTCCACATATTATCAAAAAATTTTTTGCATAAAGTTTCTTACTGCGGAAAAGCTATATCTGGGCATAAAAACGAACCAACGCGTTTGCCGTTTATTGCCCGCCGTTTTTCCTTTGCTATTGGCAGGGCAAAAACGGCTTTTTTATTTTAACATCAGCTGTTCGCCTTCATACTCCTCTGCAGTAGGCAGCGCGCCGATAGCCGGTATGTGCTTTCTGTAACGGGCGGGGTTTTGCAGCATACCCTCCTGATACAGTTCCGCTTTTGCAAGCTGTTTGCCCCGCTTTAAGGTAATAGCCGCTACCCCCTGGGTGGAACGGGTGGTTTTGGACTGGAGCTCCGCTGTATTGACCAAAAGCATTCTGCCCTCTGTGGTCGTAAGCAGTATTTCGCATTCCTGTTTACAGTAAAGCATGGTAAAAAGCGGGATTTTATCACTGTAAGCACCCACCAGCTTTTTGCGATTCGTTTTGGTAGCGTACGCCTGCATTTCCACTTTGGCTATTTTTCCGTTTTCAAACAGGAAGAGCATAAAGCCCTCATACCCTTTGGTAGCAGCCATGTAAAGCGCCGTTTCCTTTTCCTCCATACCCAGCTTTGCTGCTACATAATCCCCCAGCACGCTGGCCTTAGTATCGGCAAATTCACCGGCTCTGGTTTTGTATACAGCGGCTTTGTCCGTAAAAAACAGCAGCTCTGTATTGTTGGTAGCTTCTACCTGCTCTGTGATCTTATCGCCTTCCTTGAGCTTTTGTTCCCCACTCATGCGCAAAGACTGCGGCGTAATCTTTTTAAAGTAGCCTTCCTGCGTAAAGAACAGGTGTACGGGATAATCCGGTATATCCTCCTCTGTGTCCGCTTCTTCAATCTCGTCCGCATACAGCAGCATACTGCGGCGCGGCTGGGCATATTTTTTTGCCACAGCCTGCAATTCCGCAATAATGATTTGTTTGATTTTCGCCTTGCTGGCCAGAATTCCCTGCAGTGTGGCAATGTCTTTTTCCAGCTGGGCAATTTCCTCGGTCCGTTTTAAAATATATTCCCGGTTCAGGTGGCGCAGCTTGATTTCCGCTACATATTCCGCCTGGATTTCGTCAATACCGAAGCCGGACATCAGGTTGGGCACAACGTCTGCCTCTTCTTCTGTTTCACGGACGATTTTCACCGCTTTGTCTATATCCAGCAAAATGGCCTGCAATCCTTTGAGCAAATGCAGCTTATCCTGTTTTTTCCTTAAATCAAAATGAGTCCTGCGGCGTACGCATTCAATACGGAACGCCGTCCATTCGTCCAGCAGCTCCCGAATACCCATTACCTTGGGCATACCCGCTACCAACACGTTGAAATTGCAGGAAAAGGTATCCTCCAGCGTCGTCATTTTAAATAAGCGCTGCATCAATTTATCCGGATCCACGCCCCGTTTTAAGTCAATGGTGATTTTCAGTCCATCCAGACCCGTTTCGTCCCGGATATCCGAAATCTCCTTGAGCTTGCCCTGCTTTACCAGATCGACGATTTTTTCCACGATTACCTCAATGGTCGTCGTCGGCGGGATCTGAGTAATATCAATACAATTGGCCGATTTATCGTAGGAATAGCGGGAACGCACGCGGATACCGCCGCGGCCCGTCTGATAAATGGCGTCTATGGCCTGCTTGTCGTACACAATCTGACCGCCGCCCGGAAAATCCGGCGCCGGAAGAGTGGAGGCAATGTCATGGTTTTCGTCTTTCATAAAAGCAATGGCGGTCTGGCAGACCTCTTCCAAATTAAAAGGGCAAATGGAGCTGGCCATACCCACCGCAATGCCTGTGTTCGCGTTGACCAACACGGAGGGATAACTGGCCGGCAGCAAGGTGGGCTCTTTCATGGTATTGTCGTAATTGTCCGCAAAATCAATGGTATCCTTATCTATATCACGGAACAGCTCCTGGCAAATATCGTCCAGCCTTGCTTCCGTATAACGGGAAGCCGCCCAGGCCATATCGCGGGAATAGTATTTTCCGAAATTACCCTTTGAGTCGATATACGGGTGCAATAAAGCTTCATAGCCGCGGCTCAGGCGCACCATGGTATCATAAATGGCTGAATCGCCATGGGGATTCAGCTTCATGGTCTGTCCCACAATATTGGCAGATTTTGTCCTGGCAGAGCCCAACAGTCCCATTTTGTACATAGTATATAGCAGCTTGCGATGGGACGGCTTAAAGCCGTCTATCTCCGGAATTGCACGGGACATGATTACGCTCATGGCATAAGGCATATAATTTTTTTCCAAAGTATCCGTAATAGGCTGTTCTACTACCTCGCCCGCACCCTCAATTACGCCTTTTACGCCCGCGGCACTTTTTTCCGGCTTTGTGTTTCTTTTTTTCGGAGGCATTGTGCGTTCACTCCAATCCTGTCATCTGCGTCAGCTTACGTCCGCAGAATCAATATATAGATAGCCGTTTTCGGCAATATAAGTCTTTCTGCCGGACAGGTTATCGCCCAGCAGCAAATCAAACATCTCAGCAGTCCGCTCCGCGTCCTCCGGCATGACCTGTATCAGACGGCGGGTTTTGGGGTCCATGGTGGTAAAGCTCATCATGTCCGGCTCGTTTTCACCAAGCCCTTTGGAGCGCTGTATGGTGCATTTCTGACCGTCCAGCCGTTTTAAAAACATTTCCTTTTCCGCCTCTGTATAGGCAAAATACGTTTGGTCCTTTGTGGTGATTTCAAACAGCGGAGATTCCGCGATGAACACCTTGCCCTGCTCAATCAGGGTAGGCGTTAACCGGTACAGCATGGTCAGCAGCAGCGTGCGTATCTGAAAACCATCCACGTCGGCGTCGGTACATAAAATCACCTTGTTCCAGCGCAGTGCAGACAAATCAAAGGTAGACAGATTTTTATTGGCCTTGCTTTTGACCTCTACGCCGCAGCCCAACACTTTCATCAAATCCGTAATAATATCGCTTTTAAAAATTTTATCGTAATCGGCTTTCAGACAGTTTAAAATCTTGCCTCGAATTGGCATAATCGCCTGAAAATCCGGATTCCTTGCCTGCTTGCACGCACCCAACGCCGAGTCGCCCTCTACGATGAAAATTTCGCGCTCACTGACGTCCTTGCTGCGGCAATCCACAAATTTTGCCACCCGATTGGTGATATCCAAATTGCTGGTCAGCTTCTTTTTTAAATTCAGCCGTGTTTTTTCCGCGTCCTCACGGCTGCGCTTGTTAATCAAAACCTGGGCGGCAATTTTGTCCGCCTCCAGCGGATTTTCCAGAAAATATATCTCTAAGTTATGCCGCAGCATTTCTGTCATGGCTTCCTGAATCCCTTTATTGGTGATTGCCTTTTTGGTTTGATTTTCGTAGCTGGTGCGGTTGGAAAAAGAGGAAATGACCAGCACCAGACAGTCCTCCACGTCCGCAAAGGTGATTTTGCTTTCATTTTTATTGTACTTGGAGGTCTGCTTCAGATAAGCGTCAATTTGGTATACAACTGCGTCGCGCTCCGCTGTATCCGGCGCGGCGCCGTACTCCAGCCAGCTGGAGTTATGGTAAT
>CALWUX010000055.1 GCA_944384795.1 uncultured Clostridia bacterium | reverse complement strand
CCCATGGGGTCTTACAAAAATCCTTTGATTTGCGATGAGGAAAATCTTAGAGCAGTATCAGAAAAGCTGCAAAATGTTACGATTGTGTGCGGAGACTACAGAAAATCAGCTGTTTTTATCGATGACAGCACTTTCGTTTATTTTGATCCTCCATATCGCCCTATAACAGATACGGCAAGTTTTACTGCATATACGGAAAATCTGTTTAACGATGAAGAACAGATTGAGCTTGCAAGGTTTGTTGATGATATGCACAGGAAAGGCGCTAAAATTGTGATAAGCAATTCCGATCCCAAGAACTCCAACACAGAAGATGAATTTTTCGATAACATTTATTCTTCTCATAAAATAAAGCGTGTTGAGGCTACTCGCATGATTAACTGTAATAGCGAAGCAAGAGGGAAAATCAAGGAGTTGCTTATATCAAATTTTTAAGGGGTTTATATATGGAAATCAAAAGAGGAAGTCAGTTTATTGAGAATGGTACTAAGCAAGCCATTATAGAATTTATTTTTACAGATTATATTATCTATGTTTTTCAGGGAAATTTGTCGCAGTTCGATATTGTAATTAAGTACAAAAAAGACGGCACACGCATCCGTACCCCTAAACATATTCATTGGGTAGTAGATGTTTTGATGAAAATGCAGGGGAATGAAATTCTAGCAAAAAAATATTTAATGGCCATTCAAAATTGCTGGAAATCTTGTGTGCCGCTTACCAACAATGATTATGACACGCTAAAGGCACTAATTGAAAACGGCGAAAACGACATTGATATTGATCAGTTTTTCAGTCTGAATGCTTTCGGAGAGTATGATGTTGAATTTCTTTATGTTTTAATGGAATTGTTAGCTGTACAGGAAAAGACTAACCGTGCCGATGCCTATATGTTTGGAAACATTATCGAGGAGCTGTTAGATACAGACCGTGATATATTTAAAATCATATCCACGGCAGGTTTTGGGGGAAGAAGGGGATAATATGGCGAGAAAATTTAGCGCTTGGCTATCTGGTTTCCGTGATAGCATAGCCGACTATCGTTATTACATAGATTTCGAAAAAGTTCACCGCAATGTCGATAGTATAAAAGTTGAATTAAATATTCTAAATTCACTTATCGGCTCTAAGAACATCAAGGAAGATTTCAAGACTTTAATCAAGAAGTATCCTGAAGTTTTAAAATGTATTCCTCTACTTTTGGCGGTTAGAGCGAATGAAATATATTGTCAGGATGAAAATGGTGGGTATCTGTACCAATTCAACTTTGGAAAATACCCTTCCAATAGCTATGCGCATTATGATCGTTATGCCTATTTTATGGAGCATACAGGGTTATTTGATTTGCTGGAAGAACACATCATCAATAATCTTGTTGACTATGTTACAGGTGTAGAGACAGGATTGGATTCCAACGGTCGTAAAAACCGTGGCGGACATCTGATGGAAGATTTGGTTGAAAGCTTTATCAAGAAGGCGGGTTTTGTAAAAGACGCAACCTATTTCAAGGAAATGTACATACACCAAATCACCGCAAAATGGGGCATCGATCTCTCTGCCATATCCAATCAAGGTAAAATGGAAAAGCGGTTCGATTTCGTCGTAAAGACCCCCAGCATGATTTATGGCATTGAAACCAACTTTTATGGCAGTGGCGGCAGTAAACTCAATGAAACCGCCCGCAGCTATAAGACTCTTGCTCTTGAAACGGATACTATTGATGGCTTTACCTTTGTATGGTTTACGGATGGTAAAGGGTGGACAAGTGCCCGAAACAACCTTGAAGAAACTTTTGATGTGATGGAACATATTTACAACATCAAGGACTTGGAGGATGGAATTATTAACGAGGTTTTTAGATAATGGCAAAGAAAATAACTAAATGGGAGCCGGAAGATTTTGAACTGGAAATGACTACACATTGGTCTTTTCCCAAGCGTGGAGACTGGGCAACGCACGATGCAAAGTGGCGTGGAAATTGGTCACCTTATATTCCAAGAAATATATTACTTCGATATTCGAAAGAGGGAGACTTGGTACTGGATCAGTTTGCTGGCGGTGGTACTACGCTTGTTGAAGCAAAGCTTTTGAATCGTAATATCATCGGTGTTGATGTGAACGATGTTGCTCTTGACAGGTGCAGAGATAAGATTGATTTTGAACACGAAGGTGCAAACGGTAAGGTTTATATTCGCAAAGGCGATGCAAGGCACTTGGATTTTATTCAGAACAGTAGTATTGACCTTATCTGTACCCACCCGCCTTATGCTGATATTATTAAATACAGCGAGGACATTGCAGAAGATTTGTCTCATCTGAAAGTCAAAGACTTTCTTGAGGAAATGAAAACGGTAGCCGCTGAGAGCTACCGTGTATTAAAAAAAGATAAGTTTTGTGCTGTTTTAATGGGAGATACCCGTCAAAAAGGACACATGATTCCGATGTCTTTTGAGGTTATGCGTATTTTTGAGGACGCTGGATTTAAGCTAAAAGAATTGATTATTAAAGAACAACACAATTGTAAGGCAACGGGGTATTGGAAAACGAATAGTGTCAAATATAACTTTTTGCTGATTGCACACGAGTATCTGTTTGTGTTTAGAAAGTAATTAATTATCCAAAAACGAAAGTGAAAAAAGAGTGGGGTGTATTGACATTCATCGGGAAACGAACTATTTGTCGATGGTTTGGAATATGTGACAGCTATATTTTTAAATTTTAGAATGATAGAAGAAGATATAGCAAAAGTATGTTTATTGATAGCATAGAAAAGAGTAAATCAAAGCCGGATATTCCTTGGGAAGATACCGATTTTGATAGCGAACGCCCATTTCAGGTCAATGATTACCGCATCATAATGCAAATTATTATTTTTCCAAACTGGAACTCAAACCTTGAATAAGCAGGGAAAAGATGCGATGAAAATTATAACGATAATTTTCATCGCATCTAAAAATGTTTAGGCATAAATCATCTTTCTTGTAAAATTTACTTACTTCAAATTCTTACACTACACTTTTGCAAAAATTGTGATAAAAATAGGCTGTGGTATATATCAATACATACTAAAATATAGGCTGGATAAAACCGTTTGATGAAAAGTAAAATCAAAGTTTTTATTTTTACCAGAGAGCATAATACCGGAAAATTCCCAAAAGCTAAGCATGAAAGAAAAATACGGAAATATAAAAAGATTTTCCATTTTTCTATTGATTTCGTTTTATGACAATGTTATATTAAATACATACTTAATCGATATATTTTGTATATTTTAGAGATTAAGTATGGAATCAACTTTCAGGAGGAAGTATTTATGGGTTATGTTAATTGGAGCTATGAAGAATTGAACCACTTCTGTCAAGATGTGTTTGAATCTTTTGGCTTTACAAAAGAAGAAAGCGGTATTATTACTGATGTTTTACTCACCGCGGATCTGTATGGCTTTGAAAGCCATGGTATGCAGAGAATGGTGAGATACCATAAAGGGATAGAAAAGGGGACCATTCACCCCAAGGAAAAACCGGAAATCGTATTTGAAACTCCGGTGTCTGCCGTAATAGACGGACACCACGGTATGGGACAGTTGATCAGCCTGTTTGCCATGAACAAGGCCATTGAAAAAGCGAAAAAAACCGGCGTAGGCATTGTCAGCGTGCGAAATTCCAATCATTTTGGCATTGCGGGCTATTACACTAAGCTGGCCTGCGATCAGGGGCTGTTGGGTATGTCCTGCACCAATTCGGAGGCCATTATGGTGCCTACCTTTGGTAAACAGGCTATGCTGGGCTCAAACCCTATTGCCGTTTCCATGCCGGCGGAGCCGTACCCGTTTTTCTTTGACTGCTCCACTACTGTGGTAACCAGGGGTAAGCTGGAAATGTACAATAAATCAGGCGAGCCTTTGCCGGACGGCTGGGCTTTGGATAAAAACGGACACGCCAGCAACAACGCGCCGGACGTGCTTGCCAACATTGTTTCCAAAGGCGGCGGCGGTATTATGCCGCTGGGCGGCTGCGAAGAGGTCAGCGGCAGCCATAAAGGTTACGGATACGGTATGATCTGTGAGTTGTTCAGCTCTATTTTGTCTTTGGGCATTACTTCTGACCAATGCTGCACTTTTGAGGATAAAACCGGTATTTGCCACGGCTTTATGGCGATTGACCCTGCGATTTTCGGAGATCCGGAAAAAATCAAAAAACACTTTTCCGACTATTTGGAGGCTGTGCGTGAAAGCCCCAAAGCGGACGGAAAAGACAGAATCTATACCCACGGAGAAAAAGAAATACTGGCGGAAAAAGACAGAAGAGAAAACGGGATTCCCGTTAACGACAATACCATGGTGGAGCTTGCGGATCTGTGCGATTATCTGAAGCTGGATTTCGGCTCGTATTTTAAAGGCTATCAGCTGCCAAAGGACAGTCAGTTCTTCTCCGGCAATTATTGATTTTCTGGAGGATAAAACATGGATTACGCAAAAGAATCTTTAAAACTGCATAAGGAATGGAAAGGGAAGATAGAAGTGGTCGCCACCGTACCTGTGGAGACACAGGAGGATTTATCCCTTGCCTATACGCCGGGCGTTGCCCAGCCCTGTTTGGAAATCCAAAAGGATATGGATTTGTCTTATGAGCTGACAAGACGCTGGAATATGTGCCTTGTGGTAACGGACGGCTCGGCCGTGCTGGGTCTTGGAGACATAGGTCCGGAGGCGGGTATGCCCGTTATGGAAGGAAAATGTGTATTATTCAAGGCTTTTGGAGACGTTGACGCGTTTCCGCTTTGCATTAAAAGCCAGGATGTAGATGAAATTGTAAATACCATATATTTGATTTCCGGTTCCTTTGGCGGCGTGAATTTAGAGGATATTGCCGCACCGCGCTGCTTTGAAATTGAAAGAAAGCTCAAGGAAAAGTGCGATATTCCTATTTTTCACGATGACCAGCACGGTACGGCAGTGATTACCCTTGCCGGGTTGAACAACGCCATGAAGCTGGCAAATAAGCAAAAGGAACAGGTGCGCATTGTAATCAACGGCGCGGGTGCGGCGGCTATATCCATTACCAAGCTGCTGTTAAAAGCAGGTTATGGGAACATTACCCTGTGTGACCGGAAAGGCGCTGTTTACCAGGGCCGCACAGAGGGTATGAACGCTGCGAAAGAGGAAATCAGCAAAATCACAAATTTGGATAAAAGAGCCGGCAGCCTTGCCGATGTGCTCAAAGGGGCCGATGTGTTCATTGGGGTATCTGCACCCGGCTCCGTTACCACGGAAATGGTAAAAACGATGGCGCAGGACCCCATCATTTTTGCCTGTGCCAATCCGGTGCCGGAGATTTATCCGGAGGAAGCGAAAGCCGGCGGTGCGCGTATCATTTCTACCGGACGCAGTGATTTTCCGAATCAAATCAACAATGTGCTGGCGTTTCCCGGTATTTTCCGCGGTGCGTTTGACGTGCGCGCAAAAGACATCAACGATGAGATGAAAATTGCCGCGGCGCAGGCTTTGGCAGATTTGATTTCGGAAGAGGAATTGTCTCCCGAATATTTTATTCCCAAAGCGTTTGATAAGCGTGTTGGTCCCGCTGTTGCCAAAGCGGTGGCTGAAGCAGCGCGGAAAACCGGCGTTGCAAGAATTTAAATAGTTTTTGTGCAAAGTACATTTCTATCGGCGGTTGCATGCGATTAAAAAACGGCAGGTCACTCTGCCGTTTTTTGCTTTTTGAGAAATGGGTTTTGACAGTGCCCGGCATCGGATAAAAAGCAGGGAATTCATTGCAGGACAAAGATAAGCCGGTATTGGGAAGTTTGGGAATATTTCGGTTTTTCTTATGGATTATCTCTTGAAGAAAATCAATAATTATGGTATAGTGATACAAAACAGTTTTGGGAGTATTGCGCCCAATCTATTAACAGAGAGTGCTTTGCTCTCTGTTTTTCTTATGGAAGCGATTGGAGAGAATTTTATGAAACTGATGTTCCGCTATATTATGAAAAATAAACTTCTCATGGTATTCAATATCATAGGTTTGTTCGGCTTTGCTCTGGTAGAGCTGGGTATACCGACGGTCGTGTCCTCCATGATAGATGACGGTATTGCAAAGCAGGACATCGCCTATATTTTATGGATGGGTCTGGTGCTTTTGGGTCTGGCTTTGCTGGGCAGCGCGGGAACCATATTGCTGTGCTATGCGTCTGCTAAAATTTCCACCAATGTGGCAAGGGATATCCGGGATGATATTTTTTCCAAATCCCAGACCTTTTCCCATGCGGAATACGATAAATTCGGTATTTCTTCCATGATTATCCGTACAACAAATGATGTGTTCCAGCTCCAGCAGTTTATCAATCTGGTGCTGCGCACCGCCTTGTTGTCTCCGCTTATGATCATTACCAGTATTTCCATGACGCTGTATACCAGTACCTCCCTGTCAGCGGTGGTGGGTATCGCTATTCCCATTATGCTGGTGGCCATTGTGATCATGGCAGCTTTTGTAAAACCGATTTCGGAAAGACAGCAAAAGTATTTGGACCGTTTGAACCAGGTGTCCAGAGAAAACCTGACCGGTGTGCGCGTGATTCGTGCGTTTAGGAAAGAGGCGTATGAGGTTGAGCGTTTCCATGCGTCCAACAAGGACTTTACCAAAGAGACCAAAAAGATTTTCAAGCTTATGTCCCTGTCCCAGCCGAGCTTTGTGCTGCTGCTGAATTTAGCTGTTTTGGGTGTGTTTATCGTGTCCAGCCATTTGATTGGCGCCGGCTCTTTGGAGGTGGGCCAGATGGTGGCTTTTATGGACTACCAGTTCCATACCATGTTCTCGTTTATGTTGTTTGCTCTTGTGTTTTCTCTGTACCCAAGGGCGCGGGTATCGGCAGGCAGAATCACGGAATTACTCAAAGAGGAGCCTTCTATCCATAACGAAGCTGTGGATATGCAGATTCCTGCAGGAAAAGAAGGTACTTTGGAATTTGACCACGTGTCTTTTGCTTATCCCCATACGGATAAATTGATTTTGCACGATATTTCCTTTACGGCAAAACGAGGGGAGACCGTCGCCATTATCGGCAGTACCGGCTGCGGTAAGAGTACGCTGATCCAGCTGATACCAAGGCTGTATGATGTGACCCGGGGCAGTGTTTCTCTAGACGGCATAGACGTGCGTCATTATGATTTGGATACGCTGCGCAATAAAATCGGTTATATTCCTCAAAAAACCATTCTGTTTTCCGGCACCATTGCGGACAATATGCGTTTTGGAAAGCATGATGCCAGCCATGAGGAACTGGAGCAGGCGGCCAAAATAGCGCAGGCATACGATTTTATCATGGATAAGCCGGATCAGTTTGAGGAAATGGTATATGAGGGCGGCGTTAATATGTCCGGCGGGCAAAAGCAGCGTATGTCCATAGCCCGTGCCGTTGTACGCCAGCCGGAAATTTACATTTTTGACGACAGCTTTTCCGCTTTGGATTTTAAAACGGACGCGGCTTTGCGTGCCCGTTTAAAAGAAGTTACCGCCAACTCCATTGTTTTGATTGTAGCGCAGAGGATCAGCTCCATTACGGAGGCGGACAGGATCCTCGTGCTGGACGGGGGAGAGATCGTAGGCTGCGGCAGTCACAAAGAGCTGCTGAAAAACTGCCCTGTTTATTTGGAGATTGCAGAATCTCAGCTGACAAAGGAGGAATTGGAAAAATGGACCAGATAAAAACAAAAAAACACGTGTTTTCCTGTTTGTTTTCCTTTTTTAAGCCATATTTGCCTCCGTTAATTGCCGGTTTTATCTTGATTCTGCTTTCTGCCGGCTTTGCCGCGGCGGCGCCTGTTACGGAAGGTCTGATTACCACCCAGCTGACAAGCGACGCTATGGATTTGATGTCCGGTACACCGGGGGCAGGCATTCATTTTGAATATATCTTTTCGGTGGTTTTTGTGCTGGTCGGCTTATATCTGGCAAATGCGGCTTGCTCCTATATTTATAATTTCTGTTTGACCAATGCCATTCAAAACGCCATGTTCGATTTGCGCGACGCCATTGAAAAAAAGCTGCAAAAGCTGCCTGTTTCTTACTTTGACAAGCACGCTTACGGCGATATTCTAAGCCGCATTACAAACGATGTGGATACGCTTTCCAACGCACTGCAGCAGAGCCTGCCGCAGATCATCAACGCCATATTCGTGATTGTATTTGCCTTTATCATGATGTTTACCATCAATGTATGGATGGCATTGATTGCGCTGGTGCTGATTCCGGGTACCGTATTGCTCTCCCGGTTTATTATCAGGAAATCGCAAAGGCTGTTCCAGGCTCAGCAGGATGCTTTGGGCAATTTAAACGGAACGGTGCAGGAAAAATATACCGGTTTTTCGGAAATCAAGCTGTACGGTAAGCAAAAGGAAGCAATAGAAGAATTTCAGGCAGCCAACCGACAGGTTTGCCAGCACGGCTTTAAAGCGCAGTTTATTTCCGGTCTGATGTCCCCGTTGATTGCGTTTATGACATACCTGATCATTGGCTCCATTGCTGTGTTGGGTGCGGTAAACGCTATCAACGGTGTGATGACGGTAGGTAATTTACAGGCGTTTATCCGTTATATCTGGCAGATTTTCCAGCCGCTTTCTCAGGTGACACAGCTTTCTGCGACCATTCAGTCCTCGGTGGCCGCCGCTACCCGTGTTGCCCAGATTCTGTATGAAGAGGATATGCAGGAACAGCATACATCGGAAAGTTTGGCAAATGCCAAAGGCAATGTTTCCTTTGAGCAGGTCTCTTTTGGTTACAGCCCGGATAAAATCTTTATTCACGATTTGACTTTCCGAGTCAAAAGCGGGCAGACGGTTGCCATTGTCGGCCCTACGGGGGCGGGAAAGACCACCATTATCAATTTGCTTCTGCGGTTTTATGATGTAACGGGCGGCGCTGTAAAAATTGATGATGTGGATATACGCCATGTGCCGCGCAGTGAGCTGCGCTCCAATTTCGGTATGGTATTGCAGGATACCTGGCTGTTCCACGGATCGATTTACGATAATATCAAATACGGTAAAGATGACGCGACAGAGCAGGAGATCATAGAGGCTGCCAAAATTGCCAATGTCCATGACTTTATTTTGTCATTGCCGGACGGGTACCAGACATTTATCAATGAAGAGGGTACCAATGTATCCCAAGGTGAAAAACAGCTTATCACCATTGCCAGAGCTGTTTTGGCCGACCCCTCTATTTTGATTTTGGATGAGGCCACCAGTTCCATTGATACGCGTTTGGAGAAAAAGCTGCAAAACGCCATGCAGAATGTGATGGAGGGGCGTACCAGTTTTGTGATTGCCCACCGGCTGTCTACCATACGGAATGCAGATTTGATTTTGGTCATGAAAGACGGCCGCATAGCGGAGCAGGGAACCCATGAGGAGCTGCTGCGCCAAAAAGGTATTTACGAAACATTGTATAACAGTCAATTTGCCGAAGAAATGGATTAAAAACACAGCCGCGCAATTATTGCGTGGCTGTGTTTTTATTTTGCAGGCTTGTGCAGCGGCAGCTGCCGAGTATAGTTTTGCTGTTTGATTTACCCGGTTGACAGCGGTTTTTATGGATAAATGCAGTAAGTATGTTGTAAAAACAACATACTTTTTCTTTTGGAGCCGGTATAATACAGACAGCAGTATCCTTATATGAGATAGGTTTTATGTATATTTTAGGAGGTTATTCATGAATCAGTATTTTTCTTTATCGGAAAAAGTGTATGATATTACAGAGCGTTATCCGGAATTGATTGCTTTTTTAGACGCCAATGGCTTTGGAAAAATCAGCAATCCTCTGATGCGCAAAACCATAGGCAAACAAATTTCTTTGGAAATGGCTTTAAAAAGCCGCTGTGTGGACCCGCAGGCTTTTGAAAAACAGCTGGTAGAAGTTATTGAGAATCATGCAAACGGGGTAGAACAGGCAGTTTCGGACAAGCCGGCCCAAAAGCAAAAAGATAACGCTACCATACAGGTAGAGGGCATACTGCCGTGCCCGATTCGTTTGCCGCTGATGGACGCGTTTGAAGCGTGGAAAGAGCAAACCGGTACGCAGATCAACTTTGATTTACAGTCTGCCAGCATGGGTTTGGACTGGCTGCAAAAGCGTATTGAAGCCTGTAAAGACGAAACGGGACTGGCAGATGTTTATCTTTCCGCGGGTTACCAGCTGTTTTTTGACCCGGATATGCTGGGTAAATACCGCGATGCAGGCGTGTTTGCCAATCCGGACATGACGATGGATATGAAAACGGAATTTGACAATGCTTCCCTTTCTTTAAAAGATCCCAACAGCCAGTATCATATCGTCAGCATGGTGCCCGCTGTGTTTATTATCAATCCTGAGGCATTAGGGGACAGGCCGATTCCTCAAAGCTGGCAGGATTTGATGAAACCGGAATATGAAAACTCCATTGCTTTTCCCGTGCAGGATTTGGATATGTTCAACGCACTGCTGCTGGGTATATACGGCAAATACGGCTTAGACGGACTTGCAAAGCTGGGAAAAAACCTCGTGCAGAGTATGCACCCGGCACAAATGGTAAAAATGAGTAAATCTTCAAGGCAAAAGGAAAATCCGGCGGTTACGGTCATTCCGTACTTTTTTGCCCGTATGATGGAAGAAAATAACGGAATGCAGCTGGTGTGGCCGTACGACGGTGCGGTGTTAAGCCCTGTTTTTCTGCTGGTCAAAGCGGCGTCTAAAGAAAAGGTGCGGCCGTTTGTGGATTTTTTGTGCTCCAAATCTCTTGGTGAAATTTTATCGTCCAACGGCAGGTTTCCTACTACCAATCCGCTGGTAAACGACCATCTTGCGCCGGAGCAGTCTTTTCTGTGGCCCGGCTGGGACATCCTATACCATAAGGATGTACCGGCGCTGTTGGCGGAAGCGGAGCGCGCGTTTTTTTCGCTGTAAAGGAGGAATTTTATGAATTTTATTGTTTTTTCAGGCCCGCCGTCCTCCGGCAAGACGTCTGTGATATTGAAGACCATTGCCGCGCTCAAGCACCAGGGAATTTCCGTAGGTGTGGTAAAATTCGATTGTTTGCATACAGACGATGACCTGTTGTATGAAAAAGAAGGGGTTCCCGTGCGCAAAGGGCTGTCCGGCGCCTTGTGTCCGGATCATTTCTTCGCTTCCAACATTGAGGAAGTGGTGCAGTGGGGCAATCAAAAGGGGCTGGATTTGCTGATTACGGAATCAGCAGGGCTCTGCAACCGCTGTTCCCCGTATCTGGCGGAGGTCAAAGGCGTTTGCGTGATTGACAATCTTTCCGGCATCAATACGCCGAAAAAAATCGGCCCTATGCTCAAATCAGCGGATTATGTAGTGATTACAAAAGGCGATATTGTTTCTCAGGCAGAACGGGAGGTATTTGCTTCCCGAGTCACTGCGGTCAATCCCAAAGCGGTGGTCATGCACGTCAATGGGCTTAGCGGACAGGGGGCTTTTGAGCTGAGTACTCTGCTGTATGACAAAAATCAGGATATCAGGACACTGGAGGGTATGAAGCTGCGCTTTCCCATGCCTGCCGCACTTTGTTCCTACTGCCTGGGAGAAACCCGCATCGGCAAGCAGTACCAGCTTGGCAATGTGCGCAAAATCAAATGGGAGGAAGAACAGCCATGAAAAACAAAACCATCGCCGAGCTTTTGGCTTTGTACCCGTTTTTAAATGAATTTTTCCTGCAGAACCGTTTGGATATTTCCGGCGCGATGAAATATACCCTGGAGGAATACATTGCGCAAATCAGCCAGGAGGAGGCTGAAGAAAAGGCCATAAACAAGGAGACTCTGTATGAAGAAATGACAGATTATATCGCTCAGGTACAAGCCTTTCTGGGAATAGAGGAGGAAGAACGGGTACGTTCTCTGACCATTTTGCCGGGTCAAACCAAAAGCGGAGAGCCGGAGCGTTTTGGGGAGCTGACCGTTGCCGCTTCCCAAATCGTGTCTATTGTAGGACCTACCGGTTCCGGTAAAAGCCGTTTGCTGGCAGACATTGAATGGGCGGCGCAGGGCGACACGCCGACCAAACGCCGGATTTTGATAAACGGCGCCGTACCGGACATAAAATGGCGGTTTTCCTCCAATAACCGTTTGGTTGCACAGCTGTCTCAAAATATGAATTTTATTATGGATTTGAGTGTCAAGGAATTTTTGGAAATGCACGCCCAAAGCCGTATGATAGAAAATGCCGATGAAGTGATCAAACGTATCATGGAAGTGGCCAATGATTTGGCGGGTGAGCGATTTTTTCCGGATACGCCGGTGACCGGTCTTTCCGGCGGGCAGTCCAGGGCGCTGATGATTGCAGATACAGCAATTTTAAGCGCTTCTCCCATTGTGCTCATTGATGAAATAGAAAACGCTGGCATTGACAGGGGAAAGGCGCTGGACTTGCTGGTATCGGAGGATAAGATCGTATTGATGGCTACCCATGACCCGCTGCTGGCGCTGATGGCAGACCATCGTATTGTCATTCAAAACGGCGGTATCCATGAAGTACTGGAAACCTCCGCGCAGGAAAAGGAGCTGCTGGAGCGTTTGCGCAAAACGGACGCCGCTGTACAAAATATTCGGCAAAGCCTGCGAAAAGGCAAGGTGCTTTCATCATCAGATTTTTCGTAAAGATACAAAAAAGACAAATGCTAAAATTTAGCATTTGTCTTTTTTGGCGTTAAACGCTTATATTGCGCATACCGGTTATTTGGTAGCCTTTATCGTGAAGATAATCCGTGATTTGCTGTCCGGTGATTCCTGTTGTGTCGTAATCGACACCAACCTTACGCTCTTTTGGATTTACGGAAACAGATAATACGCCGTACAGCGTGTCCAGTCCTTTTTTCATTTGTTTTAAATCATGTTTGTCCCGTACATTTTGTACTTGAAAATATACGCTCTGCAGCATTGTAATCACCTCATGGGCAGTATTGCCGTTTTTTTGCAGCCGTATGCACACCGGTTATATTTTTTTGCGGCTGTACGCATACTATGTCCGGGTGAAATAATTGAATTATTGTATGTACTGCAAATATGCAAGGGGAATCATCGCTTACAGGCGCGTTGGAAAACGAAAGTATGAAAAAGAGCCTGTACTTTGGTGAGAAAAGCACAGAAAATCGGTATTGTGCAACGAACAGCATTCCTGCTTTTCTCCCGACCAGTCTGAATAAAAGGGCCGGCGCACGGTATGGCTCCGTCCTCATATAATAGAGTACGGGAGGGAGAGGCGTATGTATTTAAAGCAAAACCGCATTACCATGAAAGAGCTGCTGGCCAATCAGCAGGCATCCGCAATCCTCAGCAGGGAATTTCCCGTGTTTATGACGCCTGCAATCATTCAAAATATTAAGCCGCTTACACTGCAGCAGGTCATTCAAATGGTTCGGCCGTATCTTTCTAAAGCAAAATTACATTCACTGCTGGAGCAATTGGAAAATATTTAATGTCAGCCACTGTTCAAAACTGTCCGTTATAGCTGTTGTATAAATTATCAAAATCTTCCCATAATATGGCTGGAGGTGTTTTTGATGAGCCCAAAAGAATTAAACTACATTGAAGACGCACTGGGTCACGAACAATTTTTGCAAACCCAGTGTAAAGAGGCAGCGGAACAATTACAGGACCCGCAGCTGAAACAATACGCACAGCAATTAGCAGACAAGCACCAACAGTTGTTTGCGCAGTTTATGCAGCTGGTGTAAATGTGGGAGGTAACAGAAATGGACGATAAATGCGTAATGGAAAATATGCTTTTGACAGCCAAAGGCGTGTGCGATTTGTATCTGCATGGAACCATAGAAGCTGCCACGGCAAATGTACACAGCACATTTGAAACGGCGCTGAAGGATTCGCTGTCCATGCAGGAACAGCTTTATAAAAAAATGGCGGAAAAGGGCTGGTATCCTTCCGAACAGGCGCCGCTGCAGAGTATAGAAAAAGTAAAACAGAAATTTTCTGCGCAGGCTCAAGATTAAGGCTTTTCTTTTGCTTTAAACAGCGTTCTTATCTGCAAAGGTATGATAAGAACGCTGTTTTTTTTTGGTACATGCAACGAACAGGCGTGCTGCTGAATACACTGTACAAATAAAAGCAGAGAAGGTGTTTGATTTGATAGGCGGATTCTTATTTGACTTTATTTCTGATTTGATTTTTTTTATTTTACACGTAACGGGGTCCGGTTCGTTCCCAAAACCATTGAGCGCGAAGGAAGAAAAAGAATATTTGGAAAAATTAAGCAAAGGAGATCAAAATGCCAGAAATACGCTGATTGAGCGCAATTTGCGCTTGGTTGCCCATATTATCAAAAAATATTACGCCAATTCCAGCGAGCAGGACGATTTGATTTCCATAGGAACCATCGGCCTGATAAAAGCGGTGGATTCCTTTGATACAGGTAAGGGAATCAGGCTTTCCAGTTATGCGGCGAGATGTATTGAAAATGAAATACTGATGTTTTTCAGGACAACGAAAAAGACGGCGCAGGATATTTCCATGAACGAACCCATTGATACCGACCGCGACGGAAATGCGCTGACGTTGATGGACACCATGGCTTCCGAGGATAATATGGTGGAAAATATTGATAATAAAATTAAAATTGAAAAATTAAAAGCATATATGGAGGAAGAATTGTCGCCGAGAGAGCAGTCCATTATTTGTATGCGCTATGGATTGGTGCCCGGCAGTAAACCGCTGGCACAGCGGGAAGTGGCTTCCTTGCTGGGCATTTCCAGATCCTATGTCAGCAGAATAGAGAAAAAAGCTCTCTCTGCGCTGTATAAGCGTTTTTCAAAGTAGCAAAAGTCCTACATATAAAAAACAGCTTTTTCTGCGAGCGCATTATCCCCTTGACTGCATGGAAAGCTGTTTTTAGTAAATAAAAAAGAGACAACCTGTGTGTCTCTTTTATAAACATTATTGTGGTTTATCTGTTTGCTCCGTATTTTCTGTTTTGTCCGGCTCCACAGCGGAAGAAGCATTGGCTTCTGTTGCGCTGTTTTGTACAGCAGCTTCTGGTTGCTTTGCAGTATCCTCCTGCCGTGCAGGTTCCGGCTGCTGTACAAAGGTTTGCTGCGGCTCCTGTGGCTGTTCCGCTGGCGTTTGCTGTGCTTGTGCAGATTCCTGCGGCGGCTGTACCGAATCCGTTGATGGTGTTGGCTGAACGGGAGACGACGGGGTATCCTGCTGTGGCTGCACAGGCGCTTGCTGCCGGAACGGAGGCTGTCCAGGAACACCCGGCTGCTGCGGGGGAGCGTAAGGCGGTACCGGCGGCCGATTAGGCGCATAATTGCCGGGGTACATAAATGGGGTGCTGCGCATCAGAGTGCGGGCATTGAGCATGATAACACCGCCGATAATACCGATGACACCGCCGAAAATCACATTGACTACAATGCTGATAATATACAGGGCAGAGGAGTCAATTTTTCGCATGACGGACGCGGGATTGCGGAAAATCTCTTTTTCGTAGCCGAAATGGATCACAGCGTACACAATGTTGACCACAGCGGCAATCAGCAGGAATACGCCATATACGATGGCGCCTGTACCCGGGTCGCTGTCATAATAATACCGATATAAACGTCCGCTGATGGTGGAATTTGCCGCGGCGCCTAAGCAAAGGGTGATAATACCGATGACTGCGCAGAAAATTCCCCAAACCATCCAGAATATAGCGGAGGTTTTTATTTTAGAAGCAACTTGCTGGAGTATCATAAACTGTGCCTGATTTGGCTGCTGCGCATGGAAGCCGCCCTGCGGACGGGCCGGCCCGCCTGGGGGAGACTGCTGGTATCCGTTGTGATTTGCTGTATGCGGCTGCTCCTGCGGTATTTTTGCACCGCAATTGTGGCAGAATACCGCATTTTGTTCTGCCTGAGCGCCGCATCTGGAACAAAATTTATTCATGGTCATTCCCTCTTTCTTCTATGTGATTTTATTATACAATATTCCTCAAATATCGTCAATACAACAAGCGGAGTGATAAACGCCAAATCCCTAAAGAAGCGGGAAAAGGAATGTTGGACTGCCGTTATATCGGGCACCGGTGGGTAATTCTCTCACAATTGCGTTGTTTCTTATGGAATCATTTAGTATAATAATACCATTACCACATTGACGGAGAATACAGATGACAGAAAAAGCATATGAGGTTTTGAAAACTTATTTTGGGTACAACGAATTTCGCAGCGGACAAAAGGAGCTGATAGATCATTTGCTCCATGGCAAAGACTGTCTGGGCATTATGCCAACAGGCGCGGGTAAATCTATTTGCTATCAGGTACCAGCTGTTTTGTCAAAGGGAATCACATTGGTGATTTCTCCTTTGATTTCCCTGATGAAAGACCAGGTTTTCGCTTTGCTGGAGGCCGGTATCCCCGCGGCGTATATCAACAGTTCTTTAACGCCTGCCCAGCAGGTAAAAGTAATTGAAAATGCAGGACAGAACCGCTATAAATTGATTTACGTCGCACCGGAGCGTCTGGAATTGGATTTGTTTCGGGACTTTGCCGCTTCCGCCGATATTTCATTTATCAGCGTGGACGAAGCGCACTGCGTATCCCAGTGGGGACAGGATTTTCGCCCCGGTTACTTAAAAATCGCCCAGTTTATCCGCGCTTTGCCGCAGCGTCCTGTTGTCGGCGCTTTTACGGCGACCGCCACAACGGAAGTCAAACAGGACATCGTCTCCCTTTTGGAATTAAAAGAACCATTTGTCATGACCACGGGCTTTGACAGAAAAAATCTATATTTTGAAGTACAAAAGCCCGTTGATAAATTTACGGCGCTGGAGCGTTTTTTAGAACGGAATCAAAATAAAACAGGCATTGTTTACTGCACCACGCGGAAGGTGGTGGAGGACGTTTGCGAACGTTTGATTTTGCAGGGATACAGCGCCACCCGATACCATGCGGGCCTGAGCGACAAGGAGCGCAGGCTGAACCAGGAGGATTTTCAGTTTGACAGGGTTCGCATTATGGTAGCGACCAATGCCTTTGGCATGGGAATTGACAAATCCAATATTGCTTATGTGCTGCATTTTAATATGCCGAAAAATATTGAAAGCTATTATCAGGAGGCGGGCAGGGCCGGCAGGGACGGAGAGCCCGCGCAGTGTATTTTGCTGTACAGCAAGCAGGATGTAAGTACCAACCTGTTTTTAATTGAAAAGGATAAGGAAAACGAGGAATTAGACCCGGTCACTCGCAGAGAGGTTTTGGCCAAAGACAGAGAGCGTTTACAGCAAATGAATTTTTATTGCACCACAACCGATTGTCTGCGTGCGCATATCCTGCGGTATTTTGGGGAGGAAAGCCCCGATTTTTGCGGAAACTGCGCAAACTGCAACGGCAGGTCAGAGGATGTGGATATTACGGTGGACACGCAGAAAATCCTTTCCTGCATTGTAAGAGCGCAGGAACGGTTCGGTATGCTGACCATCATTGATATTCTGCGGGGCAGCAAGAATGAAAAAATAAAAAGCAACCGGCTTGATCAGCTGAGCACCTACGGTATTATGGAAACGGAATCAAAAGAGTATATCCGGCAGGTGATAGAATTTTTGCTGGTGCAGGCATATATCCAGACGACCAGCGACGGTTATCAGGTGCTGAAGATCCGTCCCAAAGCGTTTGCGGTACTGCGGGGCCAGCAAAAAGTGTCCATGCGCGTCATGCGGCAGGACAGCGAAAAATTGTCCCGCGGGGCTTCCGGTCTGGACATTGACCAGGAGTTGTTCCGGCGGTTAAAAGAACTGCGGGCAAAAATCGCAAAGGTGCAGAGCGTACCTGCTTTTGTGATTTTTACAGACGCTTCCCTGAAAGAAATGTGCGCAAAGCTGCCGCAAAATATGAAAGCATTTTTGGAAATCAGCGGGGTAGGGCAGACAAAAGCGGACCGTTACGGGGAACGCTTTATGAAGCTGATACGCGCCTATTGCCAAAGCGCAGCGGAAACAGAGCTATAAAAAACCGTTACAGTAGATACTGTAACGGTTTTTTCATAAAGCCGGGGAATTATTCTTCACTCTGGTCAAACTGACTGTTGTAAAGGTTGTCATAAAATCCGCCTTTTGCAAGCAGCTGTTCATGGTTGCCCTGCTCAATAATATCGCCGTCTTTCATAACCAGAATGGTATCGGCATTTTTAATAGTGGAAAGACGATGCGCAATGATAAAGCTCGTACGGCCCTCCATCAAATGATCCATGGCTTTTTGAATCAAAATTTCAGTTCTGGTATCCACGCTGCTGGTGGCCTCGTCCAGAATCAAAATCTCAGGGTCGGCCAAAATAGCGCGGGCAATGGTCAGCAACTGTTTTTGTCCCTGGGAGACGTTGTTTGTTTCCTCGTTGAGCATGGTTTTGTAGCCGTCCGGGAATGTTCTGACAAAATGATCCACCTGGGCAGCTTTGGCCGCTTTGATTACCTCTTCCGTGGTAGCGTCCTGCCTGCCGTAGCGAATATTATTTTCAATGGAAGCGTTATACAGCCAGGTATCCTGTACCACCATGCCGAACATGGAACGCAGGTCTTTTCTTGCGTATTCCCGCAAATCGTGACCGTCTACCAAAATCGCGCCAGAATTTACGTCGTAAAAACGCATGAGCAGTTTTACAATGGTGGTTTTGCCAGCGCCGGTAGGACCCACGATAGCCACCTTCTGACCTGGCTCTACCACAGTGGAGAAGTCGTTGATAATGGTACGCTCCGGCGTATAACCAAAGTTTACATGGTCAAACACGACCCTGCCTTTCGGTTTGATACAGGTTGCCGTTTCAGGACCGTTGGGGTCATGCTGTACGGTAATGGGGTGCTCAGCTTCCGGCACTTCCTCTTCCTGCTCAAGAAAGTTGAATACGCGTTCCGCAGCTGCGGCTGTCTGCTGTAAAATATTCGTAATATTGGCTACTTGAGAGATAGGCTGTGTAAACTGGCGCACATATTGCATAAACGCCTGGATATTACCCACAGGCAGCCCTGTGGTAACGGAAAGGTAGCCGCCTAAAATGCAAATAGCTACATAGCCAAGGTTTCCCACAAACAGAATGATGGGCATCAGCAAGCCGGACATGAATTGTGATTTCCACGCAGATTTATAAAGGGTATTGTTATATTTGTCAAAGGTTTTTGTGGAATCCTTTTCTTTATTGAACGCCTTGATTACGATATGGCTGGCATACATTTCCTCCACATGACCGTTGACATGGCCCAGATAGGCCTGCTGCGCCATAAAGTGCTTTTGGGATTTTTTCATGATCAGGGAGATGATGCCCATGGAAATGGGCACAATGGCCAGCGCCACTAAGGTCATTTCCCAGCTGATGGTCAGCATCATGATCAGAATACCGATAATGGTAGTAATAGAAGTGATGATCTGCGTTGCACTTTGGTTCATGCTTTGGGAGATGGTGTCTATGTCGTTGGTGATGTAAGAGAGGATCTCGCCGTTTGAGGTACCGTCGTAATATTTAAAGGGCAGACGGTGCATTTTATTGGAAATATCTTTCCGCAGGTTATACGTCACCTTCATAGTTACCTTTGACATCAAATGCCCCTGCAAATAACCGAACAGCAGGCTTACCAGGTACAGGCAAATCAAAATCACGGCAATCGTGCCGATATAGCCAAAATCAATACCCGTTCCCGTGCCGGAAACACTGCCCATAATGCCTTCGTACAATTTTGTAGTCGCCATACCTAAAATTTTAGGTCCTACAATGGTAAATATGGTGGAGCAAATAGCAAATACCATAACTAAAATCAGCAAAATTTTAAATTTGCCCATATAACGCAGCAGTTTGCCAAAGGAGCTTTTGAAATTTTTCGCTTTTTCTCCCGGAACAGCGGCGTTCCCGCCGAACATGGGGCCTCTGTGCCCGGGAGAAGCATTTGTATTCCGTTCCTGATTACTCATGTTCCAACTCCTCCTTTGAAAGCTGTGAGGAAGCAATTTCATAATAGGTCTGGCAGTTTTTCAGCAGCTCCTGATGGGTGCCTTTGCCGACCACCTTGCCTTCGTCCAGCACAATGATTTGTTCTGCGTTCATAATGGTAC
>CALWUX010000054.1 GCA_944384795.1 uncultured Clostridia bacterium | reverse complement strand
TGTCTTTTTTTTTTTTTTTTTTAGGATTATTCCGCTTTTTTATTTTTTGCCAACAGAACTGCGCCTGTCATAGCTCCCGCGGCAAGAACAGCTGCAGCTACTCAAATGGTGATATTGCTGCTGTCTCCTGTTTGCGGGGATACAGCCGTGCCTGCCGGAGCGATTGTGAAGTTGGTCGTTACCTCACCGTCTGTATATACCAGAGTCAGGGTGTGCACACCCTCTGTCAGCGTCTCCAGATAAGCCGGATTCAGAGTGACTACGGTGCTGCCGCTGACCGCGGTGTAATGTTCCGCCGCAACGTCTGCGCCGTCTACTTTGATGCCTGTAAATTTGGTGAAATCACCGTTGGATGTAACGGAAAGTCCGGCAGTGCTGCCTTTGCTCCATACACCGTCTGCACCTGCGGTGATTTGATAGCTGCCGCTGACAGCCGCCTGCTTGCGCTGCAGGCCGGCTATTGCGTCCTCAATGGCTTGTGCCATGGCGTCAACTTCGGCTTGCTTGCTGATATCCAAATCACGCACAACTGCGGCAATGGCGTTGTCCACCGGGGTAAAGTCTACATAATCGTCTCTGTTGAGGGCATTTGCTTTTGCAATGGCCGCGTCTACCTTTGTATAGTCCGCACCCTGGATGTAGTTGCCGTTTTCATCTACCGTCAGATTGACCTGGCTGGAATGATTGATCACTTCGGGATCCGGTGCACTGGTATCCGACGCCTCCGGTACGATTACCAGCTTGTCGGCTGTGCTGCTGTTGTCTGTAAATGTCAACGCAGAGCCTTCTGCAAAGGTAAGAGACGCTTCTCCGCTTTTGTTGTCCAGGTTTACGCCGTACCATGAATTGTCGCCTGTTACAATGCCGAACGCGCCGTTTACAACCACTGTTGAGCCGTTTACAATCAGCGGTGCGCCGGACTGGCCGTTTTCATGGTTCAGCGTTACATTGTTCAGCTGCAGATTTTGGGAGCCGTAAACGTCCAATGTATGTTTGTTTGCAGAGGTTGCAACAAGATTGACGTCATTGAGCGTTACGTTATTGGATTCCACTTTGACCAGCTGGATCTGGCCTTCGATGTTTGTGGTGAAATTGTCGCCGGCGGTAATGGTGTGGCCGTTGCCGTTTACGGTGATATTATCCACACCGTGGATATAAAATTCCTCGCTCAGCCGGATATCGCTCATCAGCTCGATTGTTGTGCCGGGCTTGAGGTTGTTTGCGATTTGCTGGATAAATTCGCTCTTGTCGTCTACTTTGATTGTAAAGCCGTTGAGCGTAACATTGTCGCCGGAAATGCCGGGGTTCCATGCATAGCCGTATGTTGCATCGGAATAGCCTGCGTATTCATGATTGGTAAAATCCTGCACCACGTTATTGGCCGTTACCGAACCGGTCGTTACGGCACGCGCGTTGATCCAGGAGTACAGGGTGACGTTTTCCAGTACGGTATTGCCCGCGTCTGCTGTATTGATGTAAATGGAACCGCTGTTCTGGGCACCGTCTGCTGTGGTAAGCGGTAAGCACTCCACATTTCTCATGGTGAAGTTGGATGCGGTGCCGATGGTTTCCAGCACTTTATTGCAGCCCTTATAATAGGTATTGTAATTCCCTCTTAATTTTACGTTTTCAATGGTAACGTTGCTGCCGCCCACCGTAATGAAATTTTGTCCGGCCCAGTTGCCTGTGTTTGTGTCGTGAGAGCTGGTAATGGTTACATCTCCCTCGCCCCTGATGGTAAGGTTATTTGCGTGGATGGGGAATACAAAGCCGCTTGCCACATTGTTGATATTGGCAACATGATTGATTGCACCGTCGGCTACATCATATTCTCCCGCGGCAAGCACCCAGGTTTGGCCGTCCTGCTGATTTTTGATTGCTTCAACCAGCTCCTGGGAATTTGTGATTTGCACTACGTCTCCGTCTGCAGCCATGGCAACGGCAGGAACCATACAGAACACCATTGCGACTGCTATAAACAGAGACAGCAGCTTGTACTTTTTCGTTTTCTTTTCCAAAACAAAAGCCTCCTTGTTGCGGCGGAAAGCGTACCTCTTTCTGCCGGCTATCATTTTTTCTGCCTTGCACAAAGTAAAGCATTTTTCAATTTCAACTAAATACACCGCTTACCCTTGTGTCAACATAAAAAACACACGGTAATATAAATTGGGATTGCCCGGAATAAATCCCCTCCGATTCTGTATAAATTTATTTAAGTGTACTTTTACAAAACAGAACGTATCTTCCAAATATTTCTCAAAAATGTTGTAAATGGTTGAAAAACAAGGAAAAATAGGCTATAATACGTATATTAAAGAAAGCATATTTGCCTTTTCAAAAAGTACAATAAAATGCACAAGGCGTGGCGGGATAAAAAAATGACACTTCAGCAGGCGGCGGACGCCTGTGAAATGCCGGTAGGTACATTCTATGCAAAAGCAACCAAAATAGAGCGCGGTAACGGTCAGTATTTCTCATAAATTCCTGTACGGACTTTCGTTTTGAAAAAGTGTAATTTTTTGGCAGGGGCCGTTCCGGCCTGCCAAACTTTACCCCTCTTGTTTTGGCCGCCGCTATGCTTTCTGCCTGGCGTTTTCTGATATTTTCCCTTTCGCTATGTGCAACGAACGACAGGATTTGCAGCACCAGATCCGCAATAAAGGTGCCTATCAAATCCTTGCCGTTGCGGGTATCCAGCAGCGGCATATCGATAACGCAAATATCGATTTCCTTTTCCTTTGTTAAAATACACCACTGCTCCTGCACGTCCCGGTAATTCCTGCCCAGCCTGTCGATGCTCAGGACATACAGCAAATCTCCCGGTTTGAGCCGCCTGAGCATTCGTTTATAATTAGGCCGTTCAAAATCTTTTCCCGACTGCTTGTCGATATACAGATTTTTACACGGAATTTCTTTTTCTTGCATAGCCAGCAGCTGCCTGTCTTCATTCTGGTCTATGCTGGATACTCTGATATAACCAAAAATCGCCCCAGTCATATCAACGTACCATCCCCCTTTTATCTCATTTTCACTTTTCTCCTGACACCCCTCAAGCAAACAGCAACCTGTTCTATTATCCATGAAATATGACAAAAAGGTATTTTTTGTGTAAAAATTTGACACGGACACAAAAAGAAAACAGGCGAACCCGCCTGTTTTCTTTTATATTGCTAACCAATATGAAACCATGTCCGGCACTTATTTTTTCAGTTTTAACACTTCTTTTACGGCAGAAACGACGTCCTGCGCCGTCATGTGGTATTCTTCCTTGAGGAAGGGCATTTTTCCCACCTGGCCGAACCGGTCTTTTACGCCCACCGCCCTGAGGGGCACCGGGTATTCCTCCATGAGCACCTCGCATACAGCGGAGGTCAGGCCGCCGATGACGTTGTGGTTTTCCGCCACCACTACCGCGCCGGTTTTTTTGGCAGACTGAACGACGGCGCCGCGGTCGATGGGTTTAATGGTGTGGATATTGATGATTTCCGCGGAAATACCCTCCTGCCTGAGTATTTCGTTGGCTTTCATGGTCTCCTGCACCATAAGGCCGCTGCAGAAAATGGTGACGGCCTCTCCCGTTTGGATACAGTCCGCTTTGAATAAGTCGAACCGGTAGTCCGGGGATGTGAACACGTCGTCTATGGTTTTGCGGAACATACGGATATAAACGGGGCCCCGGTATGCAGCGATTTGCGGCAAAGCCTGTTTGAACTGCGCTGTATCCACCGGCTCGTAAATGACCAGCTCCGGAATGGAGCGCAGCACGCCGACGTCCTCCATGCTCATATGGGTGCCGCCGTTGAATTCCGCGGAGATGCCCGGGTCGCTGCCGATGATTTTGACGTTTTGCTTTGCGTACGCAATGGAAATGGCGATTTGGTCGCAGATTCTGCGGGAAGCAAACGGCGTAAAGGAGGTAATGAACGGAATAAAGCCGTAGCTGCTCATGCCCGCGGCCACGCTTGCCATGTTTTGCTCCGCGATGCCTACGTCAATGGCCCGTTCCGGATATTTTTTACGCAGAGGGAACGTGCCGTTGGGTTTGGCAAGGTCGGCGTCGATGACCACGATATTTTCATTTTCCGCCATCATTTGATCTAAACATTCGCATAAAACCTGACGCATTTCCATATTCTTATTCCCCCCTGATCTCCGCAATTGCGGCTTCCATTTGCTCTTTTGTCATGGGAATGCTGTGGTTGGCAAAGCCCATTTCTTCAATAAACCGGACGCCCTTGCCCTTTACGGTTTTTAAAATGATCATGCTTGGCTTGTCCGCCTGCTTTGCCTGCACAATGGCCGCGTCGATGGCTGCAAGGTCGTGGCCGTTTTGCAGCTCTATGGTATGCCAGCCAAAGGCGCGCCATTTTGCGCCAAGGTCGGCAATGTCGCAGATATCGCTGACGTCGCCGTCGATTTGCATATTGTTATAATCGGTAAACGCAATGACGTTGTCCAGCTTTTTTTGCGCGCCGAACATGGCGGCCTCCCAAATCTGGCCCTCCTGGCTCTCGCCGTCGCCGATGATCGTATAAACCGTGGCGCCGTCCCCGCGGAGTTTAGAGGCCAGCGCAACGCCCATGGCACAGGAAAAGCCCTGTCCCAGGGAACCTGTGGTCATATCGACACCCGGCGTACGGTTCATATCGCAGTGGCTTGGCAGATTGGTGCCGGACCGATTCAGGGTCAAAAGCCAGCTTTTGTCAAAAAAGCCCTTATGCGCCAGCATGGCATACACGGCAGGACCGCTGTGGCCTTTAGAGACGACCAGGCGGTCCCTGCCCTCCATGTTAGGATTCTTTGGGTCAATGTTCATGTGTTTTTCGTACAGCACCACCAGCAAATCCACAATAGACAGGCTGCCGCCGATATGGCCTACGCCCAAAGTACCTATGGTCGTTACGACATCGGCGCGGACATCGGCACAAATTTGTTTTAAATCTTCCATTTTAACCTCCCGCAAGCATCACTTTTTCTACTATTCGTTTTTATTATAGCATAAAGAAAATTGCAATGCAATTTTCAACCTGTAAACGCTACAACGTTCCCGTAACAATCAAAATTTTTAATTTTGCTCTGTTACGGGGTTGTTATAGCATAAAGAAAATTGCCATGCAAATTTGCAAAGCAAATTTGTGTGCGATTCTTCAACCTGTAAACGCTGCAACGTTCCCGTAACAATCAAAATTTTTAATTTTGCTCTGTTACGGGGTTGTTATAACATAATAGAAATTGCCATGCGATTCTTCCGCCTGTAAGCACTGCCGGGCAGCTTTCTTTTACTGCTTTGCATTTGCCGGCACACGCTGCCCGGAAAGGGAGGGTCATTCTCCCATGCTTTCAAATTGGCTGCGGTACAGTTTGGCATAAAAGCCGCCGCGGGCCAGCAGTTCCTCATGGGTACCCTGTTCAATGATCCTGCCCTGCTCCATGACCAGGATAGCGGTGGCGTTTTGTATGGTGGACAACCGGTGCGCCACAATAAAGCTGGTGCGGCCTTTCATGATATTCTGGAACGCCGCCTGCACTTTCAGCTCTGTTCTGGTATCAATACTGCTGGTCGCTTCGTCTAAAATCAGCATGGGCGGGTCTACCAGCATGACCCGCGCTATGCACAGCAGCTGCTTTTGTCCCTGGGAAAGATTGCCGCCGTCTTCGGCAATCACTGTGTTGTAGCCGTTGGGCATTTGCATGATAAAGCTGTGGGCAAACGCAGCTTTTGCCGCCGCGGTCACTTCTTCGTCCGTTGCGTTTGGCTTGCCGTAGGCAATATTCTCCCGAATGGTGCCATGATACAGCCAGGTGTCCTGCAGCACCATGCCGAATTGGCTGCGCAGGCTCTCTTTTGTGATTTGATCGACAGGGACGCCGTCGATGGAGATGCTGCCCGCGTCCGCCTCATAAAACCGCATGAGCAGATTGATAAAGGTGGTTTTGCCGCAGCCGGTGGGGCCTACGACAGCGATTCGGTCGCCGGGAGCAACATGCAGGTTGAAGTCCTCTATCAGCTTTGTGTCCGGCGTATAGGAAAAATACAAATGGGAAATGTCTACCTGTCCCCTGCAGCCGGCAAGTGAAACGGCGCCTGGCATATCCGGCGGCTCTGCTGTTTCGTCCAGCACTTCAAACAGGCGCTCGGCGGAGGCAAAGGCGGTTTGTATTTGGGTAATGACGCCCGTGACCTCGTTAAATGGTTTGGTATATTGATTGGCATACGTCAAAAATGACGTGATGCCGCCGATGGAAATGGAAACAGGATTGCCTGTAATGGCGCAGACAGAGCCGACAACCACGACGGCGGCATACACCAGATTATTGACAAAACGTGTGGACGGATTGGAAAGCGCGGAATAAAACTGGGCCTTTTGGCCGTAGATACGCAGCTGTTCGTTGATTTTTTGAAAATCCCGCAGAGCGCGGTCTTCATAGCGGAAGGTTTTGAC
>CALWUX010000053.1 GCA_944384795.1 uncultured Clostridia bacterium | reverse complement strand
ACCCTGGGCTTTCGCGGGGAGGCGCTGGCCTCTGTGGCTGCGGTGGCCCGTGTAGAGGTGATGACCAGAACGGCGGACGAGCTGGCAGGCACCTTTTACGCGGTCAGCGGCGGCGAACAGCAGGCATATGAGGACTGCGGCTGTCCCCAGGGGACGACGGTGGTGGTAAAGGATATTTTTTACAATGTGCCCGCCCGCATGAAGTTTTTGAAAAAGGACACGGTAGAGGGCAACGCTGTTGCTGGCGTGATGGATAAGCTGGCACTATCTCACCCGGAAATTTCTTTTCGTTTTATTAGAGACGGAAAGGAGATTTTGCATACGCCGGGAGACGGGCAGCTGAAATCTGCTGTTTACGCCGTGTTTGGCAGGGATTTTACCGCCGGTTTGATTCCGGTGGATTATGAGCATGAGCATATACGCGTTTGGGGGTTTGTAAGCAGGCCCCTGTCGGCCAGGCCGAACCGGGGTATGCAGCATTTTTTCATCAACGGCAGGTATGTGAAAAGCAAAACCGCCATGGTCGCGCTGGAGCAGGCGTTCAAGGGCTCGCTGATGACCGGGAAATTTCCCAGCTGTGTGCTGCATATTTCCCTGTCCTGCCGCGCTGTGGACGTGAACGTGCACCCCAACAAGCTGGAAGTGCGTTTTATCAACGAAAAACCGATTTTCGACGCTGTTTATTACGGCGTGCAGACGGCGCTGAACCAGGGGGACAAGCCCGTTGTGATGGATGTGAAAAAAGCGGCTTCCCGCAATTTATTTGATACACAGCAGGAAAAGCCGGAGCAAATGCGGCTGAAAACAGCGGCTTTCCGGCAGACGAAAGAAACGGGAGAGGAAACGGCCTCCAGCCGGGAACAGGCAGTTCCCGCCGCCGGATTTATCGACCGGATTTTTCAGGACAGAGGGTCAAAAGCGGTGGAAATGCATGACAGCGCCGGTGTGCAGACAGTGACAGAGAGAGCTCCGCTGCCGTCGGTCCGCGATGACAGAAAAGCGCCTGCAAAAGCATATGCGGATATTGATATTGCCGTAGATGATGCAGAGCTGCCGCCGCAGCAAACAGAGCCGGTAAAGGCCGACGCGGCGCACAGGCGCGCCCAGCCTCCGCAGACAGACGGCGCTGTATGCTGCCAAGCACAAACAGAACCGCAGCCCCTGCGTTTGATAGGCGAGGCTTTTGGAACGTATATTATAGCGGAGCGCAGCGGCGAGGAGCTGGTGCTGATAGATAAGCACGCGGCCCATGAGCGTATGCTGTACGAAAAGCTGAAACGGCAGGCGCCGGGCTCCGATTCCCAAATGCTGCTTCAGCCTGTGGCTGTTACGCTGAATAAAGAGGAATACACGGCGGTATTGCAGGCGGCAGATATCTTTGCAAAAGCAGGGTTTGAGCTGGAGGATTTTGGACAGGGCACGGTTCTGGTGCGCAGCGCGCCGCTTTCTTTGGAACATGAGGATGTTTCCGGCGCGGTTGTGGAAATGGCGGGCTATTTGAGCCAGCACAAAACAGACGTTACAACAGAGCATTTGGACTGGCTGTACCACAATATTGCGTGCAGGTCGGCTGTGAAGGCGGGGGACAAAAGCGCCCCGCAGGAGCTGCTGGCGCTGGCAGAGCGGCTGGAGGAGGACGGAAGCATTCGCTATTGTCCCCACGGCCGTCCCGTGAAAATCGTAATTAAGAAAAAAGATTTGGAAAAACAGTTCGGCCGTATTCCGTGATGTTTTCAATTTTGTCGTTTTTTCTTCATATTTGTATGGTAAGCTATCAGGAGTTGACATGGAAAAGCAGGAATCACAACAGAAAATCCCGCTGATCGTCATAGTGGGGCCCACTGCTTCGGGCAAAAGCAAGCTGGCGGTGGCGCTGGCCCATTGGCTGCAAACGGAAATCGTCTCTGCGGATTCCATGCAGATTTACCGCGGTATGCAGATAGGTACGGCCAAGCCGACCCAGGAGGAGATGGAGGGGATACCCCACCATATGATCGACTTTTTGGAGCCGGACGAGCCTTTCAGCGTAGCCGATTACGTTGCCCGCGCCAGGGTGTGTGTGGAAGCCATTGCAGGAAAAGGGAAGATTCCCATTATGGCAGGCGGTACAGGGCTGTATATTGACGCCTTTTTGCATAACCTGCAGTTTTCGGAGCAGGAAAGGGACATGGAGCTGTGCCGGCATCTGGAGGAAAAAGCGCAGACCCAGGGCGTGCAGGCGCTGGCAGAGGAGCTGCGCACCTTTGATCCCCAGTCTGCACAGCGCATTGACCCGCGCAATGTAAGCAGGCTGGTACGGGCCATTGAGATTTACAGGACCACCGGTATGACTATGACCGAGCATATGGAGCGGTCGCGGCAGATCCCGTCTCCGTATACAGCCTGTATTATAGGGCTGGATTATGCGGACAGGGCGGTCCTGTACGACCGCATCAACCGGCGCGTGGACCAGATGCTGCGCATGGGGCTGGTAGAGGAAGCAAGGCGGGTGCTTAGCCGGCCGGGTGGAAAAACCGCCTTGCAGGCCATTGGATACAAAGAGCTTCTGCCGTATTTTCAGGGCAGCCTGACCTTGCAGGAGGCGGTGGAATTGATGAAAAGGGAAACGCGCAGATATGCAAAACGGCAGTTGACCTGGTTCCGTCGGAATCCCGACATTTATTGGCTGAAGGCGGATGAAGAGGAAAGCTGGGAGCAGCTGACGGAAAAAGCAAAAGGGATCATAGCGGGGTTCCGATTTTAGTGTAAAGAAAGCAAAGGGGTTACCATGGGTATTTTAAATCATCCGATTTTAAAAAGAACGGTCATTGTGATCATCACGGTTCTTTTGCTGGTGTTCATCGGTTACCAGATATGGCGCGCCAACCATTCCTCCGTGGTGACCGAGACGGCGACTTATGCCAGCATTTCCGATACCATTCAGGCGCAGGGCGTAATTATACGGGACGAAACGCTGGTGCGGCAGAATACGGCGGGCGTGATCATGTATAATGTTTCCGACGGCACCAAAATTGCAAAGGATGGGGTCATTGCCTCGGTTTACGATACGGCCGAGGACGTGGCGGCACAGCAGCAGAGGGCGCAGCTGCAGGAACAGCTGGCCGTATTGCAGGAATTGAATGAAGTGGGCAAAACAGCCGTTTATACCAATCCGGAAAATCTGGATAAGGACATTCATACCAGGCTGTATACACTGCTCAGCGCCATACAGGAGCGCGGCAGGGAGCAGATAGACAGCAGCAAGGAGGAAGTTTTGAAGTCCATGAATACCAGGCAGATCGCGACGGGACAGGTGACGGATTTTAACGGAAAGATACAGTCCATACAAAACCAGCTGGCGGCGCTGGGTACCGCGACAGGTGTAAAGCGGGGCGACATTACCTCGCCTGCTTCCGGGTACTTTGTCAGCGCCGTTGACGGCTATGAATCCGTATTTGATTATGACACCGCGCCGGATTTGACTGTGGAGGACCTAAAGGCCCGGCAGGGACAGGCCGCGCAGAATACAGACAGCAATGTGATAGGAAAAGTGTGTGACTCCTATAACTGGTATGTGGCGTGTATTGTACCGGCCGAAACAGCGTCCAGACTGCAGGAGGACGCCCAGGTGTCCATTCAGCTGCCGTTTGTTTCCACGGGCAACGTACCGGCTGTGGTAACGGCGGTCAACCAGGAGGAGGGCGCTTCGGAAGCGGCGGTGGTGCTCAAGTGCAATTATATGAGCGAGCTTTTGTCTAAAGTGCGCAGCGAGACCATTCAAGTCAATATCAACACCTATACGGGTATCCGTGTCAGCCAGCAGTCCGTCCGTTTCCAGAATGTGTCCAAAGAGGTGACCGATGAAAACGGCAATACCACTACGGTGACAAAGGATGTTATGGGTGTTTATATCCTGTACGGCAATACCATTCGGTTTGTGGAGATCGTGCCGCTGTACAGCAGCAGTAATTACGTTATATGCAGCGCCAATCCGGATACGAGCCAGCTGATGACAGAGGATACGCTGACGCTGTACGACGAGGTTGTAGTAGGAGGGAAGGATCTGTATGACGGAAAAATGGTTTGATGAGCAGGAAATCAGTGAGCGTATTGCGGCTTTGGAGGAAAACTATAAGGTGGTTACGGAACGCATAGCGCAGGCAGCGGTCAGGTCCGGCCGCAGTCCGGAGGACATTACCCTGCTGGCGGCGACCAAAACGGTTCCCGTACCCGTTATCAACCGGGCCATTGCCCTTGGGGTCACCTGCATTGGCGAAAACAAGGTGCAGGAGCTGTGCCAAAAGTATGACCAACTGCATTTGGAGCATTGCGACTGCCATTTTATCGGTCATTTGCAGACAAATAAAGTCAAGCAGCTGATTGGAAAGGTGAGCATGATCCATTCTGTGGACAGCGTCAGGCTGGCAAAGGAGATATCCCGCATCTCTCAGCAGCAGGATTTGGTGACGGATGTACTGGTGGAGATCAATATCGGCGGTGAGGAAAGCAAAAGCGGTATCCCTTTGGAAGATACGGAAGCGTTTTTAGCAGAAATATCCACATTTCCAGGTATTTCTGTCCAGGGTCTGATGACCATACCGCCGGCAGAGGAAAATATTACAAAAACAATACAGTATTTTGAAAATATGTACAAAAAATTGGTTGACATCAGGGCAAAAAGATTAGATAATATATCTATGAATTGTTTATCCATGGGCATGTCGGCAGACTATGTACAGGCAATTGAGGCAGGCGCCACCATTGTCCGTGTAGGCTCCGCCTTGTTCGGGCAGAGAGTTTATCAATAAAACTGACTAATATGTAAAAATAAAACAACTGGGAGGAAACAGTCATGGCCAGCACGAAATTTGTTCAAAAATTCAAGGATATGTGGAATCCGCCGGAGGACGAATTTGACGATTACGATTATGACGATCAGGTAGAAGAAGTGTATGAAGAGGACGAGCCTGCTGAGGAATACCAGGAACCGGTTCGCCGTACCCATGCGCGCACCCAGGAGCAAAGCGCCAATAAGGTGGTCAATATCCACGCGCAGTCCCAGATACAGGTGGTGCTGTTCAAGCCCAATAATTTTGGCGAGGACACCAGAGCCATTGCGGACGAGCTGCTGAAGGTACATACGGTTGTTTTGAATTTAGAGGATACCAACAAAGATGTTTCCCGCCGGATTTTAGACTTTTTAAGCGGCGTTGCCTATGCAAACGGCGGTAAGGTAAAAAGAGTTGCCACCAGGACCTTTATCATCACGCCTTATAATGTGGATTTAACAGGCGATGATTTGATGGACGAATTAGAGGGCAACGGCGTATACTTCTGAGAATATGCCGGACAAGCACAGCGGAAAACATACGCAGGGGCTCCTTTCGGCGCGTATATGCGACGCGGTCGATTTATGCGCCAGGCGGCATAAGCCGCAGTTTATCGGTTTTCTTGACGAAAGAGAACAGGCTTATGCGGAAAAATCAATATTGCAGACAGGCTTTAAAAACTATATGCTTTGGGGCGGATATGCTTCCTCAGAGCGTGTAGTTTTTGGTGCGTTTCCGGACTATATGGAGCCGGACGGAAGCTGCTTTCCCATAAAGGCCGTAACGGCGTCTTTTCGCAGCTGCGACCAGCTGTCCCACCGGGATTTTTTAGGCGCGCTGCTTTCGCTGGGTATCGAAAGGGAGACCCTGGGCGATTTTTTGATAGAAGACGGGCGGTGCGTGTTTTTTGTAAGGGAGGAAGTAGCTCCCTATGTGCTGGCGCAGGTGAAAAAAATCGGGCGCGTCGGCGTTGTTTTACAGGAGGGCGCTACCCTGCCGCTGCCTGCGGGCAGGGGGTTTGCGGCATTTTCCTTTGTGATAGCGTCTTTGCGGCTGGATTGTACTGTTGCGGCGCTGGCAGGCTGCAGCCGTGAAAAATCCTGCGCGGCCATTGGGGCAGGACTGGTCACGAGAAATTATGAGGTGGCCCTCTCTCCGTCCCAGCAGGTGGAGCCGGGCGATAAAATATCCATTCGCGGTAAAGGCAAATTTGTGCTGGACCGCATTGGCGCTGTAACAAAAAAGGGCAGAATCAGCATACATGGCAGAAAATATAAATAATTTTTAGGAGGGCTTACAGGATGCTTACCGTTAACGACATTATCAATGCCAGTTTCAACAAATCTAATTTTGGAGGTTATAAGACCGAGGACGTGGATATGTTCATCGACGAGGTCAAGGAATCCTATGAATTGTTGATAAAAAAGAATATTGAGCAAAAGGAAGCAAATGAAAGCCTTGCTGAGGAAAATCAAAAGCTGGCAAAAAAAATTGACCTGCTTGCAAAAAAAGTAGAAGAATATCGCCATGAGGAAAATGAAATCAAAAACGCACTGATCAGCGCGCAGAAGCTGAGCGAAGCCGCTATCCGCGAAGCACGCCATAAAGCCGAAATCATTTTAAAGGACGCGCAGATGAAAGCGGACGAAAAGGTTGCTTCCATTGCCGATGAGGTGGAAGAGAAAAAAGAGGAGCTGGAAAAAATGCGGCAGATCGTTTCTGATTTCAGAAAAACGCTGCTGGATAAATACAAAGAGCACCTGACCCTGATCAACAATATTCCAAACAGAAAGAAACCGGCGCATCTGGAGGAGGCAAAATCTGCAGGGCAGACAGAGGAAACTCAGCAAAATGAGCTGCATACGCAGTCTTTGGAAGCGCATATGATGGAGAAAACCCAGACGGTGGACGTTAAAGGCGCCATTGGAAAGGAGCCTGCCCAGACGGACGCTTCCGCCGGCGGGCCAAAGGCTGAGGAAACAGAGCCGCAGGTAACGTCTTCCATTGAAGTGGAGGAAGTGGACAATGAGCCTACCAAAAGCTTTAAGCTCAATGCCGAGAGCTTTGAAAAGGAGCAGGAGCCGCAAAAAGACCATGATTTGCGCTATGATGTGCTGAAATTCGGCGACGATTACAATATTGCGGAAGACCATGACGACGAGGAAGAGACGGAAACAGGCAAAACAAAACGCAAAAAATAATCCATTAAGGGGAGAATAGGAAGAATGTCACAAGATTATAAAAATACGCTGAACCTGCCGCAAACGGATTTTTCCATGCAGGCAGGTTTGCCGAAAAAAGAGCCTGTTATGCTGGAGCAATGGGAGCAAGCCGGTATTTACGATAAGCTGATGCAAAAAAATGAGGGAAAGCCGCGCTTTGTTCTGCATGACGGCCCTCCTTACGCCAACGGTGACATACATTTAGGTACCGCACTGAACAAAACCTTAAAGGATTTTATCGTCCGCTATAAAAATATGTCCGGCTTCCAGGCGCCTTACGTGCCGGGCTGGGATACCCACGGCCTGCCTACGGAATTAAAAGCGCGTAAAAAAGCGGGCGTTGACAGCTCCAGCGCTATTTCGGACGTGGAATTAAGAGAAATGTGCCGGGAGTTTACACTGGGTTATTTGGACGACCAGCGCAAGCAGTTCAAACGCATCGGCGGCCTAGGAGAGTGGGATAACCCTTATATTACCCTGACCCGCGATTTTGAAGCGACGCAAATCGAGATTTTCTCCAAAATGGCGGCAAGCGGCTATATTTACAAAGGGCTGAAGCCTGTGCACTGGTGCCCGGATTGTGTGACCGCTTTGGCGGAGGCGGAGATCGAGTATGCAGAGGACCCCTGTTACTCCATTTATGTAAAATTTGCCGTGTCGGACGACAAGGGCATTCTGTCCGGCATGGGGATTGACCCGGATAAAGCCTACTTTGTGATTTGGACCACCACCACATGGACGCTGCCTGCGAATCTTGCCATTTGTTTGGGGCCGGAATTTGATTATTCCGTTGTAAAATGCGGCGGGGAATATTATATTATGGCAACGGCCCTTTATGAAAAGGCCATGGAGGCCGCAGGAAAAACCGATTATGAGGCCGTTGCTTCTTTAAAAGGCGCCCAGATGGAATATATGAAGGCAAGGCACCCGTTCCTTGACAGGGAATCTCTGGTGATTGTCGGCGATCATGTTACGCTGGAAAGCGGCACAGGCTGTGTCCATACGGCGCCGGGTCACGGTGTGGACGACTATAATGTCTGCAAAAATTATCCGGAATTGCCGGTAGTGGTGCCGGTGGATAACCACGGGAAAATGACCGCGGAGGCCGGTGCGCAGTTTGCCGGTCTTTCTACGGAGGAGGCCAGCCGGGCCATTGGCAGGCATTTAGAAGAGATTGGCGCGATGTTTGCAGCAAAAAGGATCGTCCACCAGTACCCGCATTGCTGGCGTTGTAAAAATCCTGTGCTGTTCCGCGCTACGGAGCAGTGGTTCTGCTCTGTGGACGATATTAAGGAGCAGACGGTAAAAGCCATTCAGGATGTGACCTGGATACCCGGCTGGGGCAAGGAGCGCATTACCTCCATGGTGCAGGACAGAAACGACTGGTGTATTTCCCGCCAGCGCAGGTGGGGCGTGCCGATTCCCATTTTTTACTGCAAGGAGTGCGGCGAGCCGCTGATCTCGGAAAAAGCGATGGCGGCTGTGGCGGAGCTGTTCCGTACGGAGGGCTCTGACCAGTGGTACGTAAAGCCCGCGGAGGAGATCGTACCGCAGGGCGTTGCCTGCGCAAAATGCGGCTGTACCCATTTTGATAAGGAAAAGGATATTATGGACGTTTGGTTCGACTCCGGCGTGACCCATGCCGCTGTTCTGGATAAACGCCCGAACCTGCACTGGCCTGCTGATATGTATTTGGAGGGTGCAGACCAATACCGCGGCTGGTTCCAGTCCTCTTTGCTGACGGCGGTTGCGTGGCGCGGTACTGCGCCGTATAAATCCGTAGTGACCCATGGCTGGGTAGTGGACGGCGAGGGCCGGAAAATGTCCAAATCCCTTTCCAACGGGGTGGCGCCCAACAAAATCATTGAGCAGTACGGCGCGGATATTCTGCGCCTGTGGGTGGCGTCCTCCGATTATCACGCGGATATCCGTATCTCTCCGGAGATACTAAAGCAGCTGTCGGACGCGTACCGCAAAATACGCAATACAGCCCGGTTTATTTTGGGTAATCTTGCGGATTTTGAACCTGACAGGGATAAAGTAAGTTTAGAGCAGCTGCTGCCCATTGACCGCTGGGCGCTGCACCGCTTTGATTTGGTGAACCGGAAAGCCCGTGCGGGCTATGACGCGTTTGAGTTCCATCAGGTATACCACGCGATCCATAACTTCTGTGTTGTGGATATGTCCAATTTTTATTTGGACGTGATCAAGGATCGCCTGTATGTGGAGAAGGCAAACAGCGTGGAGAGACGCGCGGCGCAAACGGCCATGTATATGATTTTGGACGGTATGACCAGATTGATTTCTCCGATTTTGGCATATACCTCTGATGAAATATGGCAGGCAATGAAGCATGATGCTGCGGCCGACGGGGAAAATGTAGTGCTCAACCAGATGCCGGAGGCGACCGGCGTTCATGCGGATGAAGCCTTTATCCAAACCTGGGACCGTATCCATGATGTGCGCAACGCGGTGAAAAAAGCGCTGGAGCTGGCGCGCAACGAAAAACGGATCGGCGCCTCTCTGGACGCGAAAGTGCAATTATTCTGTGACGGTGAAATGTACAACTTTGTCAAGTCCGTAGAAGCAGAGCTGCCCGTTGTATTCATTGTATCTCAGGTTGAGGTGGTAAAGGGCGGTCAGGGTGCTTTTACCAGTGAGGAGCTGCCTGCGCTTTCGGTTACCGTGCTGCCGGCGGAGGGCGAGAAGTGCGCCCGCTGCTGGACTTACAGCAATACGGTGGGCAGCAGTGCGGCGCATCCTGCGGTGTGCGCTCATTGCGCCGGCGTACTGGAATAAAATAGAGCGGCAAGGGTGAGCAGGACGTTCACCCTTTTTTTGAATAATCACGGAGGTGTTTGCTTGTTATTAGGCATTTTTGCTTTGATTGGCGCTGCGGTTTTGGTGGTGATAGACCAGGTCATCAAATTTCTGGCTACCACCTACATCAAGCCGGTGGGAACACTGGAGATCATACCGGGCTTTTTGGACTTTACCTACCATGGCAATGACGGCGCGGCGTTTGGTATTTTATCCAGCCAGACATGGATTTTTGTTATTATTACGGCGCTGGTCTGCATTGCTTTGATTGTGGGATTGTTTGTATATAAAAAGCACACCACCCTTTCCCGCATGGCGTGCGCGCTGATTATTGCGGGCGGCATTGGCAATTTGATAGACCGTGTGTTCAACAATGGGTATGTGATCGACTATATCCACGTGAAATTTTTTCCGCCTATTTTCAATTTTGCCGATTGCTGTGTTTCGATTGGAGTTGTATTGTTGTTTATTTATGTGATTTTCTGTACGGATACCCTGCGAAAGGAATCCTCTGCCAGGAAAAAGAAAGAAAAGGCAAAACATGAAAGAGACCATGATTGAACAGGAAAAACGTTATTCCTTTTGTCTGGAGCCGGAAGACGCCGGCCAGAGGCTGGATAAATGGCTGCAGTCCAGGCTGACGGAGCTGACTCGTTCCGCCATTCAAAAACTGATGGAACAGGGCAGTGTAACGCAAAACGGCGTGCCTGCCGGCAAAAATGCCAAAGGCAGCGCCGGTGATATGATAGAGGTGTATGTTCCCCGGCCAAAGCCGCTTTTGGTTACGGCGCAGAATATTCCGCTGGACATTATGTACGAGGACGACCATTTGCTGGTGGTCAATAAGGCCAAGGGCATGGTGGTGCATCCTGCTGCGGGCAATGAGGACGGGACGCTGGTAAATGCGCTGCTGTATCATTGCGGGGATTCGTTGTCGGGTATCAACGGCGTGATTCGTCCCGGTATTGTGCACCGCATCGACAAGGATACCAGTGGTCTGCTGATCGTAGCGAAAAACGATACGGCGCACCGCAGGCTGGCGTTGCAAATCAAGGAGCACAGCTTTACCAGAATGTACGAGGCAGTTGTGTACGGTAATCTCAAGCAGGACCAGGGGACCATTGACGCACCGATTGGACGGCACCCCACCGACCGCAAAAGAATGGCGGTCACGGATAAAAATTCTAAACATGCCGTGACCCATTATACGGTTTTACAGCGTTACGACGGGTTTACCCATGTGCAGTTAAAGTTAGAAACAGGCAGGACCCACCAGATACGCGTGCATATGGCGCATATTGGCCACCCGGTTGCAGGCGACCCGGTTTACGGTGTAAAAAAGGTGATTGCCTCCTTGCATGGACAGTGCCTGCACGCGCGGGTCATAGGCTTTGTACACCCGGTCACGGAAGAATATATGGAAATCGTCAGCGAGCTGCCCGGTTATTTTACCGATTTTTTGAAAAAACTGCGGGAGCAGTCCTGTTCCCTGTAAAGAAGTGATGAGACATGGAAAATGAAAAACGGCATATCTGGTTTTTGATTGCGGTTGCGCTGGTGCTTTGCGCCGTACTGGTGGGCTATAATATTTTCTTTGTCAAGGAACCGCAGGCGATTCTGATTGAAACGGACGCGGCCGTCTCCGATACGGAAACGGCGCTGGAGCAGGGCTATATCGCGCCTGCGGCAAAAATCAATATCAACACCGCCAGCGCGGAGCAGTTAGATGAGGAGCTGGAGGGTATCGGTCCGACTTTGGCGCAGCGCATTGTAAGCTATCGGGACGAAAACGGCCCCTTTACGGATATTGAACAGCTGAAAAATGTATCGGGAATTGGCGATAAGCGGTTTGAGGCCATTAAAGACGATATTACGGTATCATAGGAGGAATGGGTATGGAGCAGCAGGTGCTGTCCTGTATGGAAACAAGGCGCAGCGTGCGCTGTTATGAGGAAAAGCAGATCCCTAACAAAAAACGGGACCTGATTTTGAAAGCGGCGGTGTACGCGCCCAGCGGGAGCAATCACCAAAGCTGGCTGTTTACAGCGATCCAGAACCGTTCACTTTTGGAGCGTTTGAACGAGCAGGTGCGCATAGGCTTTGGTTTTTTAGAGGTTGCAGAGCATGATTACCCTGCTAAAATACGGGCCAAAAGCAACGCGCAGAAAGCGGACTACAATTTCTTTTATCACGCGCCGACACTGATTGTTGCTTCCAACGTGCCGGACTATGCCAACGCAATGGCAGATTGTGCCGCGGCGCTGGAAAATATGCTGCTGGCTGCCCATGCGCTGGGTCTGGGCGCCTGCTGGATCAACCAGCTGACCTGGCTGAACCAAATGCCCAATGTGCGGGATTTTTTAGAAGAATATTGCCGCATACCAAAAGAGCGTGTCATATGCGGCGCCTGCGCGGTAGGGTATTGCAAGGGAGCATACCCAAAGCCCGCGCCGAGAAAAGAAAACACCATTGAAATTATCCCGTAAAAAAGCCGCTGTTATACAGCGGCTTTTATTTTCGGTATGCGCTTTTTGGTACGGGTGATTATGCGGCAAAGACCGTTTTGGTATACGGCAGAAAATCGTGTTTTTATGTATCTGTCCGGTCGGCGCCGGCTTGCCGGATTATTTTTGCTTATAGAAAGCCACGGTTGCTCCGTGGCTTTTCTGTCATTTATCAAAAGGTCAATCTCCGAAGCAAATGCCGATGTCCCGCGCGGATTGAATAATATTGCTGTCTTTTGGCACGTATTTTAATTTGCCCGCCACTTCGCTGAGCGGTACGGCAACGATATTGCCGTTTTGCAAAGCGACCATGTTTCCAAAGTTGCCCTGCTCAATCAAACGGACGGCGGCGGTGCCGAAGCGGGTAGCCAACAAGCGGTCGTAAGGACAAGGGCCGCCCCCGCGCTGAAAATGGCCGGGCACCGTAACGCGCACCTCGCGGCCGGTCAGTTCAATAATTTCGTGGGCAACACGGTAGGAAACGGAGGGGAAAGACATATTGGCACGGCTTGCTTTGAATTCCTTTTTGGACATTTCCGCTTCTTTTTGAGAAAGAGCGCCCTCTGCCACCGCCAAAATACAAAACCGCTTTCCCTGTCCTGTTCTTAGATACAGGCTGTCTACCACTTTGTTGATGTCGTAAGGGATCTCCGGCAGTAAAATCACGTCCGCGCCGCCGGCAATGCCCGCGTACAGGGTGAGCCAGCCCACCTTGTGCCCCATGATTTCTACAATGAACACACGGCCGTGGGAGGTTGCGGTGGTATGGATGCAGTCGATGACATTTGTGGCAATCTCCACAGCGCTGTTGAAGCCGAAGGTCATTTCCGTTCCCCACAGGTCATTGTCAATGGTTTTGGGCAGGGTGATGATGTTCAGGCCCTCCTCGCTGAGCAGGTTTGCCGTTTTATGGGTGCCGTTTCCGCCGAGAATCACAAGGCAGTCCAGCTTCATTTTTTTATACGTTTCTTTCATTTTGCTGACTTTGTCCATATTATTTTCGTCCAGCACGCGCATTTGCTTGAACGGTTGGCGGGAGGTGCCTAAAATAGTGCCGCCAAGGGTCAGTATGCCTGAAAAATCCATTTGTTTCATGGGAATGTAATTGCCCTCTATCAACCCCTTATAGCCGTCCTGAATACCAAAGATTTTTACTTTATCGCCCAACAGCTCGCAAAAGGTTTTGCCAACGCCGCGAATGGCCGCGTTCAGGCCCTGGCAGTCTCCGCCGCTTGTTAAAATACCGATTCTTTTCATGGTTTGCCACCTTCTTTATTTCATTTTTTCCAAATCAGCCCGTCTGATGGGCGTATACGGTTTGCTTTCGTCCAGAGCCTCCAGCTTTGCAACGGCTTTTTTTGCCTCAACACTGAATTCATACTGGGCATTAAACGGTGCCTTGCTGCGCTTGTCTATTTCTACATAGGTCGTATCGCTTTGCAGCAGCCGGGTGTTAATGGTATCCTCCAGCATGGTCTGTACGATGCCAAAGGCGCGTTTTTGCAGATCCGGGTCCTCAATGGGGAATACCAGTTCCACCCTGTGGTCCAGGTTGCGCTGCATCCAGTCTGCGCTGCCCATATAGATTTTTGGATCGCCTGCGTTTTCAAACTGGAAAATACGGCTGTGCTCCAGCAATTGTCCTACAATGCTGTGTACGCTGATATTTTCGCTCACGCCCGGGATGCCCGGTATCAGACAGCAAATGCCGCGTACAATCAACTGTACCTTTACGCCGCTTTGCGACGCCTGGTACATCAGCGCAATCATTTCGGGGTCGACCAGAGAATTTACTTTTACGATGATACCGCTTGGCAGCCCTTTTTTGGCATTTTCTATCTCCCGTTCAATCATTTGCACAAAAAAGCTGCGCAGCCCCTGGGGTGCCACTGCAAATTTATTGTACTCCGGCGGACGGGAATAGCCTGTCAGTACGTTAAAGAGGGAGGAAGCGTCTGTGCCGTATGGCTCCTTGCAGGTAAATAAGCTGATGTCCGTATAAATTTTTGCGGTGGAATCGTTGTAATTGCCCGTACCCATGTGCACATAGCGGCGAATGCCGTCTTCCTCCCTGCGTACCACCAGCAGGATCTTGCAGTGGGTTTTCAGTCCAACCAAACCGTAAATAACGTGGCAGCCCGCTTCTTCCAGTTTTTTTGCCCAGAGGATATTGTTTTCCTCATCAAAGCGCGCCTTTAGTTCCACCAAAACAGTTACCTGCTTGCCGTTTTCGGCGGCTTTGATCAGCGCTGCTACAATGGGCGAATTGCCGCTGACACGGTACAGGGTCTGCTTGATGGCCAGCACGTTTTCGTCCTCTGCGGCCTGCTGTACAAAGTCTACCACGCATTTAAAGCTCTCATAGGGGTGGTGCAGCATACGGTCCTTTTCTTTAATGGCGTCAAATACGTTTTTGTGGGCAAAGAAATCCGCGGGCGGGTATACGGGTACAATGGGCGCAAAGCAAAGCTTCTCGCAGCCGTCCAGGCCGGAAAATTTTGTAAAGAAGGTCAGATCCACCGGTCCGGGAATGGAGTAAATGTCCGTATCCTTTATTTTCAGGGTTTCAATGAGAAACTGGCGGGTCTGTTTGTCGCATTTATGGGCAATTTCCAGCCGGACGGGACGGCCGCGCTTCCTTTTTTTTATGGATTTTTCAATTTCCAGCAGCAGATCCTCGGCTTCCTCATCAATATTCAGGTCTGAATTGCGGGTCAAACGGAACGGCGTACACGCTTCAATGCTGTGCAGCTCGAACAATTCCTCTATTTTGTAGATAATGATATTTTCCAGCAGTACAAAGGCTCTGCCTTTTTCGCTGGGAAGCTCCAAAAAGCGGGCAAGAATGGACGGTACCTGTACCAGTGCAAAGCAGGCTTCGTCCTCTTCGCCTTTTAAGCGTACCGCAATGTTCAGGCTTTTATTGGCCAGCAGGGGAAACGGGCGGCTTTCGTCTACGGCCAGCGGTGTCAGCACAGGGAACAGCACCTTGTTGAAATAGTCGGAAATGTATTTTTGTTGTTTTTTGTCCATTTCCTCCGGGGTCAAAAATACAATGCCCTGTTTTTTCAGCGCGGGTATTACGGAACGCTGGCAGCAGGAATACTGTTTTTCCACAAATTTATGGATTTTTTCCTGTAATTGGGCAAATAAAGCGGTGGGAGTCAGGCCGGAAGCGTCAGCGTTTTGGTAGCCGGAGATGATTTGCGCCTTTACGCCCGCTACGCGCACCATAAAAAATTCGTCCAGATTGGAAGCGCTGATACCGAGAAAGCGTACGCGCTCAATAATGGGGTTTTCCTTTTCCAGCGCCTCGTCCAAAACCCGGCTGTTAAAGTCCATCCAGCTCAGCTCACGGTTGATATAAGGCAATTTTGTCTGGTTGCTCATTGTATCTGCACGACCTTTCCCTGTTTAAATCAAACTTGATTTTACTGTCAAAATCGGCTGTACGCCGAAAACCTCTTTAAAAAAGGCGGAGCATTTTTCAAATGCCCAGTGCTCCAGCCGGGTATTGCTGTCGCTTTTGGCGGTGACGATCAGCCGGTCGTCCTCCAGCCGTACTTTTACCGCCTGCAGCTTTTGTTTTTGCGATTTGTCCAAAGCGTTTGCCAGGCGGAAAATGGCGGCTAATTTCAGCGCGATGATTTTTTCACCGCCCTTAAGGGAATCAAACGCCGCATCGTTGTAATCGGGCGTTTCGTTTTCTGCAAAACGAGAGATATACGCGGCCATTAACGTGGATTTTTCGGTCAGACCGTAAATATCGGTGTATTTCATAATGTCCACATTGCTGCTCAGGTGGTGCTTGGAATTGACAAAATAACCGCAGTCATGCAAAATGGCGGCAATCTCCAGCAGTAATTTATATTCCGGCTGTAAGCCGTGCAGACGCTTGATTTTGTCAAAAACAGTACACGCCGCATTCATCAGGAAATCGGCGTTGGCGCCGCAGCAGCGGTAGCGCTGCGCCACTGTTTTTGCGCAGGCCAAAGCATGGGCGCGGGTTTCCTCTATTTCACTCTGCGCACGCTTGTGTACCAGCATCTGTTCGATCAGGGTGTCCCATAAGTCCACCTTGGGCGCAATGACATAGTCTGCCTCTGTAAACTTTAACAGCTTGGCATAAATGGCAAGGGAGGAGTAGAACATTTCCGCCACCTCCTCCGTCAAGCGGAATTTCAGCGCTATTTTTTCCAGCGGCATCAGCCGAATGGTCTGGTACAGACTGCTCAGGGTCTTTGCCTTGATAATATAATTTCCGTTTACAGGGTCGGCGTTGCACAGCCTGGCAATGCGCTGCATTTCGTTGCCTGTCAGAACCAGGCCGTTTATCTGCCTGTAAGACACGGGCATTTGTATCCGGCTGAAAATGGAATCCAGGTATTCGTCCACTACAATGGCAAAATCGTCTGTGGATTCCTGTACGCCGCTTAATACGTCGTGCAGCTTTAAAGAGCCGGTGGAAATATTCTGGGTGAAAAAAATATGTTTTCCGTTATAAAGGGAAATGCCGATGGAACCGGTGCCGATATAGGACAGCAGCATATTTTCAGGCATTTTTTCCTGTGCTTTTACACCGGGGCGGTCCATGGAAAGGGCTACGTCCTTTAAAGCCCGGATAATGGCGGAATAAATCAGGGATTTTTCCTGGTTGTCGTCGTATATTTCCACGGTCATATTGTTTTGCACCAGCAGCTGGTCCAAAATGAACTCCTTGTTCTGTGCCTCCCGCAGTGCGGTGGTGCCCACGACTTTATACTGCTCCACGCCGTATTCTTTCATTACATTGGCATAGCCGGTCAGAATATGGGACAGCTCACGCAGGCATTCAAAACTGATTTTGCCGTAATTGAACACCTCGTGTCCCAGCCGCAAAGGGTACTCCAGGGTGTTCAGCGGCAGGATTGCTTTGCTGCGTACCTGAGAGATCTGCATTTTTACATCGCTGGAGCCAATGTCGATAACTGCGGCGATTTTGCCGCCTTTGTTTTTTGGCATGTTGCCTGCACCGCCTTTTATGGATTCTTTCATTTTATTATAGCAAAGCCGTTTTTTTCTATCAACATATTTCATAAAAATTTAACGCAACAGCCTGTTTTTTAACATCATTTTAACAATCTTCCCAAGGCGGAGCGGTACTGTACGATAAGGGTAGAAAAGGGCGTACAGAAATAAAAAAACAGAGCATAAACCGCTCTGTTTTTGCCGTATATTTATATATTGGAGGCAGACAGCCGCTCCAAAGCCGCTAATTTTACCGCAACGCAGAATACGTTCATGGCTTCCTGCAATTCCTGTACAGAAGGATAGGAGGGTGCAATGCGGATATTGGCGTCTTTAGGGTCTTTGCCATAAGGATAGGTAGCGCCTGCGTCTGTGAGGGTCACGCCGGCGTCTCTGCAAAGTTCTACCACGTGCTTTGCGCAGCCTTCCATTACATTGACGCTGATAAAATACCCGCCGTGCGGGTTGCTCCAGGTGGCAACACCCACAGGAGCCAGCTGCTGCTGCAGGGTATCCAGCACAATGTTGAATTTAGGCTGCAGCAGCTCCTTGTGCCGCTGCATCAGCGCGTCCACGCCGTCCAGGTCTTTTAAAAAGCGCAGATGGCGCAATTGGTTGATTTTATCGGGCCCGATGGTTTGGAAGAACAGGCGTTTGCGGATATTGGCAAGGGTATTTTTGCTGCCGGCCATGGCGGCGACGCCCGCGCCGGGAAACGTGATTTTTGAGGTAGATGTAAACAGAATGGGCAAATCCTCGCTGCCGCACTTTTTGCATTCCTCCATCAGGTTCAGCAGGGTGTCGGGCGTGTCCGTAATATTATGTACGCAGTAAGCGTTATCCCAAAAGATTTTAAAATCTTTTGCGGCCGGCTTTAGCGCGGCAAAGCGGCGTACCGTTTCATCGGAATACGTGATTCCCTGAGGATTGGAATATTTGGGTACGCACCAGATGCCCTTTACAGCAGGGTCTGTGTTTACCAGCTGTTCCACTGCGTCCATGCACGGACCGTGCTCGGTCATGGGAACAACGACCATTTCAATGCCGAAAAATTCCGTAACGCCAAAGTGGCGGTCATAGCCGGGGCAGGGACAAATAAACTTTACGGTTCCCTGCTGGGCCCATGGCTTGCAGCCGTTAAAGCCGCTGTACATACCGGAGCTGACCGCATCGAACATCATATTCAGGCTGGAGTTTCCGCCTACGATCACGTCTTCTGCGTCTACACCCAGCAATTGGCCGAAAAACTGCCGCATTTCCGGCAAACCGTCCACCACGCCGTAATTGCGGCAGTCGTCGCCCTCCTGCGCATTGTAATCGGATTTGGAATTTAAAATGTCCATCATCGGCATGGAAAGTTCCAGCTGTTCCGGGCCCGGTTTGCCTCTGGACATATTCAAATTTAATCCCTGCGCTTTATATGCGTTGTATTTTGCCTGTAACGCGGCTTTTTCCTGTTCCAGCGCTGTTTTTGGCATAGACTCATAAGTTTCTGTGTTCATTTGCGTATCTCCTTTGACCCAAATTGCATAAAAACATTAAAACCTTACTTATTTTACACGCATTCCGCTAAAAATGCAAGTTAAATTTAATAATCCTGCATTTTGCTCAATTGGTGAATCTTTGCGTAAACTTTTCTGTATGTTTCTTCCAGAGATTCTCCCGCCATGCGGGCGGCTTTGGCTGCGCTTTCGTATTCTACATAATATTTTTTGATGCGGCCATAGGTGCATACCTTGCAGTCAACGGTGCGGCCGTCAATTTGTACGGGTGTTATTTCTCTAGCCATGATATTGCGCTTTGCAAAGGCTTTGCGCAGGCCGATGGCGGTGGTTTCCTGAAAAACGGTTTCCGTTATGGTCTGTTCCAGCTCCGGCTTGCACAGTATGGTCAATTCGTAAGCAGGGCGGTTCTTTTTCATATAAACAGGTGTAAAATATGCGTCGGCAGCGCCTTTTTCCATTAAACGGGCATGGCAGTAGGCCAGCTGCTCCGGGGTGCTGTCGTCAACGGCGGTTTTTAAAATACAAATTTCATCTTCCCTGCCGCCTGTGGTTGTTGAAATTATCATGGCACGCAGGATATTCGGGTGGGCAAATTTTTTTTTGCCTGCGCCGATACCTGTTTTGTCAATGGTGAAATCGGACGGCAGAACAAAAGAATCCGTCAACGCCGCCGCAATGGCCGCCCCGGTAGGGGTGATCATTTCTCCCTTGTTTTCCGTGATTTTTACGGGTATGGAAGCGCTCTGTACCAAATGCAGGGTACAGGGGGCGGGAACAGGGGTCAGCCCGTGATGGCATTTTGTAAATCCGCTGCCTTCATATAATGTGGAACAAATCACACGGTCGATCTGCAAAAAGTCGAGACAAACCGCCACCGCCGCCACATCCAAAATGGAATCGTCGCCGCCTACCTCCTGAAAACGGACCTGCTCCGGCGGCAGCTGGTGGACAAAGCCTTCTCCCTTTGCCAGGGAAGAGAAGATTTTTTTGGCGGTTTTCTTTGCCTTGTCCGAAATTTTGGAAGCGTCGATGATTTTTTCTATATCGCCCAGGCGGCGGCCCGTGTGCGTATGCTGGTGTTCGTGGGAATGCCCATGGCTGTGTTCGTGTACATATTCGGCAGCCGGCCGGCTTGTGCGGATTTGGAATGAAACCGCGGCAATGCCCTGCTTATCCACTTTTTGTGTTTCCATTTCAAATGGCGCCAGGGGTATGGTTTGCAGCTGGCTGTGCAGAAAGTCTTTGTCCACACCCAAATCGATTAGGGCGCCTGCGACCATATCCCCGCTGATTCCGGAATAGCATTCCAAATATAATGTGTTCATAAAAATTCCTTCTTTCAAGCTGTTGCAGGATAAAAAATGCTTTCTCCAGCAGGCGGGAAAGCATTTTTATTCATGTATCGTGTAACTGGCCGTTTTGTGCCGCATTGATGATCATGCGGTTGATTTGGGCGGCGATATAACCGCCGCCGAAGCCGTTGTCAATGTTTACCGCGGCCATGCCAGCGGCGCAGGAATTGAGCATGGTCAGCAAAGCGGAAATCCCCTGCAAATGCGCACCGTAGCCGATGCTGGTAGGCACAGCGATGACAGGCTTGTCTATTTGCCCTGCCAAAACGGACGCCAGCGCCCCTTCCATACCCGCAACGGCGACGACCGCGTTGGATTTGCGGATTTCCGGCAGTGCGTTCAGCAGACGGTGGATACCCGCAATGCCGATGTCATACACACGCGCGACCCTGGCTCCGCACAGCTCGGCGGTCACGGCGGCTTCCTCTGCTACGGGAATATCGGCGGTGCCGCCTGTACAAACGGTAATAAGTCCCTTTTGCTCCGGTTTTGTTTCGCAGGCATACAGCAGGCGGGCCGTTTGGTCATACTGTGCACAGGGCACAAGCGCCAGCGCCGCCTCCGCCTGTTTCTGAGATACCCGCGTTGCCAGCACCAGCCGGTTGCGCGCATACAGGGATTTGAAAATTTCCCGAAACTGGGCGGCGGTCTTTCCCTGGCCGAAAATCACTTCCGGAAAGCCTGTGCGCAGCTGCCTGTGGTAATCCAATTTTGCATATTCCATATTGTGGTAGGGCAGGTCCCTGAGCTGTTCCATGGCCTGTTCCACGGAAAGGGTATGGTTCTGCACTGCTTCCAGCAATTCTTGTATCAGCATGATTTCTCTCCTTGCTTTTGGAGGGGCTCGTCCATACTGCCGGAACGAAAACCCTCCATGTCCAGTGTAATATAATCAAAGCCTATTTTTTTTAAAGCGGGGATAAGCCCGTTTTGCCGGTGAAAAAGCAGAAACTGTTCCGGCGGCAGTTCAATACGCGCAATGGCGCCATGCAGGCGTACCCGGTTGACCGGGAACCCGTTTTGCCGCAGCAGCAGTTCCGCTTTTTCGATTTTTGCTAATTTTTCTTTTGTAACGGGCGTATGGTAGGGAAGCCTTGTGGCAAGACAGGGGGAGGATGGGGTGTTTGCAGAAGACAGCCCCAGCCGGGCCGCCAGCATACGCACCTGCTGTTTTGTAAATGCGCATTCGGCCAGGGGGCTGACGATATGCAATTCTTTCAGTGCGCCGATGCCGGGACGGTACTGCTGCAAGTCGTCGGCGTTGGTGCCGTCCATGCAAACGCCGTAGCCATGTTGTTCCGCCCATGCTTTTAACATGGAAAAAAGCATATGCTTGCAGTGGTAGCAACGGTCCGGCGGGTTTTCCATGATTGCGGGATTTGCAAATTCATTCAGGGCAATCACATGGAAAGGGACGCCGATTTCCCGGGCAATGCGCTGCGCCGTGTTTTGGTCGCCGGCAGGGTGCAGTGCAGTACGAAAATATACGGCAGCCGTGTCAGCGCCGGTCTGCGCGGCGGCTTTTAAAACAAGGCTGCTGTCTACACCGCCGGAAAAAGCAACGCAAATACCGTTGGCCGCGTAGCGGGATAAATATGCTTGTAATTGTAATAGCTGTGCTTCCATACATTTCTCTTTTCTGTGTTCAGGTTAAAATTCGGCGTTGCCCGTGGTTCTGGGAAAGGGCAGTACGTCGCGGATATTGGAAATACCGGTAAGATACATGACCAAGCGTTCAAAGCCCAGCCCAAAGCCTGCATGCTTTGTTCCGCCAAAGCGGCGCAGGTCCAGGTACCACCAGTATTCTTCTTCCGGCAGGCCTGCCTGTTTCATACGCTCCTGCAGTATTTCCAGACGTTCCTCGCGCTGGCTGCCGCCTATGATTTCGCCGATACCCGGTACCAGCAGGTCCATGGCTGCAACGGTCCTGTTATCGTCGTTCAGACGCATATAAAAGGCTTTGATTTCCTTGGGGTAATCCGTTACGAACACAGGCTGTTTAAAAATCTGTTCCGTTAAATACCGTTCGTGCTCCGTTTGCAAATCCATGCCCCAGGCAACGGGATATTCAAATTCCGCGCCGCAGCTTTGCAGCCGCGCCACGGCGTCCGTATACGTAACGCGCGCAAACTCCGACGCTTTCACGTGCTCCAGGCGTTCCAGCAGTCCTTTGTCCACAAAGGAGTTGAAAAACGCAAGGTCGTCGCGGCATACTTCCATGACATAGGAAAGAATATATTTGATCAGATCCTGTGCCAGCTGCATATCGTCGGTCAAATCCGCAAAGGCCATTTCCGGCTCTATCATCCAGAACTCAGCGGCGTGGCGCTGAGTATTGGAATGCTCCGCGCGGAAGGTGGGGCCAAAGGTGTAAATATTGCCAAAGGCCATGGCCATGCATTCGCCCTCTAACTGGCCCGATACGGTCAGCGAGGTGGGCTTTTGGAAAAAATCCCTGGAATAATCCACTGCGCCCTGTTCCGTTTTAGGCGGCTGTTCCGGGTCCAGGGTGGTTACGCGGAACATTTCGCCGGCGCCCTCGCAGTCGCTGGCGGTGATGATGGGCGTATGGGCGTAAATAAAGCCCCGTTCCTGAAAAAAACGGTGAACGGCAAAAGCTGTGGCAGAACGGACGCGGAATGCGGCGTTGTAAAGATTGGTACGTGGACGCAGATGGGCAATGGTACGCAGATATTCCGGTGAGTGCCGCTTTTTTTGCAGGGGGTATTCCGGCAGGGAAGCGCCCTCCACACGAATTTGCCCCGCGCGCAGCTCAAAAGGCTGTTTTGCGTTTGGGGTCAGTACAAGCGTGCCGGTCACGCAAAGGGCGGCGCCTACGTTTTGGCGGACGATTTCCTTATAATTGGCAAGCGCCGCTTCTTCCATTACGATTTGCAGGCTTTTAAAGCAGCTGCCGTCGTGCAGGTCGATAAAGGCAAAGGCTTTGGAATCCCGCAGGCTGCGCACCCAGCCGCATACGGTCACATCGGTATTCTCAAAGCTGTGCGGGGAGCGGTAAAGCTGCGCGATGGTCGTACTGTTCAATTCAGGCTCCTCCTGTTCTTTTTGCAATTTGATATTGCTTCATATCGTTTCCATATAATATTATACCACTGCGGATTTTGCCGCAAGTATGTCAACGTGAAAATCACGGCGATTTGCAAAAAAATTATAAATAAACCTTGCATTTTCAACAAACATAGTGTATACTATCAAAAGTGTTCTGCAAAGAGCATATCAAAACAGGATACGGAGAGGTATTCTAATGGTAAGGAGCCACATTGGAAATGTGGTGTGCCGCAAGGCATTGTGCGTTCGAGTCGCATCCTCTCCGCCACGGAAAAACGGTAAGCATTGCTTACCGTTTCGTTTTTTACGGATATATACTTTTTATTCCACAGTGTTTGCAATGGCTTCGTAAAGGGCGGGATAGCGTTTTTTCATGTTAAAGGGCTTTAAGTCCCTGTCCGTCCAGCCATGCAGGGAAGAGCCTGTGTTTACGGGCTTTTCCACACCGCTTTTATATACGGTGTAGCCAAACTGTATGCGGGACGGCGTCAGAGACAAAATGCGGGTCTCAATGGTGATTTCATCTTCGTACAACGTGGCCTGGTGATATTTGCAGGTCAGCTCTGACAAGGGCAGTAAAATACCCATTTCCTCCATTTTACCGTAGGAAATACCTGCTTGTTTAATAAATTCCGTGCGTGCCAGCTCATACCACACCGGGTAAACGGAATGGTGTATCACGCCCATCTGGTCTGTTTCTGCATAACGTGCGATGATATGGGATTTTGTAATCATGTGACGGTTCCCTCCATAGTCGTATTGTATTGTATGTCGTTTTTAATGTCCAGCCCTTCAAACTGCATACGGTAATATTTTGCGTAAAGGCCGTCTTTTTTCAGCAGTTCCTCATGGGTGCCCCGTTCCCGGATACCGTGCTCATAAAGCACAAGGATCTCGTCTGCGTGGCGTATGGTGCTCAGGCGGTGGGCAATGACAATGGTCGTCCTGTTTTTGGAAAGCCTTGCCAGCGCAGCCTGGATACAGCGTTCGCTTTCGTTGTCCAGGGCGGAGGTGGCTTCGTCCAGAATCAGGATTTTTGGGTCCTTTAAAAATACGCGGGCAATGGCAATGCGCTGTTTCTGTCCGCCGGAGAGCCGCGTGCCGCGCTCTCCCACCATGGTATCATAACCATGCTCCAGGCCCATAATAAAATCGTGGATGTTGGCCAGCTTTGCCGCCTGTATAATTTCTTCCTCCGCAGCGCCCGGCTTTCCGTAGGCAATATTTTCGCGTATGGTGCCCCAGAACATATAAATATCCTGCTGGACCACGCCGACGGCCCTGCGGAGCGAGGCCTGCGTGACCTCCCGGATATCTGTGCCGTCCACGGTAATGCTGCCGCTGTCCACGTCATAAAAGCGGGGCAGAAGGGCGCAAATGGTAGATTTTCCGCCGCCGGAGGGTCCCACAAGGGCAAAGGTTTTACCGGCGGGAATGGTAAAGTCAATGTCGTTGAGCACATTGTGTACGCCGTCGTAGGAAAAAAATACATGACGGTACGAAATTTCCCCTTTTACATCGGTCAAATCGGGGGCATTCGGTTTATCTTCAATTTCCACAGGCGTTTCCATGACCTCCAGAAAACGGGAAAAGCCGGCCATGCCTTTCTGGAACACCTCCATAAAGTTGACCAGTATGGTAATGGGATTGATGAAAATATTGATATACAGGGCATACAGCGCCAGATCCGGCGCGGCCAGCGTGCCTTGGGCAATGAAAATACCGCCGAAAACTAAAATCACGGTAAATAAAATACCCTGAAAATATAAATTGCCGGACTGGAACCTGCCGTACGCGTGGTAGGAATGCTTTTTGGAGGACAGGAACGAGACGTTGGTTTTTTGGAATTTTTCCTTTTCCACGTGCTCGTTGGCAAAGGATTTTACAACGCGTATGCCTGCAAGGGAATCCTGAAGCTGGGCGTTGATGCGGCCGACCTTTTTGTTATTGTCTGCAAAGGCCTGCTTCATGCGCCGGTTCTGGAATACGCTGAATACGCACATTACAATGACTACGGCAAATAAAATCAGCGTCAGGGGCACGTGTACCATCATCAGCAAAATAAAGGAGCCGATGAGCTTTAAAAACGCCAAAAATAAATTTTCCGGCCCATGGTGGGCTACTTCGGAGATCTCAAACAGATCCGATACCATTTTGGACATCATTTCTCCCGTATTATTTTTGTCATAATAGGAAAAGGGCAGGCGCTGCATTTTGTCAAATAAATCGCTGCGCATGGCGCTCTCCATACGGGAGCCCATAATGTGTCCCCAGGTGGCAATAAAATAGTCGCAGAACAGCTTGAGCAGGTACATGACTGTCAGGCCGGCAGCCACAAAGCCAATGGCGTGCAGGATCACGGCAGGCTCCATGGTGAACAGGCTCTTGTTGAGCAGGTTGAGTATCTGGGGGAATGATATGTCGATCAAGGAAACTACCGTAGCGCATATCAAATCAAAAATCAGCATGGCTTTATGGGGCTTGTAATAGTGGAGAAATTTTTTTAATGTGGCCATGACGCACCTGCTTTCTGTATTAAAATAAAAAAGAAGCGCGCCGCGCTTCTTTCCGTGTTTTGCTTTGCCGGTTGCTTAAAACGGGCTTTTTATTTTTTCCGGCTCCGGATATTCTGTGCCGAAGGTCTCTACGGTCACTTTTTCCATGACCTGGTTTTCCAGCGGGCGATCGCTGTGGTCTCGCTGTGCCGCCACGATTTTATCCACGGCGTCCATGCCCTCTATTACCTGCCCGAAAGAAGCGTACTGGGCATTCAGATGGGGCGCGTCGTCTACCATAATGAAAAATTGGGAGCCTGCGCTGTTGGGGTTTTGCGCCCGTGCCATAGAGAGCACGCCGCGCTTGTGCAGCAGCTCGTTATGAAAATTGTTCATAATAAACTCGCCTTTAATAGAATAGCCCGGGCCGCCCATGCCGGTGCCCTGCGGGTCGCCGCCCTGTATCATAAAGCCGGGAATGACCCTGTGGAAGATCAGGCCGTCGTAAAAGCCCTGCTTGACAAGGGAGATGAAATTGTTTACTGTGTTAGGAGCGACCTCCGGAAACAGCTCCGCCTTAATGGTGCCTTGGCTGGTTTCAAACGTAACAATGGGATTGCTCATAAAATCCATTCCTCCGATCATGTTTTTCAGACAATTACAGTCATTATAATACGAAACGCCGTTTTATTCAAGTCATGTTTTGGCTGTTTGGCGCGCTCTGTTAACAAAACAGCCAAAAGAGCAGCGGGGCGCAAACGGGCAGCAGCCGCATTTTGCCGCCCTGATACGGCAGGGACGGCGATACCGCGGCAAATTTGCATGGAAAATCCTCTTATGGTATAATAAGCCCGTATCAACCGATGGGAGGGGATAGGCTTTTTATGAAATTGATTTCGTGGAATGTAAATGGATTACGCGCCTGCCTGACAAAAGGCTTTGCCGATTTTTTCAAGCAGGAGCAGGCAGATATATTTTGTGTTCAGGAAACAAAAATGCAGCAGGGACAGGCGGAAATAGAACTCCCCGGCTACTACCAGTTTTGGAACAGCGCGGAGAAAAAGGGCTACTCCGGAACGGCTGTGTTTTCACGGCAGGAGCCCCTTTCTGTCGCGTACGACATCGGCGACCCGGCGCACCATGGTGAGGGCCGTGCCATTACGCTGGAATACGACCGGTTTTACCTGGTAAATGTTTATACACCCAATGCCCAAAGAGGCCTTGCAAGGCTGGATTACCGCATGGCGTGGGAGGATGCGTTCAGAGCGTATCTGCAAACGCTGGACAGGCAAAAGCCGGTGATTTTGTGCGGCGATTTGAACGTGGCTCATCAGGAGATCGATTTGAAAAACCCAAAAACCAATGTGGGCAACGCGGGCTTTTCCCCGCAGGAACGGGAAAAATTCACCCAACTGCTGCAGGCCGGGTTCATCGATTCCTTCCGCACGCTGTATCCGAATACTACGGGGGCGTACACGTGGTGGTCTTATATGTTTAACGCCAGAGCCAATAACGCGGGCTGGCGTATTGATTATTTTGTGTTGTCCGAGAGAATGCGTCCGTATTTAAAGGACAGCCTGATTTACGCGGACGTTATGGGCAGCGACCATTGTCCGGTAGGTCTGCTGTTAGCGGACAGCGGGGCAGCGCCGGTGTGACCGGCGCATAGATTGCGACAGATAAAGGATGTGACAAAATGGAGCTGGAAGAATATCAATTTACAGCACAGGAATTAAAATATTTAGAGCTTCTTTCAGAGAAGTATCCGACCGTACAGTCCGTCTGTACCGAAATCATCAATTTAAAAGCCATTTTGAACCTGCCCAAGGGCACGGAGCATTTTATGAGCGACCTGCACGGCGAATATGAAGCGTTTTATCACATACTGAATAACTGCTCGGGCGTTATCCATGAAAAGGTGGACATTATTTTCGGAAAACGGTTGAGCGTGCAGGAGCGTGCAGAGCTTTGCACGCTGATCTACTATCCCGAGGAACGCCTTGAGATCGTACACGAAACCGTGGGCGATTTGGAAAAATGGTACAAGCGCACGCTGAACCAGCTGATCGACATTTGCAAGCTGGTGGCCTCCAAATACACCCGTTCCAAGGTGCGCAAGGCGCTTCCCAAGGAATTCAGTTATATCATAGACGAGCTGCTCCACTCTGTGGAGGGGGACATCAATCAGGAAGCGTATCACAGCAACATTATGGATACCATCATCAGCATTCACAATGCCGATGAATTCATTATTGCGCTGGCAACGCTTATCAAGCGTCTTGCCGTGGACCAGCTGCATATTGTAGGCGATATTTTTGACCGCGGCCCCCGTGCCGACAGCATTATGGATATGCTGATGGAACACCACGCGGTAGACATTCAATGGGGCAACCATGATATTTTATGGATGGGTGCTTCCACAGGACACCCTGCCTGTGTGGCCACGGTGGTCAAAACCAGCGTTTCCCACAAACGCCTGGACACCCTGGAGGGAGGCTATGGCATCAGCCTGCGTCCGCTGACCCTGTTTGCGGCGCAGACCTATCAAAACTGCGAGACCACCCATGAGGCCATGCACAGGGCCATTGCGGTGATCCTGTTCAAAACAGAGGCGCAGGTCATTGCCAACCACCCGGAATACGAAATGGAAGAACGGCTGCTGCTGCATAAAATCGACTATGAAAATAAATGCATTACCATCAGCGGGAACACTTACCCGCTCAAGACGGTGGATTTCCCCACCATTGACCCCAAAGACCCGTACAAGCTGACAGAGGAAGAGCAAAACGTGCTGGACGGTCTTGTCAATGCGTTTAAGGAAAGCGACCGTTTGCACCGCCATATGAAATTTTTATACGCCTGCGGCAGCATCTATAAATGCTTTAATCAGAACTTGCTGTACCATGCATGCGTCCCCATGACAAAGCAGGGGGACTTTGCCGCGTTTGAATTTGAGGGCAAAGCATATAAAGGCAAAGCACTGCTGGATTTGTCCGACCAAATTGCGAGAAAAGCGTATTTTACTGCCAAAGAGCATGAAAAACAGAAATACGGGGATTTTATGTGGTATTTGTGGTGCGGCAAAACCTCACCGCTGTTCGGCAAAGCCAGAATGACCACCTTTGAACGTATGTTTATTGAGGACAAAGCCAGCTGGACGGAGGAAAAAGACCCGTACTATACCTTTTGGGAATCCGAAGAGACCTGCACCCGTATCCTGCGGGAGTTCCACCTGGCCCAGGGCTTTTCCCATATTATCAACGGTCATGTGCCTGTAAAAGCCATGAAAGGGGAAAGCCCCATCAAGGCCAACGGCAAGCTGATTGTAATTGACGGCGGCTTTTGCAAGGCTTACCAGAAAACCACAGGTATTGCCGGCTATACGCTCATTTACAATTCCCGCGGTATGCGCATTGTTTCTCATACGCCGTTTTGCGGCATTAAAGAAGCCATTGAACAGCACGTGGACATTGAGTCCAGCTCTGAATTTTTTGAGACCAACGGCACGCGCGTGCTGATTCTGGACACAGATGTCGGCGAGGGTATCAGCAATACCATCTATGATTTGTCCCTGCTGCTGACCGCGTATAAAAGGGGCCTTTTGGTGCCGGACGACGAATAAACAGCAAAAACACGTTCCCACAGCGGAGCGTGTTTTTTATTGCCGCATTCTCCGCCCGTGCGCAAAAAATGCCTTGCTGTAAAAATCGTCGAAAATTTATGGAAACGGGCGGTTGCTGTGCTGTGTACCGCAGCGAGAGAAAGAACTAAAAATTGCAATCAATTATTTTTTGTGTTATAATAACCGTAATTGTCCAAACGTAGTTATTTTCGTAAAAAGGGGGTTGACCATGGCATATGTAACCTTATTGGCCCATACGCCGGAGCCGGAGCGGAATATTGCCGCGGCTGCCAAGCTGTGCTATTCACCTGCTTCCATAGATACAATTAAAGAGGGCTTGACGGAGGAAAAAACGGCTTCCTTTGTGGATATGCTTTCGGAAATCGGCCATGAAAGCCCCATTGAGCACGCGGTTTTCACTTTTGGCATCGAGGGCGTTTCCCGTGCACTGCTGGCGCAAATCACCCGCCACCGCATTGCTTCTTTCAGCGTGCAGAGCCAGCGGTACGTTGCCGAACATGACTTTGCATATGTGCTGCCGCCGGAAATCGCGGCCATTCCGGAGGCAAAGGAAGAATTTTTAAAAGCGATGGAGGAGGACCGGCGCCATTACGAAAGGCTGACGGAGATTTTAACGGAAAAGCATAAAAAAGCCTTCCTTGCAAAAGGCAAAGACGAAAAAACAGCGGCGCGCATGGCGCAAAAGCAGGCCATAGAGGACGCCCGCTTTATACTGCCCAACGCCTGCGCTACCAAAATGGTGGTCACCTTTAACGCGCGCTCACTGATGAATTTTTTTGAACTGCGCTGCTGCCGGCGGGCACAATGGGAAATCCAGGATGTAGCGATACAAATGCTGCGTCTTGTAAAAAAAGCGGCGCCGCGCCTGTTTGCCAAAGCAGGTCCCAATTGCGTCAGAGGCGCCTGTTCCGAGGGAAAAATGACCTGCGGAGAGATTCAGGAGGTACGGGCGTTTTTCCGCAAATTAAGCGAGGAAACCACATGAAATATCCTTTTATTGTAATCGAAGGTCTGGACGGCAGCGGCAAAGCCACGCAGACGCAAATGCTGTGCCGGACGCTGGAGGAGAAGCATATCTGTTTCCGCAAGCTGACTTTTCCCAACTATGAAGACGATTCCTCCGCGCTGGTCAGGTTGTATTTGAACGGGGCGTTCGGCACAGAGCCGGACAGCGTGAACGCTTACGCGGCGGCCTCCTTTTACGCGGTGGACCGTTACGCCGGTTTCCAGCGGTTCTGGAAAGAGGATTACGAAAAAGGTGTATTTTTGGCAGCAGACCGCTATACTACTTCCAACCTGATTTACCAGCTGCCCAAGCTGCCCCGGGGCGAGTGGGACGCGTTTATCCGGTGGGTGGAAGATTACGAGTATGGCAAGTTAGGTCTGCCAAGACCGGATACGGTGCTTTACCTGGACGTGCCGCCGGAAATTTCTCAAACGCTGTTAAGCGCCCGTTACAGCGGGGACGAGAGTAAAAAGGATATTCACGAGCAGAATACGGAATTTTTGTGCCAATGCCGCAAAGCGGCGCTGTACAGCGCCGAAAAATCCGGCTGGTATGTGCTGGACTGTACGGAAAACGGAGCCATGAAGCCGGCGCAGGCTATTCAC
>CALWUX010000052.1 GCA_944384795.1 uncultured Clostridia bacterium | reverse complement strand
AATGGTCATCGGTACCCATGCCCTCATCAGCGAAGCTGTGGAGTTCCAAAAGCTGGGGCTGGTCATCACGGACGAACAGCACCGTTTTGGCGTTGTACAAAGAAGCCTGCTGGCGGAAAAGGGCGCTCTTCCGCATACGCTGGTTATGTCCGCCACACCCATTCCCCGCACCCTGGGGCTTATTATTTACGGCGATTTGGACATTTCCGTGCTGGACGAGCTTCCGCCCGGCCGCCAGACCATAGAAACATACGCTATCAGCAGCCGCAAGCGTCCGCGGGCGCTGGAATATATCCGCAAGCATTTAGAGGCGGGGCAGCAGGCATATATCATCTGCCCGCTCATAGAGGAATCCGCCGGCGATATGGCGGCAGTGGAGCAGTACGCGCAAGCGCTGCAAAAAAACACCTTTCCCGACAGGGTCATAGGCACCCTCCACGGCAAAATGAAAGCAAAGGAAAAAGACGCCGTTATGGCTGCTTTTGCCGCGGGGGACATCGACATTCTTGTTTCCACCACTGTGGTGGAGGTGGGCGTAGACGTGCCCAACGCAGTGATCATACTGATTGAAAACGCGGAGCGTTACGGTCTTTCCCAGCTGCACCAGCTGCGGGGACGGGTCGGCCGCGGCGACCGGAAATCTACCTGCATCCTGGTTTCCGACGCGCAGAACGCGGAAGCCGTTGCCCGGCTAAAGGTGCTGTGCAGTACCTCGGACGGCTTCCGCATTGCCGACGAAGACCTGCGCCTGCGCGGTCCGGGTGACTTTTTCGGCGAAAAACAGCACGGCCTGCCGGAGCTGAAAATCGCTGACATGGCAGAGGACATGGAAGTATTAAGGGAAGCACAGACAGCCGCCGGCCGCATACTTGCCCGCGACCCTGCATTAAACCTGCCGGAGCATAAAGGCTTAAAGGGGCAGATCAAGCGCCTGTTTTCCGTACTGGGCAGCCAGGGCTTTCAATAAATAACGCAAAAAAGACGAACCACCGCCGGGTTGGGTTCGTCTTTTTTAACAGGGAGCTATCCCAAAACAACAGCTTCACTGTAACAGACAGCACCTTCATCTGTCCCGGTTCTATGCCGCTGCACTCCGTTTCCTTTAACAGCAATACCCTGCTTTTTCATCTCTGCACAGCATTGCTGCAAGGACAGCCCCTGCTGTTCCCTGTATCTTTTTATATTTGCGCCGCATACATTTTTCTGTCATCAGCTTTTCCCTGCATACGGCTTCCCTGCGTTTCTGTTTACAGCCTTTCGCATATTGCTTACAGCACAGAAAACAAACCAATGCCCCAATGCATACCACAGCAAAAAGCCAATACAAGCGTATGGTACTCCTGTATCAGCTTTTATCCAGTCATGTGAATTTTATGAATTTTTTTGTTACCAAATAAAATGGTTAGGGCAAATAAAGCATCAGGGCTGGTTCCGCGCACTCCCGTCTTTTGGTGCACGAGCCGCCGCGCTGTGGCAGCCTGCCGCGGCGGAACAGCTTCCGCAGTCACAGCCGCAGGACTTTTTGCCCTTTTTTCTATCCTTTGCCATTTTTAATACCACAAGCGTCACTACGGCCAACACAAGCGCGCCCGTCAGCAGCGTGCCCCAGTGGACAGCAAAAAAATCCGCCATGGCAATCCCTCCTTAACGGCTTACGCCTTTGCTTTCTTTTTCATGCCGCTGCCGTTTCTGTAAGGACGGAACAGCAAAAACAGTATCAGGGCAACAATCAAAAATGCTATAACAGCGCCAACGATATTTCCGCCGCCTGTAAACAGGCTGCCAAGCTGGAAAATCACAAACGCAACGGCATAGGCAAATACGCATTGATACGCAATGGCAAAGGCCGTCCATTTTACGCTGTGCATCTCTCTTCTGATAGCGCCCATAGCGGCAAAGCAGGGCGCACACAGCAAATTGAACACCATAAAGCTAAAGCCGCTGACAGCGGTAAAGGACGCCGCGATATTTGCGTAAACCGCGCCGGAGCCGCCGTAAAGAACGCCCAAGGTGCCCACAATATTTTCTTTTGCCACAAGGCCGGTAAACGAAGCGACCGCCGCCTGCCAGTTGCCCCAGCCCAAGGGCGCAAACAGCCAGGAAATGCCGTTGCCTATCATGGCAAGAATGCTGTTGTCTATCTGCTCCTCCGAAAGCATGGTGAACGAGCCGTCAACCACACCGAAGTACGTTACAAACCAAATCAAAATGGTGGACAGCAAAATCACCGTGCCCGCTTTTTTGATAAAGGACCAGCCCCGCTCCCACATACTGCGCAGCACATTGCCCACAGTAGGCAGGTGGTACGCGGGCAGCTCCATCACAAACGGCGCAGGCTCTCCCGCAAACGGCCTGGTTTTTTTCAGCATAATGCCCGAAACCACAATGGCGGCAATCCCAATAAAATACGCGCTGGGCGCTACCCACCAGGCGCCGCCGAACAGCGCGCCTGCAATCATGGCAATAAACGGCAGCTTTGCGCCGCACGGAATAAAAGTCGTAGTAATGATCGTCATGCGCCGGTCCCGCTCATTTTCAATGGTGCGGGAGGCCATAATGCCCGGCACGCCGCAGCCGGTGCCAATCAAAATAGGAATGAACGACTTGCCGGACAGCCCGAATTTACGGAAAATACGGTCCATAACAAACGCAATGCGCGACATATAGCCGCAGGCCTCTAAAAACGCCAGGAAAATAAACAGCACCAAAAGTTGGGGCACAAAGCCCAGCACCGCACCCAGGCCGGCAATCATACCGTTGAGAATCAGCCCCTGCAGCCAGTCGGCGCAATGGACGGCATTCAGGCCGTTTTCTACCAGCACGGGAATACCGGGCACCCAAACCCCATAATCAGCAGGCTCCGGCGCAGTATACTGGTATTGCCCGTATACGCGCAGGGCGGCCGCCAAATCCGCGCCGGTCGCGGTCACCGCTTCCTGCGCCAGCGTTTCCTCATCTGTCACCATATATGTAATTTCATCGCCCGGAGAAAAGCCCGCGGCAAACGCCGCCAGCTCCGTTTCGGCAGCAGCTGGGTCAAAGCCTTCGGCGGCAGTGTCCAAAGCGGCGGTAACGGCGCCTGTATCCACGCCCTGCTCTCCGGCATACTCAATAAAGCCGTTGACCACCTGCGCCGCCTGGTCAAATTCCCCGGCGGCCGCGGCGTAGGCGCTGTCTCCAATACCAAGCAAATGCCAGCCGTCGCCGAACACCCCGTCGTTTGCCCAGTCGGTAGCCCATGTGCCTACGGTGGTGACCGACACAAAATAAACCACAAACATCACCAGCACAAATATGGGCAGGGCCAGCCAGCGGTTGGTGACCACCTTATCTATTTTATCCGAGACCGTCAGCCCCGTTCTGTGCTTTTTATAGCAGGTCTGTATCACAGAGGCAATATATACGTATCTCTCATTGGTAATAATGCTCTCGGCGTCATCGTCCAACTCTTCTTCGGCAGCTTTGATCTCTTTTTCGATCCGCGCCAAAACAGTCGGATCCAGCTTCAGCTGCTCCAGCACCTTTTCGTCGCGCTCAAAAATTTTAATGGCGTACCAGCGCTGCTGCTCTGCGGGCATATGGCGCGCGGCGGCTTCCTCAATGTGTGCCAGCGCATGCTCTACTACGCCGCAAAAGCAATGCTGGGGCGCGGTTTTGGTGTCCGCCGCCTCTATGGCCGCCTGTGCCGCCTCGGCAATGCCTGTGCCTTTTAACGCGGATATTTCCACTACTTTACACCCAAGCTGTCTGGAAAGCTCCGCCGTATTGATTTTATCCCCGTTTTTTTTCACAATATCCATCATGTTGACGGCGACCACCACGGGTATCCCCAGCTCCGTCAGCTGAGTGGTCAAATACAGGTTGCGCTCCAGATTGGTACCGTCAATGATATTGAGGATCACATCGGGCCGCTCGCCTGTCAGATAATTTCTTGCAACTACCTCTTCCAGCGTATACGGCGAAAGAGAATAGATACCGGGAAGGTCCGTTACAATAACGTCGCTGCGCTTTTTGAGCTTGCCTTCCTTTTTCTCTACTGTGACCCCGGGCCAGTTTCCCACAAACTGGTTTGAGCCGGTCAACGCGTTGAACAGCGTTGTTTTGCCGCAGTTTGGGTTACCGGCCAGGGCAATTTTGATTTGCATATAACTGTTCTCCTTTCAAAACAGGGAGGCGCTTTTTATTCTACCTCTATCAGCTCCGCGTCCGCCTTGCGAATGGAAAGCTCGTATCCCCTTACCGTGATTTCCACAGGGTCGCCCAGCGGCGCTACCTTGCGCACATACACCTGCGCCCCCCTGGTCAGTCCCATATCCATAATGCGCCGTTTCGTCGCGCCTTCTCCGTGGAGCTTTACCACAACGGCGCTTTCGCCCACCTTTACTTCTTTCAAAGTTTTCAAAGCACTGCCTCCTTATCAAAATCCGCCGCGCCTTTCTGCGCTGTGACCCTTGCTTTTCGGCTGTTTTCCCTTACGCCGTCAAATCATGATCTTCCCGGCCATCTCCTTGCTGACAGCCACCCGGGAGCCTTTGATATTGACAATCAGATTGCCGCCGTTGGCCGTTACAACGGAAACCGCTGCGCCGGGTACAAAGCCAAGGTTTTCCAGGTGCGCGCGCAGCTGGTCGCTGCCGCCCACCTTGCGGATAATATATTCTTTTCCTTCATCTGCAAACAGCAGTGGCATCATATCTGTTCCCTCTTTTCGGTTCAAGCAGGGGTATTTCCTGTCTTAATATTAAGTTAGCACAGGCTAACACTTTTGTCAATGCCATTCCTGCCCAATCTTGCCGTTTGTTTTCCCCATATTTCCGTAGGTAAGCACAAAAGCAGCAAAACCATATACGCCAATACCCCGCCAACACATCTGCGGCAGCCCTTGAATTTTACCGCGATTCATGGTACAGTATAATAATAAGAAACCACACACCCATTACAAACCGGGAGGTGAACCCGCCATGTATGAATCCGGAGAAAATTATTTGGAAACCATACTGATTCTGCGCCAGAAGCAAGGCTACGTACGCGCCATTGACATTGCCAACGAGCTGGGCTTTACAAAACCCAGCGTAAGCCGGGCCATGGGTATATTAAAAAACGACGGCTATATTGTTGTAGAAAACAGCGGAAACATCGTCCTTACAGAAAAGGGCAGCAAAAAAGCCGGCGAAGTGTATGAACGCCATCTGTATATTACAAAGTTTCTGCAAAAAACACTCCATATCCCGGAGGAGCTTGCCGCGCAGGACGCCTGCCGCATCGAGCATATCATCAGCCAGGAGACCTTTGCGCGTATTAAAGAAAACGTAGACGGCCAATAAATTTCACCTTATGCAGTGCAAAACGGCATAGGGTGAAAATTTTTTTATTTTTATATTGACAACCCAGTTTTCCTGTGATAATATATAGTCAGTTAGCAACCGCTAACCCTTAATGTCCGGAATAGGATTTTTTATTTTGCAGTCCAGTTAGCTTTAGCTAACCAAATGCGTGAGCGAAAACGGTCTGGAGGTCGATGGAACAAAATGGTACGGCAAGCGTTGGATACCCTGCTGGCCTCCCATACAGCGCCTACGCTGCTGGGAGCAAAACCGGCAAACCTGGTTTCTCTTCCGTGTTTTAAAGCGTTTTCGCAAATGGTGCAAAATTATAACGCACACCTGAATCCGCAGGACATTTACTTTTATCCTGTATGCCGGTGCAGCTGCAAGCAGCTTTTGCTGGTATACCGTAAAACAAAGCTGCAAAACACCCTGTGCGACCCGCAAAAACGCGCATTTTTGCTGTCCCGCGGCTATCCTGTATATCACAAACACAACGTGCGGGCCCATTTGGACAAAGTGCTGGCCTGCCTTGCCCGGCGTATTTCGCCGGCGCAGGACTTCCCCCATGAAATCGGCATTTTTCTCGGCTACCCTCTGGAAGACGTAACAGGCTTTATTGCAAACAACGGCTGCAACTACAAGTACAGCGGCTGCTGGAAGGTATACGGGGACGAAGCCCGCAGCCGCCGTTTGTTCGCCCAATACAAAAGCTGCAAACAGCAGTTATCCAAAGCGCTGGAAACCGCCAACGGAAATTTGCTGCATTGCTTATGCGAAAACAAGACCATAGAAAACAGGAGGATATAAGCATATGGAACACATTGCAATTATTTACTGGAGCGGAACAGGCAATACGGAAAGCATGGCCAACGCCATTGCAGAGGGAATCTGCGCAGCGGGCGGCAGCGCCGCCGTAATGCCTGTGGACCAATGCGACCCCGGCCGGGTAAACGGCTATTCCAAAATTGCGTTCGGCTGCCCCTCCATGGGCGACGAAGTATTGGAGGAAAGCGAATTTGAGCCTTTTTTTGCACAGGCAGAACACGCGCTGCAGGGCAAAAAAGTCGCCCTGTTCGGCTCTTATGACTGGGGAACCTGCCAGTGGATGGAAGACTGGTGCGGCCGCGTGCAGAACAACGGCGCGCAGCTGTTTGAAACCGGTCTTACCATCCAGTTGACGCCCGACGAAGAAGGCCTTGCGTCCTGCCGGGAATTCGGCAAACGGTTTTTTTCTTTTTGATTCAGCTTACGAGATACATTACATACATTCATTTTTCTGCTAAAAACCGCAGCGCACAAACGTGCCTGCGGTTTTT
>CALWUX010000051.1 GCA_944384795.1 uncultured Clostridia bacterium | reverse complement strand
ATTTTCGAGAAGAATTTGTCGTACCCAGTATCGAAATCGGCGATGACAGGGCTGTTGCGGAGGTACAGCGGGGCTGTATCCGCGGGTGCAGGTTCTGTCAGGCGGGCTTTATCTACCGTCCCGTGCGGGAAAAATCCGTGGATACGATAGACCGCCAGTGCCGTGCTGTTTGCGCGCATACCGGTTATGACGAAATCTCGCTCTCTTCCCTGAGTACCAGCGATTACAGCCAGATAGACAAGCTGCTTGATACACTGCTTTGCTGGACAGATGATGAAAAAGTCAGCGTTTCGCTTCCGTCTTTGCGTGTGGATGGTTTTTCCAATGAGCTGATGGACAAGCTGAAAACCGTACGGCGCAGCGGTCTGACCTTTGCGCCGGAAGCAGGTACGCAAAGGCTGCGCAATGTGATCAATAAAAACGTAACGGAAGAAGAGCTGATGAAAACGGTCGCCACGGCGTTCGAGGGCGGCTGGACCACCATCAAGCTGTATTTTATGATTGGCCTGCCCACGGAAACCATGGAAGATGTGGCGGGCATCGCCCGTTTGGGCCAGCAGGTGGTGGAAGCGTATTACAGCAGTCCAAAACGGGCAAAGGGCAAAAGCATCAAGGTGACCTGCAGTGCTTCCTCCTTTGTGCCAAAGCCATTTACCCCGTTTCAGTGGGAGCCGCAGGATTCCATTGAGACGCTGCATGAAAAGCAGGCGCATCTGCTCAGCTGTGTACACAGCAAAAAGCTGGTATGCAACTGGCACGACGCGGATACCAGCTTTTTGGAGGGTGTGTTTGCCAGAGGCGACAGGCGGCTGGGCAGGGTTCTGGAGCAGGCATTTGCACATGGGTGCAAATTTGACGGCTGGTTCGACTTTTTCTCTTTGTCCAAATGGCTGGAGGTCTTTGCTCTGTGCGGGATCGACCCCACATTTTATAACCAGCGGCGCAGGCGTTTTGATGAGGTTTTGCCGTGGGATCACCTGGATTACGGTATCAAAAAGTCATTTTTAAAAAGAGAATGCGAAAAGGCATACCAAAACGCCGTTACACCCAATTGTCAGGAAGCCTGCTCCGCCTGCGGCGCATCCTGTTTCGGAGGAGGGATATGCGTTGAACACCGTTAGGATATGGTTTCGTAAATGCGGCGCAGCAAAATATATTTCTCATTTAGATTTGAACCGCTGTATGGCCCGTGCGTTCCATAAAGCCGGGCTTCCCATGTGGTATACGGAGGGCTTCAACCCCCATGCCTTTGTTACCTTTGCGCTGCCTCTTTCCCTGGGAATAGAAGGCAGACACGAATCCATGGACATTCGTTTGTTGGAGGATATGCCCAAGGAGGAGATCATCGGCCGTTTAAATGACGCACTGCCAAAGGATATCCGTGTGTATGACGTTACACAGCCGCAAATGAAGCCGGGAGAAATCGCTTATGCAGATTATGAAATACGATACGCCGCAGACGGCCGAGATCCCGACGCGCTGAAAGACGCCCTGGAGCGCCTGTTTTCCAAACCAACCATTCCGGTGGAAAAGAAAACCAAATCGGGAGTAAAAACCATTGATTTGGCGCCCTGCCTGAAACAATACCGTATGCAGGTACAGGGGACAGAGGTAGTGCTTTTTATCAGGCTGCCTGCCGGCAGTACGGAAAATATCAATCCCGCTTTGATAGGAGAAGCCATACAAAAGGAGCTGGGCTGTTCCTTATACGCCGTTACCGCGCGGGGGCATTTGTACAATCAAGCGCTTTGTGTATTTGCGTAAACGGTAATTTTATAAAAAACACTTGCATCTTTTGTGTTGCTGTGGTATTATATACAGGCATCTTTATGCCGTCAGACCGCTGACGGGAGTTGGTGCCCGGCTTTTTCAAGGCCGAGACATGAAAGCTGGCAGTCCTCTATCCTTGTGATATGAATGTCTGAAAATTTAGGAGGATTTGATTCATGGATGCACTGAAATTGATTGCACAGGATTCTATGAAAAAAGAAGTGCCTGAAATTGCAATCGGCGACACGATTAAAATCGACGTCAATATCCGCGAAGGCGAAAGAGAAAGAATCCAGGTGTTTGAGGGTACCGTAATTGCCCGCAAAGGCAGCGGTATTTCCGAAACCTTTACCGTAAGACGCGTTTCTTACGGCGTCGGCGTTGAAAGAGTATTTCCCATTCACAGCCCCAATGTAAAAGGCATCAAGCTGGTACGCAAGGGCCATGTGCGCAGGGCAAAGCTGTATTATCTGCGCAACAGAGTGGGTAAAGCCGCTAAACTCAGAGAAGTCATTAAATAATGGCAAAAGGAGACAGGGGATTGTCTCCTTTTTTATTTTATTGCACAGGGCTTTGTAAACCATGGTTTTGGTTGCAAATGGCAATACAATGTGCTAAAATCATACTGATACCGTCCTGCCGTTGAACAGCGCGGCTGCGGCAGAATACTTTTCTTACAGGATTTGTAAGAAAAGCCGTTTTGTTTTATTCCGTTTTGCGGGAATGATAATGTAAATGTGTCATTGTTTTTATAGAAAGATAACTGAAAAGGTGGAGCGCATAGTGGAAAAAATTTTGAGCATCTCAATTGCCGCGTATAACGTGGAAAAGTATTTGAAAAACACGCTGGATTCTCTGGTTTCTCCTGAAATTATGGAGGATATCGAGGTGTTGATCATAGACGACGGCTCCAAAGACAATACCGCCGCCATCGGCAAAGCGTTTGCACAGGAATATCCGAATACGTTTAAAGTGATTTCCAAGCCGAACGGCGGCTATGGTTCTACCATTAACACCGCCATCGACGCTGCCGCCGGCAAATATTTTAAAACACTGGATGGTGACGATTGGTACGATACGCAAAATTTAGTGAAATTTGTGCAGGCGTTAAAAAGCACGGATGCCGACATGGTGATTACACCTTTTACGATTGTGGATGAAAAGACTGGAAATCAGGAAACAATCAGTTGCGGTTATCCGCAGCAGGAAAAGAATTTGGTGTTTGAGCAGCTGCCTTTGGAACTGCACCCCAAAATCCGTATGCATGCCATTACCTATAGAACCGCTATTCTGAAAGAGAATCATATTCGTATTGGGGAGCATTGCTTTTATACAGACATAGAATATATTGCATTTCCGATGGTTTATGTTAACAGTGTTAATTTTTTTGATTACAGCATTTATCAATATAGACTGGGTATGGAAGGCCAGAGTGTGAGCGTTGAAGGCTTTAGGAAACATTATAAAGACCATTTAAAAGTGATAGACCGTGTTTTTGCGTTTTATACCGCTCATAAACAAAAAGGGCTTTCAAACGAAAAAGAGGCTTTTTTGTTCTATGTTTTAAAAACGCTGGTCAATGCGCAATATGGTATTTTTTTCAAATTATATGCAACAAAACAAACAAAGCGCGAATTGATAGAGTTTGATACCAAATTAAAGCAGACAGATCGCAAACTATATGAATCTGCTAAAGGAAAAAGAGTTGTTTTATTAAGAAAGCTTAACTTCAAAATGTTTGGCATCATCAAACATTTATCTCATTAGAAACAGGGTGTTTACATGGGTGGCGCTTCCACGCTGAAAACGAAGTCGGTTAAATTCAATTTTATGATGAATATGATTTTAACGGCGTCTTCGTTTGTTTTTCCGCTGATTACATTTCCATATGTGTCCAGGGTATTGCTGGTACAGGGCAACGGCTACGTTTCATTTGCAACCGCTGTTTTAACCTATTTTACCATGTTTGCCTCTTTGGGCATCCCATCCTACGGCATCCGTGCCTGCGCCCAGGTGCGGGACGACAGAGCAGAGCTTTCCAAAGTGACGCAGGAGCTGCTGATCATCAATATTGCTACCACGCTTTTGGTATCCGTTGTGTTTGTGATCACTCTGTTCACGGTACCGCAGTTTAAAGAGCAGCAGACGCTGCTGTGGATCAACGGCGCTACGCTGGTTTTAAATGCAGTCGGCGTAAGCTGGCTTTATTCTGCATTGGAGCAATATACTTATATTACGGTGCGCTCTATTATTTTTAAAGTCATTTCCATTATTTTAATGTTTATTTTTGTGCGCCAGCAGCAGGACTATATTATTTACGGCGCAATCACTGTTTTTGCTACAGGCGGCTCTAATGTGCTGAATTTTATCCATATGCGCAAGTTTATTACGCTCAAGCCCACAGGCGGGTATAATTTTAAACGGCACGTAAAGCCAATCCTCTATTTTTTTGCCGCGTCCGCCGCTACCAGCGTATACACCAATTTGGACACGGTTATGCTGGGCTTTATCGGTTCGCAGGAAACGGCTTCCTATCAAACGGGTTTATACAATGCCGCCGTAAAAATCAAAACGATCCTGGTCACGGCGGTTACCTCGCTGGGCACTGTATTGCTGCCGCGTTTGTCCTACTATATTACAAAAAAGATGGAACTTGAGTTTCGGGACATGATTGTAAAATCCTTTAACTTTGTGCTGATTTTTGCCGTACCGCTGTGCGCTTATTTTATTCTTTTTGCTCAGGACGCAATGCTGCTGCTTTCGGGCGAAGCGTTTATGGGTGCGGTGATTCCCATGCAGATACTGATGCCAACATTGGTACTTATTGGTCTTTCCAATATTACGGGTATACAAATTTTGGTGCCCATGGGCAAAGAAAAATTCCTGCTGATTTCCATTGCCGCCGGCGCCGTTTTAAATTTGATTTTAAACGCGGTGTGGATACCCTATTGGGGCGCGACCGGCGCTTCTATTTCCACATTGATTGCCGAGGCGCTGGTATTGGCAGTACAGATATGGCTGCTGAGAAAAGAGATGCGTCCTATTTGGAGCAAAATCAGCTTCCGTCATTTGTTTATCAGTATTATCCCTGCATTGGGCGGCGGTTTTGCCGTTTTCTACCTGGTGGATTTACAGCCGGTTTTCCGTTTGATCATTTCCGCCTGCGTATTTTTTGGCCTGTATTTTGCGGCTTTGCTTGTACAAAAGGAACCGTTTTTAATCGGGACCATTGTGTCCGTGAAAAACAAACTACTCCGTAAAAAACAGCCTGCTGCCGCTGACGTCCAGGCGCCCCCGGAGGAAAATACGGACACCCCTTTGCAGGAACCGGAAAACGACCCGCAAATAGAGCAGATGGTTGAAGAAATAGCGGAAAAGGAACTGACGGAAAATAAAGATAAACCGCAGTCTCAGTAAATGTCTGTAAACATCGGACAGCCGCACCTGCAGGAAAAAGCCGGGGCCGCTGTATCGGGTTTGGGTATATATCACGTTATGGCCTTTGCCGAAAAATACAGCCGTTCAAGCAGTCAAGCGCCCGCAAAGACAGGGCAAGCGGCTTCTTTTGGTAAGCACTACAATCCAACCGGTCCATTTTACAATACAAATGTCCGGACAACGAGTAAGGAGCAGAACATTGAGCGATCACTATAATGGCGGAAAATACGCCGCCGGAAATAAACAGAACATACAGGAGCCGAAACAAACGCCTGCCCAGCCGCCAAAAAACGGCAGCATTAAAAGCAGCGGCACCGTTGCCTGTTTCGACTGGACGGAATCCCTGATCATTGCCGTGGTGGTAGTCGGGCTGATATTTACGTTCATTTTCCGCATTGTGACGGTCAGCGGTACCTCCATGGACCCAAATCTGCACAATGCGGACAGAGTGGTGATTTCCAGCTGGAGCTACCAGCCGCAGCAGTTTGACGTGGTGGTCTTAAAGCGCACGGTAGGTCTGGACGAGCCCATCGTAAAACGCGTCATTGCCACAGAGGGCCAGCGTATTTACATCGATTATGAGGAAGGCGACGTTTACGTGGACGGTGAAAAGCTGGACGAAAGCGCCTACCTGCCGCCGGGCGTCAAAACCTACAAGCCATCGGCCACCAGAGAAAACCCGCTGCTGGAATTCCCGGAAGAGGGGCTGGTGGTGCCGGAGGGACACATTTTTGTATTGGGCGACAACCGCGATGTTTCGCTGGACAGCCGCTTTATGGCAGTCGGTATGGTAGATGAACGGTATGTGCTGGGTAAGGCACTGCTGAAAATTTTCCCCTTTAACCACATAGGTACAATCAAGGGCTGATATACGGAAAGGGTGTGACAGCGGTATGGGGGAAGCACAGTCTATCCAATGGTTTCCCGGACATATGACGAAAACAAAGCGTCAAATCGAAAAAACGCTGAAGCTGGTGGATGCCGTTGCCGAAATCGTAGACGCGCGTATTCCTGTCAGCAGCCGCAATCCTGTTATAGATAAGCTGATACAGCAAAAACCGCGTCTGATTTTGCTCAATAAAGCGGACATGGCGGACCCTGTGCAGACAAAGCGCTGGATAGCGCACTACCGCGCACATGGGATTCCGGCCATGCCTGTGGACTGTAAAAGCGGAAAAGGGCTTCAGAACTTTATCCCGCTGGTAAAAGAGCTGTTAAAGGAGCGGGTTGCTTCCTGGGAAGCAAAAGGTATGACAGGCAGAACGATCCGCGTAATGGTGGTCGGGGTGCCCAATGTGGGAAAATCCTCCCTTATCAACCGTATGTGCAGGCAGAGCAAGGCCAATGTAGAAGACCGTCCTGGCGTTACGCGGGAAAACCGCTGGTTTACCATTGGCAAGGGCTTTGAACTGCTGGACACGCCCGGTGTATTGTGGCCCAAGTTTGAGGACCCGCAGGTAGGGGAACACTTGGCCTTTACTGGCGCGGTAAAGGATGACATTTTAGATATGGAGCATTTGGCCTGCCGTCTGATAGAGACCCTCCGGGTGCTTTATCCCACAGCTGTTTTACAGCGTTATCAGCTGGAGGAGCAGGACCTGGCACAGCTGGAACCCTATGAGATTTTAGAGGCCATAGGCAAAAAAAGGGGTATGCTCGTTTCCGGCGGCGCGGTCAATACAGAACGGGCGGCCATTGCATTGCTGGACGAATTCCGCGGCGCTAAGCTGGGGAAAATCACACTGGAGCAGGTGGAGGAAGCGGTATGAACTGGTATGCTTACGAAGCCGCGGCAAATGAAAAAGGCTATCGCTGCGTTTGCGGTATTGATGAAGCGGGACGCGGCCCTTTGGCTGGTCCTGTTTTTGCTGCCGCGGTCATTTTACCCCAGGGCCTTGTTATAGATGGCTTGAACGATTCCAAAAAAATGACCGAAAAAAAACGAGAGGAATTGTTTTCGGTCATTCAGCAGGAGGCCATCGGGTATTCCATTGCTTTTGCAACAGAACAGGAAATCGATGAGCTGAACATTTTGCAGGCTACCTTTCTGGCCATGCGCCGGGCGTATCAGGGGCTGGGTACCCCTGTGGATTATGTGCTGGTGGACGGCAACCGTATGCCGGAGCTGGGCGGTGCGGCCGGCGAGCCTGTGGTGCAGGGCGACGCCAAAAGCGCCAATATCGCCGCGGCCTCCGTGCTGGCCAAGGTAAGCAGGGACAGAGTTATGCTGGAAATAGACAAGCTGTACCCGGAATATCAGTTTGCAAAGCATAAGGGATACGGTACAAAGCTACACAGGGAATTGCTTTTGCGCTATGGGATGTGTCCCGTACACAGAAGAAGCTTTATGAAAAAAATTCTGGGTGACGTTTATGGATAACCGTTCCGGAAAGGCCGGGGAACGCCATGTGCTGCAAATGCTGCAAAACCGGGGTTATACGTTTGTCGCCGCCAATTACCGCAGCCGCTTTGGAGAAATTGACATAATTGTAAAAGATGAAAAGTATATTGTTTTTGTCGAAGTAAAAACAAGGGATGCAGACAGTCTTTCCGGTCCCCTAGAGGCGGTGACCGCCGCCAAAAGAAAAAAACTGGTGCAGACGGCGCTGCTGTTTTTGCAGGAGCATACGCAGCTGCAAACACTGCAGCCCAGGTTTGACGCCGCCGGAGTGATAACAACGGGAAAAGAAAAAATCATAAAAGAGATTCAATACATTACCGACGCCTTTGACGGAGGAGGATTGTTTTGAAATTTTTTGATTTGCATTGCGATACCATTGGGGAGTGCTGCGCCCAGGGGCAGTCCCTGTATCGCAATCATTTGCATCTGGACTTATGCAGGGGAGAAGATTTTTCCGCGTGGACCCAGTGCTTTGCCGTCTGGATTCCCGATACGCTGCGGGGACGGCAGGCGCTGGGATATTTTCAGAAAGTATACCAAACATATTTAACGGAATGTGAAATAAATAAAAGCAGACTGACGCTGTGCAGGGCAAAGGAGGATTTTCTGCAAGCGGAAAGCGCCGGTACCTGTGCGGCGGTCCTGACTGTGGAGGGCGGCGCGGTGCTGGCAGGCGACCTTGCCAATATCCCATACCTGGCCTCTTGCGGGGTGCGTATGCTGACCCTTACCTGGAACGGCACCTGCGAGCTGGGGGACGGCGCCATGACGGCGCACCCTCAAGGGCTGACGGCATTTGGCAAACAGGCGGTGCCCCTGCTGGAGCAGCACGGAATCGCCGTGGATATTTCCCATGGAAGCGAGCCGCTGTTTTACAACGCTGCGGCCATCGCAAAAAAGCCGCTGGTGGCCAGTCATTCCAATGCAAAAGCGGTGTGCGGTCACCCGCGCAATCTGACAAATGAACAGATTCAAATCATAGCGCAAAGCGGCGGACTGATCGGACTGAACTTTCACCCGCCGTTTTTAAAGGAGACCGGCGCCGCTGAGGTAGACGACGTGGTCGCCCACGCGGAGCATATGCTGTCTTTGGGCGCCTGCAGTGCTTTGGCCATAGGCAGTGATTTTGACGGCGCCGATTTGCCGCGGGGCATACGGGGCATCGAAAGCATTCACGCTGTTTTTGAGCGTTTTTTACAGCTGGGCTACAGCGAAACACTGCTCAACAGGATTTTTTACGAAAATGCGCAGAATTTCTTTGTTTCTCTTTGACATTACAGCTGTTCTATTATAAAATAGAAGAGATTAACGGAAAGAGAAAGCGCAAATGACGGAGGGAATCAATTTGAATTATAAATGCACAAGAAATCAAAACAGCCGGGTCACGGCCGCGCAGGCAATCGTACAGGGTATAGCAAAGGACGGCGGCCTGTTCGTGCCGGAAACGCTGCCGCAGTACACCCATGAGGATTTTGTACAAATGCAAAACGGCTCTTATCAGGACAGGGCTGTAAAGGTATTGTCCGACTTCCTGCCGGAATTTACACCGGAGGAGATCAGGGAATGCGTTGGCGCCGCGTACGCAAAGGAGAAATTTTCCGGCGGCAGCCCCGCACCGGTCACCGCCGTGCACTGGGAAAAGGCGGACATGAATGTGCTGGAGCTGTGGCACGGCCCTACCTGTGCGTTTAAGGACATGGCCTTGCAGCTGCTGCCCCATTTGCTGACGCATTCGCTGAAAATCACCAAATGCGACAAAACCGCCGTGATTCTGGTAGCGACCTCCGGCGATACGGGAAAAGCCGCTTTAGAGGGCTTTAAAGACGTGGACCATACCAAAATGCTGGTGTTTTATCCAGAAAACGGCGTCAGCCCCATGCAAAAACGCCAGATGAACACCCAGGAGCGCGGCAACGTCAGCGTATGCGCCAACGAGGGTAATCTTGACGATGCGCAGCCAGGCGTGACCAAGCTCGTTGTCAATCCCCAGATA
>CALWUX010000050.1 GCA_944384795.1 uncultured Clostridia bacterium | reverse complement strand
ACTTTCTTTTGTACAATGCCGCGGGGCTCTTTGTCAAACACGCGCTCCACATGGAAAGGCGCGGCTGGCTTGCAGTATCGGTCCACCAGACGCAGTACGGTCTCCTGATCGATTTTGCCCGCTACGCACAGGGTCATATTATGCAGGTCATAAAACGTATGGTAGCACTGATACAGCAGCTGCGGGGTAATATGTGAAATACTTTCCACCGTACCGGCAATGTCGATTTTTACAGGGTGGTTATGGTACAGCGCCCCCAGCAGGTTGAACATCACCCGCCATTGAGGGTCATCGTCATACATACGTATCTCCTGCCCGATGATGCCCTGCTCCTTTTGCACGGTTTGCTCCGTAAAATACGGGGACTGCACAAAATCCAGCAATATTTCCAAAGACGCCTCCACATTTTCCGTACAGGAAAATAAATAGCAGGTCATGTCAAAGGAAGTATACGCATTGGCGGAGGCGCCGGTTTTTGCATAGCGGGCAAAAGCGTCGCCGTCCTCGCTTTCAAACAGCTTATGCTCCAGAAAATGAGCAATGCCCTCCGGCACCGTATGGGGGCTGTCCTCGTCCGAACGGCGGAACTGATTGTCCACAGAGCCGTATTTTGTACCGAATACCGCATAGGTGGAATTGCTGTTTGCTTTTGGATAAATATACACTGTCAGCCCTGACGGGTGCTCTAATTTATAATAAGTGTCTCCTGCACGTTTTCCTGTAATGGTCTGTAAAGCCATTGTATCACTCCTCTCCGGTTCCTGCCAAACGGTAGACGGTATCCAGCGTCACCTTTTGCGCCGCCGCGATGACCTCCTCACGGGTGATTCCGCTGATTTCCTCCGCCGCCTGCTCCGGCGTTTGCGGATTTGGCAGGAATACCTGTGAAATATACCAGCTTTCGGTGCTTCCCAGATAATCGCCGACGGTCCTGTAACCGTTGCACACGCTCAATTTGGCGGATAAGAGCTCCTCGTCCGTAAAATCGCCGCGTTTCATTGCCTCCAGCTGGTTTAAAATCTCCTGCTTTGCAGCGTCGATATTTTGTGTTTCCACACCGCTTTCCACGGTCATAATCCCTTTGTGGCTGTTATATCTGGCGGCGCAGTAATAACACAGGCTCAGTTTTTCACGCACATGCAAAAACAGCTTGGAATGAGGCGTTCCGCCGAACATGGCGGTCATCAGCTTTGCCGCCGCTGTCTCTTTCTGCGGGGCGGCAATTTGGGTACGAAAGCCCATGACCAGCTTGGACTGCGCCACTTCCATACTTTCGCAGACATCTTTGACCTGCTCTACCTCTGTTACAACGGAAGAGGTACAATCCACCACCTGGCTGCGGTCCACCTTTTCAAAGGCAGCACAAAAACCGCGGAACACCAAATCCGGGTCGCAATTGCCCAGCGCCATGATTCGGATACGGGCATGGGCAATCAAATACTCCCAAGCCTGTTTTAAATCGTCGGGCTTTAAAGCGCGCACCATCTCTTTGCTGCCAAAACGCGGAATGCCGTACGGTTCTTTTTCGCACATGATCTCCTCGCAGCGGTGCTTTGCGTAAATTCGTTTATCGTTGAATTCGGAATCTATCAATTCCACAGTCTGGCGTATTTCCTGGCGGAAATCCTCCTGCCGAAACGTGCCGTTTTCAAACGGAGGGTCAAAAATAATGCTGCAAAGCAGTTCAGCCAACTCTTTGGAAACGGATTCTCCGTGCAGGGTAAAGCGGTCGGCCAGTCCCACTGTGGAAATGCTCAGCAGCTGTGTATCCCCCAGCTTCTGCACCTCTGCGTTCAAGCTGGCGCCGTATAGTTCAGAAAGGCGCTGGCTTAATTTTGTATAATCGGGATACTGCCTGCTGGCACGGCACAACAGCGCAGGCAACACAGCGTTGGCGGAAATACGCTCTTTTTCTATGGGCAGCATAAAATGAACGGAAATCCGCATGGTTTTAAAATTTGTATTTTGTACGCTTTGAAAATCTACCCCGTTGCATACAACGCGCCGGTTGATTTCACTCATATATACTCAACTCCAATTTTTCATTCTCTCATGTTATAAAATTACAATAATTATAACATAATAGAAATTGCCATGCAAATTTGCAAAGCAAATTTGTGTGCGATTTCTAACCTATAAAAGTTACAACGTTCCCGTAACAGTCAAAATTTTAATTTTGTTTCTGTTACGGGGTTGTTATAGTATATAGAAAATTGCAATGCAATTCCTTAGCCTGTAAACGTGGACGCCTTCCTGCAACAGGCAAAATCTGAATCTTGATAACAACACCTTTTTATGATTTTTCTGTGCAAAGCGACCCTTGCATGTCATATTGCCGCTGCTATCATTAAAGCGAAGGGACATATTTTGATTTTACCCTTATAGCATAACCATATTTGATGTGAAAACAAAAAGAGCGTGAAAAACACGCTCAAATTTATGCTTTACTTACAGCTGCTCCAGCGCCTGCGCCAAATCATCCAGGATATCCTGCGGGTTTTCAATCCCTACGGATAAACGAATCATATTGGCTTTTACACCGGCTTCCTCCAGCTGTGTATCGGAAAGCTGACGGTGCGTGGTGCTGGCCGGATGAAGCACACAGGTGCGCAAATCCGCCACGTGTATCACAATGGAAGCCAGCTCCAGCGCCTCCATGAATTTTGCCGCTTCCGCCCTGCCCCCTTTGACCCCAAAGGAAATGACGCCGCAGGTGCCGTTTGGCATATATTTTTGCGCAAGGCTGTAATACGGATCGCTTTTTAAACCGGGATAATGAATCCATTCCACTTTGGGATGCTGTTCCAAAAATTCGGCAACGGCCTGCGCGTTGGAGCAGTGACGCTCCATACGCAGCGCCAGCGTCTCCAGCCCTAAATTCAATAAAAACGCGTTTTGCGGCGCCGCCTGCGCGCCCAGGTCGCGCATCAGATGGGTGCGGGCTTTGATGATATACGCCGCATTCCCAAACCGCTCTGCGTAAACAACGCCGTGATAGGATTCGTCCGGCTCTGTAAATTCCGGATATTTGCCGTTTTTCCAGTCAAAACGGCCGCTGTCCACAATAACGCCGCCAAGCTGCACGGCGTGGCCGTCCAGATATTTTGAGGTGGAATGCACCACAATGTCCGCGCCAAAGTCAAAAGGACGGCAATTGACCGGCGTGGGAAAGGTATTGTCCACAATCAGGGGCACCTGATGGGCATGGGCGCAGTTTGCGTACAGTTCAATGTCTGTTACGACCAGCGACGGATTGGACAGCGTCTCTACAAACACGCACCTGGTATTTTCGCAAAAGGCGGCGTTTATTTGCTCCTGTGTGGAATTCGGCTGTAAAAAAGTTACCGCAATCCCCAGTTCCTTTAATGTTTTATAAAATAAATTGAATGTTCCCCCGTAAATGGCGCTGCAGCAAACTATATGGTCGCCTGCATGGCAAATGTTCAGCACCGCAATGGTGGAAGCCGCCTGCCCCGACGAAGTGAGCATAGCGCCCACACCGCCCTCCAACGCGGCAATCTTCTTTTCCACAGCGTCCAGGGTGGGATTGGCCAGGCGGGTGTAGAAAAAGCCCTCCGCTTCCAAATCGAACAGCTTTCCCATGGTTTCCGCACTGTCGTATGTATAGGTGGTGCTTTGCGCAATCGGTACCACTCTCGGTTCTCCGTTTTTCGGTTTATAACCGGCATGGATACAGGTGGTGTCAGGCCTTAGCTTTTTCATAACGTCGATTCTCCCTCGATGATAAATTTAAGTAAACCAGGGCTTTACAAAGCTCATGGCAAAATCCGTCAATGCAATTACGCCCCAAATGGCCAGACCAAAAGCAACTGCGCCCAAAATACGCAAAAGCCATTTTTTGCCCCTGCTCAGCTCCGGCTTTCCTTTATTCTTTTCCCCGTCCGGCTCATGGACGGGAGGCGTACGCTTTTCCAAATCCTCCAATACGATTTGCAGCGTCTCGTTGGCAATTTCCCAGTCCGCATACTGTACGAACAGCTCGTACACACCCTCTTCAATGGCGGGCTGACGGTCAATGTATATCCCCCTTGCGCGGAACGCGTCCAAAATCTCGCAGGAAGAGGCATAGGTCGCGGCGGTAAGCAAAATCAAATTGCCGGGCTTGGGCTCAGTCAAAGGACCCTCGCAGTTGGAACAGGCCGTCCCGTTTTCATACAGCGCGTGGCACTTGGAACAATACAGCATAAATGTCATCACTTCCGTTTCTGATAACTATCATACCATAGGAAATATGCCGTTACAAGTGCGGTTTTGTCAAAAAATATGATTCCGGCCGGCTGTGCCTGCTGCCCAAAACATAAAATATTCCGTATCATCAAAACAGGTTGTCTTGTTTTTATGTAGGACAGCCACGGCTGTCACTTTTTAACATACGCGGATACCCGTTACAAAAACGTTGGCTGCAGCTGTTTGCCCTCCAAAGCGGCAATGGCGGCTGGCAGCACGTAATGAAAGTCCGCGATTACGGAAGTCGGTTTCTTTTCCGGATCGTCCTGCTTCATAGGTACAAAATAAATATTTTTGCAGTTCATCAGCTTTCCGATATTTTTAGCAGAGCCGGCCAAAGCGTCGTTTGTGGCAAGCGCCAGTACGACGGGACCGCCGTTGCGCAAATGAGATTTTACCGCCATGGTAACGGAAGTATCCGTAATGGAGTTTGCCAGCTTTGCCAGCGTATTGCCCGTGCAGGGACAAACAATCATAACGTCCACCATCTTTTTTGGGCCAATGGGCTCGGCCTGCGCGATGGTGTGTATGATTTTCCTGCCGCACACAGCTTCGATCTCCCGGATAAAATCCTCCGCCTTGCCAAAACGGGTATCCGTTGTATAAGAAACCGGCGACATGACCGGTACCACCTGATACCCGTCCGCTGCAATTTTTTTCATTTGCTCAAGGGACTGCCGAAACGTGCAGAACGAACCGCACATGGCGTATCCAAAGGTAAGGGTACTCAAAATACCTCACTCCTCCATCATATTATAAATCGTGTCCTTAATAATGTTCCCGGCTGCCATGGGCGCCACCTTGCCGGGCAAAGACAGCGCAGGGATCAGCCTGAGCCCCAGCTTTGAAACGGCTTCTTTGTCAAAACCGCCCGGCGCGGAAGCCAATTCTATAAAAATCGTGTCTTTATCGTGCTTTGCCAATACCTTTCTGGTAAAAACGAAAAACGGCACCGTATTGAACACAAAAT
>CALWUX010000049.1 GCA_944384795.1 uncultured Clostridia bacterium | reverse complement strand
ATTCACAGGGAGATCATGGACAGACTTGGCATATAAAATTTACAAAAAAGGAACCAAAAGACAATGGTCTATGTGTTTTTAGCAAACGGTTTTGAAGAAATGGAAGCCATTGCTCCGGTAGACCTGCTGCGCCGGGCAGGACGGCAGGTCGCAACGGTAGACGTGGGTACCAAAGGTACGCTGGTGACCGGCGCTCACGGTATTCCCGTGCAGGCGGATATAACGGAGCGGCAAATAGAGCTGGCAGGTTTGGAAATGGCGGTGCTGCCCGGCGGTATGCCGGGTACCCGGCATTTGATGGATTCTGTTGGGGTACAAACGGTTTTAACGCACTGTAAACAGCAGGGGCTTTATATAGGCGCCATTTGCGCCGCGCCGTCCGTGTTAGGGCAGCTTGGGCTGCTTGACGGCGTAACAGCCACCTGCTTTCCAGGCTTTGAGGAGCAGCTGGCAGGGGCGGTTTATTCCCCGCAGCACGTCTGCTGCGACAAGCGTATCATTACCGCCAAAGGCGCGGGGGTTGCCGCCGCGTTCGGGTTAAAGCTGGTAGAAGCGCTGTGCGGCGCGGAAAAAGCCAATTTGTTGAGGAAGTCGATACAATGTATGTGAAAAATCCAAAAGAAAATATCAAAGAGCTGAAAAAGAATCTGCGTTTAAAATACCGCAATATCAGAGAAACCATGCCTGCTGCCAAAAAAGGGAAAATGGACGCCCGTATCCGCAGGCATTTGTTTGATTTACCGGAGTACGGCAGAGAAGACACGGTTTTTGTGTACATCAGCAAAGAAATCGAAGTGGATACGCTCTCCATTGTAAAACGGGCCCTGGCCGACGGCAAACGGGTAGCTTCCCCCAGGTGTGTGCCGGGTACCTTTGAAATGGAGTTTTACTATATTCGCTCTTTGGAGGATTTGGAAAAAGGCACCTTCGGTGTTTTGGAGCCAAAGCGGGAGCAATGCCGCAAGGTAACGGATTTGACCGGCGGCTTTTGTATAGTGCCCGGGCTCTGCTTTGATGCAAAGGGCTTCCGTTTGGGTTACGGCAAAGGCTATTACGACCGTTTTTTATCCGAATTCAAAGGGGTAACGGTGGGTATATGCTACACCAGCTGTGTGCAGTACAGCCTGCCCCATGGATATTTTGACCGTCCGGTCGATATTCTTGTAACGGAAAATTATATCCGGCGAACGGAAAAAAAGCAATAAAGGAGGGATATTATGCGTGACAAGGATCAAAACAAAGAGGATAAGAACCTTTCCGATGGGGATAAGCAGCACGAATCGCTGGAGGAAAGCCTGCGGGAATACCAGGAAAGAAGACGGCAGGAATTCCAGCTGAATATTTCCGGGCTGGATGATATCGGAGACGATATTCCCGAGCTGTATTCCCAAAATCTCTCGGAGGAAGCTGTGCCGCCGGCAGCGGAAAACATAGAAAGTCACAGTCATAATACGCCTGAAAAAGACGTGCCGCAGGAGCATAAAGCGCCGGTGCTGACAAAAGAACAAAAAAGAAAAATGAAACGCCGCGACAAAAAAAATAAACGGGTCTTTTTCTGGATGTGGATAGCAATGATCGTTGCCGTAGGCTTTGGCATTGCCCGCTTTGCCATGGTCAATATCAACGATATGCTGGCGGTGGGCCGCGACGACTCCGTGGTGCAGATACAAATACCCAGAAACGCTACAGGTGAGCAGGTGGCCGCGATTTTACAGGAAAGCGGCGTGATTCGCAAGCCCGAATTTTTTGCCATGTATTCCAGCCTTACCAAATCAGAGGGCCATTACCAGTACGGTACTTACGAGATCAAACGGAACATGGACTATGAGGCGATCATCAACCACATCCAGTATAACGGCAACCGTTTGGACAACGAAACCACCCGTATCACGTTTACAGAGGGCATGGACGTGCGCCAAATTGCCCAGAAGCTGGAAGAAAACAATATCTGTACAGTAGACGAGGTGCTGGCGGCTGCCAATAATTCCGAATATTTTGACATTTATTCCGCCATCAATTCCATTACCAACGACAGTGAGCGTTACTACCTGCTGGAGGGCTACCTGTTCCCGGATACCTACGATTTCTATACAGGAGAAAATCCCATTGACGCGCTGAGCAAATTGCTGAACAACTACCGCAATAAAATCACACAGGAGATGAAGGATAAGGCTGCCTCCATGAATATGACCATGGACCAGGTCATCACCCTGGCTTCCATGATCCAGGCGGAGGCCGCGAACGTAGAGGATATGTATATGATTTCCTCCATTTTCCACAACCGTCTGCGGGACGGTGCGGCACAGGGCGTTGCCACACTGGACTCCGACCCGACGGTATGGTATCCGTACTATTCCAGAGAAGAGGTGCCGGCAGACCAGGTGGATACCTTCCAGAGCAGATACAATACCTATGAGGTGCAGGGACTGCCGCCCGGACCCATCTGCAATCCGGGTCTGGACGCTATCAACGCCGCGCTGAACCCGAGAACGTCGGATTACTATTATTTCTGCCATAAAGACGGTCAGGTCTATTATTCCAGAACACTGGCAGAGCACCAGCAGAAATTGGTGGAACTGGGGCTTGCGTAATAAAGGAGAATGAGAGTGTCTTACCAGAGAAGAAAACCCAAAATAGAACTGCTTTCTCCTGCGGGAGATATGGAATGCCTGCAAATGGCGCTGACCTATGGCGCTGACGCGGTTTATTTGGCCGGGCAGGAATTCGGCATGCGGACCGCTTCCGCTAATTTTTCCAACCAGCAGCTGGCAAAAGCGGTGCAAGCGGCCCATGCGGTCAATGTTCCCGTATTTTTGACCTGCAACACCCTGCCCCGCAATGAGGAGCTTGACCGGCTTCCCGCTTTTTTAGAGGCCGCCCGGGACGCGGGGGTAGACGCTGTCATCGTTGCCGATTTGGGTGTGATGCACCTGGTACAGACCTATGCACCGGGAGTAGAAATCCACATTTCTACCCAGGCGGGTATTGTCAATTACGCCATGGCAAACGCTCTTTACAACATGGGCGCAAAAAGGGTCGTGCTGGCAAGGGAGCTGTCTTTGGAGGATATTGCGCAGATACGGGCCAAGGTGCCGGCAGAGCTGGAGATAGAAGCCTTTGTGCACGGCGCTATGTGTATGTCATTTTCCGGCCGCTGTTTGCTGTCTTCTTATCTGAATAACCGGGACGCCAACCGGGGAGACTGCTCCCAGCCGTGCCGCTGGGAATACGCCGTGGTGGAAAAAAAGCGCCCGAACGAGTACATGGAGATTACAGAAGACCGGCACGGCACGTATATTTTCAACTCCAGAGATATGTGCATGATAGAGCATATCCCGCAGCTTGCGCAGGCGGGTGTGTCCAGTATCAAAATCGAGGGCAGGGCAAAATCCGCTTATTACGTTGCCGTTACGACCAATGCTTACCGTCATGCAGTAGACGCTTATCTGGAGCACCCGGATCGGCCGCTGTCCCCGTGGATTATACAGGAGCTGGATAAAATCAGCCACCGTGAATACAGCACGGGCTTTTACTTTGGGCATGAGCCGGGTCAGGTTTACCATACAGGAGGCTACGTGCGCCATTACGACGTGATTGCGGTTTGCACAGGCTGGGAAAACGGTATTTTAAGGCTGTCCCAGCGCAATCGTTTTTTTCGCGGGGATACAGCGGACGTGCTGGAGCCGGGCACACAGCCTTTTGACATTTGTCTGGACGAGATTTACGATGAGCATATGGAGCCGATTGCTTCTGCACCGCACGCGACTATGACGGTATTTGCAAAGTGCGAACACCCTGTAAAGCCGGGCGCCATTTTGCGCAAAGCCAGGGAGCAGGCATAAAAGAAAAAAAGTATTGCAAAATTTCCATGATTATGGTATGATTTTCCCGAAGTTTTGAGAAGGGGATATTCTCAAAACTAAATCATAAAGATGAAAAGGGGAAAATTATGAAAAGAAAAATATTGATTGGCGGGGCGCTGAGCCTGTTGATGCTGTGCGGCGTTCTGGCAGGATGCTCCGGAAGCGGTACGCAAACAGAGGTGTCTTCTTCCGCTGCTGTTGCAGCTTATGAAAAAGGCACGCTTACCGAAACAGAGTACACCAGCCAGTGGATCGGGATGAAATACACCCTGCCCGAGGGCATGAGCATGATGGACGAGGAGTATTTGCAGTCAAGCTCTGCAGGCAATGTGCAAATGGAGATGCAGGCACTGAAAAACGATACCTCCGGTGATAACATCGTACTGCTGACGGAAGACATTTCCGCTTCCGGTGATATGAGCGAGGCAGATTACATCGAGGTTTCCAAAACACAAATGAGTGCGCTGGGCTCCGATGTGACCTTCGGCGAGGTAAGCACCCGCACCATTGCAGGACAGGAATTTTACGAACTGCCTTACAACCTGACTATGGAGATCAGCGGCGTTTCCATGAATATGGACCAGAGCTTTTTATGCAGGAAGCAAGGCGACAGAATGATCTGTATTACCATGACTTACGGGTCTGAAGAAGGCATGAACGATCTGCTGTCCGGTTTTTCACAAATTTAAGAGCAAGGCATATATTACAAAAGACAGCTGTTCAGGGCTGTCTTTTATTTTTGGCGCGGCAGCGTTTATAAGCGTGGACTTCCATTGACTTTTTTGCGTATGCGTTATATGATAATAGGCAAGACAATGATAACAAACAAGCAGAGGCGGACAGCACAATACCGCGTTCCGCCTGCGTTCAGAAAAGAGGTTGAACCATGAAAAAAAGAACCATTCTTGCAGGTGTATTGGGCTGCCTGCTGCTGTGCGGCGCGCTGGCGGGCTGTTCCGGCGGCGATTCCCAGTCCCAGACTGTGTCTGTGGTATCCACTTACCAAAAAGGCGTGGTGGAGGGCAATGTGTTCACCAGTACATGGATGGGCATTCAATACACTGCGCCGGAGGATATGACCATGCTTTCACAGGAGGTGCTGGATGCCGGCTCCAAGGACAATGTGCAGATGGAAATGCAGGCCCGCAGGGAGGACGGCTCCGGAGACAATATCGCCATGCTGACAGAGGACATTTCTACAGCCAGTTCCATTGACGAGGCAGGCTATGTTGAGCTTGTAAAAGGGCAAATGCCAAACGGTCTGCAGGACGTGACCTTTGGCGAGGTAGGTACCCGCACCATTGCAGGCCAGGACTTTACGGAGTTGCCGTATACTTACACAAGAGATGTCAACGGCACCAAAACCACTATGAACCAGATTCTGCTGTGCAAAAAAATAGAGTACCGTATGGTCTGTATTACCCTGACCTTGTCCGGCGAGAATTCCGAGGATTATTTGCTGGCAGGCTTTTCACAAATTTAAGGGCGTCAGTATAAAAGTATTAAAAAACAGCCTGTAATGCAGGCTGTTTTTTATATGCAGGTATCGTGCAAAATGATATTTTTCCTTAAAACACCGGTGGCCGCATTGACTTTTTGACAGGGGTATACTATAATAAACAGGATATTTACAGCGTATAAAAGCAAAAGCCGTAGACAATGCTGCAACAGAGAGGCCGCTGAAATTTCCAAAAGGAATTTTGCTGAAAGGCGGCCGCAGCCGATTTTTTGCGGCAGGCCGGCTTTTTGCCCTTGGGCAGCGCTCTGTGGTGACGAGCCGCGGCGTTTTCCGCGTTAAGGAGTTGAAAGCGGCGTTTTTTAAACGCAATTTGGGTGGTACCACGGGCTTTTCCGTCCCA
>CALWUX010000048.1 GCA_944384795.1 uncultured Clostridia bacterium | reverse complement strand
CTCAGAGTGTTTCTCTGCTCTTTACGTTTTGCTAACGTCTTGTTTCTTTCTTCAAAAACAAATTATATAATTCTCTCGAATTACGGGTTCCTTCTTGTCGTGTGCTGTTTAATTTTCAAGGTCCAGTGCTTTGCTCAATATACTCCTATATTCAGCAAAAAATCAAAAAATCTTTTCAGATTTTTCCGCAACCGTTCAAACGGCGCTTATATATAATAGCAAATTGTTTTATAGAAGTCAACACTTTTTTTACAGTTTCAAAATTTTTTCATATGCCGCCGCCGGCAGGCTTGTACATATCTGCAAAAATCATTTCATATGATAAAGCAGGAAAAGCAAATAATTGATTAAAAATATGGAACACTTTTTAAGAGAATGATTATATAATAAAGGAAAGGAATTTTGATATGAAACGTGTCAATTTAAAATATATCATTTCCATACTGGCAGTTTTGCTGGTAAATATTATTGTGATCATACTGCTGACCCAATACGCAGGCGCAAGCGTAAAAGCGGAAAATACCAATGTACAAGAACAAACAGATGAAGATACCGCCGCGGTTTTTTCCAACCTTGGTTCCCGTGGGGAGGAAGTGCGCCAAATTCAGACAAGGCTGAAAGAGCTGGGGTATTTGCAGGGAAAGGTAGATGGTATTTACGGCAATCAGACCAAAGCAGCCGTAACTGCGTTTCAGCGGGATTACGGCCTTGCCCCTGACGGTATCGCAGGAGAAAAAACCCTGGCCGCGCTGGGCATTGGAGCAAGCGGCGGCGGTGGGACAAGCACCGGCGGAAACGGCTCGTTTACACAAAGCGAGGTGGATTTAATGGCTCGTATCATTTCCGCCGAGGCCCGGGGAGAGGAATATGTCGGACAAGTCGCCGTCGGCGCTGTCATCATGAACCGCATTGAACACCCCAGCTTCCCCAATACCCTTGCCGGTGTCATTTACCAGCCGGGGGCATTTTCCTGCCTTTATGACGGTGGCGTAAACCATACGGTTGCAGAATCCGCGTATAGAGCTGCAAGAGATGCAATCCAGGGCTGGGACCCAACCGGCGGTGCTATTTATTATTACAACCCTGCCAAAACCAGCAACCAATGGATGCTGTCCCGTCCTGTGCTCACCGTTATCGGCGGCCATCGCTTCTGTGCCTGACGCCGTTTTACAGCGAAACGTTTTAAAGTACTGCCAATAAAACAGATGCGTTCCGCAATAAAGAGAAAAAGCAAATAAAAATACTTTTTACTTTCCATAATACGGCCGTGCAAAAAGATTTTGTCTCTTTTTATATACGCATCTGCACCCTGCCTGCTCAAACCGCCCGTAATAAAATAAAGCGGAATTTGGTTGGTATGTCACTATCTTTTTCAAAAAAAGAATGTTACTATTAAAATAAGAAAATAAGTTTGGAGGTATCGTAATGGGAACCGTAACAGAAACCTTTTATATCCCTTCCAAAGTAGACGGCCTGCAGCTGAGCGTCATGACCATTACGCCGGATACGGCTCCTGTGGGTATCGTGCAAATATCCCACGGTATGTGCGAGCATAAAGAACGGTATATCCATTTCATGGAATTCCTTGCGTCAAAAGGCTTTGCCTGTATTATCCATGACCACCGCGGACACGGCGGCAGCGTGAAATCAAAGGAAGACCTGGGTTATTTCTACCAGGGCGGTGAAAAAGGGCTGATTGCCGACGTAGCTCTCATCGGCACCCAAATGAAAAAGAAGCACCCCGGCCTTCCCTTTTATCTGCTGGGGCACAGCATGGGCTCCCTGATTGCGCGGGCCTATTTAAAAAAGCTGGATTTCACGCTGGATGGCCTGATTATTTCCGGCTGTCCCGTATATGTGCCCGGCTGTAAAATAGGAACGTCCGTAGTAACGCTGATGAAAATGTTAAAAGGCGGCCGCAGTCACAGCAAACTGCTGGATCACCTGAGCACATATCATAACAACGTCCGTTTTCTTCACGATCCCTCCCCTAATGCTTGGGTCTGCAGCGACCCGGCCGTGCTGGAGAAATACGACAACGATCCGCTTACCCAGTTCCATTTTACACTAAACGGATACCACGCGCTGTTTAAAGTCATGGAAATGACATACAATCCAAACGGCTGGAACGTGACCAGGCCAAAGCTGCCTATTTGGTTCATTTCCGGAGAAGACGACCCTTATATGGTCTCCGAACAACGGCTTTTGGAGGCAATCGAGGTCCTGCGCCATGCCGGGTATGAAAATATCTCCTACCAAATTTATCCCCATATGCGCCACGAGGTGCTCAATGAAAAGGACAAGGATATGGTATGGAGCGATTTGGAAGAAAAACTGATGACCTGGAACCGCAAAGCGACAGATATGCTGCCTTCCCTCAACGACTTGGAATAAGCAAATAAAAACCGGCGATTGATTCTGAAATGCGGCTTCTTTCCTTTATCAACCGTAATTTTAAATACAGCAAAAAATCCGGCAGACACATCTGTGTCCGCCGGATTTTTATCATTTCCCGCTATGAATAAATTATTGCACTGCGCTTTCCGTCTCTGCAGAAGTCCCCTCCGACGAAACGGCGGCATCGTCACCGGAAGCAGTTTCCTGTGTAGAATCAAACTCTTTAAACAAAGTCAAAAGGCGCTCCTGTATCGGCCTGTTGGTATCGTCTGTATATACGTCTTTATACAGCATCAAAAACTTTTCGTTATCAGACAGCGCCGCTGTCATCTCTCCGTCCAAAGATTTGAATTTGCCGTTTTCTCTGGCATTTTTCAGCACTTCGTTTGCCGTGTCATTCAGGTTGTTTTTATCAAATTCATAAATTTCTATCAAAGCAGTATTCTCGCCGTAAGCAGCCTGAAGCGCCTTACCAGCAACAGCGCCTATAATTTCCGCTTTCATATCCGAAGTGGGTTCCCGAAGCGCGCCGTTTCCTTTCAAATATGCAATCATGCCGTCTAAATTACGTTCCGTAACGTCCGACAACGCCATAGAAGCAACAGCGGAAGAAGCGCCGGAGGCTGCATTGGGATCCGCCACTGTAGTACCGCCGCAGCCAGTCAAGCCAACCGCCACCAACAAAGACATTGCCGCAACTGCCAGTAAAACTTTCTTTTTCATGGTTACAGAAACCTCTTTCTTTTAAGAAATAAACGTTCTATCGCAATGAGGATATTATAGCACAAAGAATATCGCTTTGCAATGCACAACATGGATATACCGCAACGTTCCCGCGGCAGCCAAAACCTGCAAATTTATTGTTATGCAGGTACAAAAACTGCTGTCTGACCCCTTTGTATATTTTACTCTGCCGCAATAAAAAACAAACGCGCTCCGATTTATGTAAACAAAAAACACACGCCCGCAGAGGATTCTCTCTAAGGACGTGTGTTTTGCAAAATGGTGACTCGTACGGGATTCGAACCCGTGAACCCGCCGTGAAAGGGCGGTGTCTTAACCACTTGACGAACGAGCCACATGGTAGCGGCAAATGGACTTGAACCATCGACACTCCGGGTATGAACCGAATGCTCTAGCCACCTGAGCTATGCCGCCATATGCCTCGCTCCGCAGACCTCCGGTCAAACGAAGCGAGTATAATTATATTATATAAATATAATTTTGTCAACAAGAAACCCATATAAAGTTGAAAAAATTTTATTTTCCAAAACGGCTCAATAACCGGAATGGAAAGAGTAATTCGGCGCTTCTTTGGTGATTTGAATATCATGCGGGTGGCTTTCTTTCAGTCCCGCGCCTGTAATGCGGATAAACTGTGCTTTTTCATGGAGCTGCGCAATGGTAGCACAGCCGGTATAGCCCATACCCGCACGCAGGCCGCCCATCAACTGGTAAACCGTATCGGACAAAGGACCACGGTACGGCAAACGGCCCTCCACGCCTTCCGGCACCAGCTTTTTGGCATCCTCCTGGAAGTAACGGTCCGTACTGCCTTTACCCATAGCGCCCATGCTGCCCATGCCGCGGTACACCTTGAACTGACGGCCCTGGAACAGCTCCGTTTCTCCGGGAGATTCCTTGCAGCCTGCCACAAGAGAGCCCACCATGACTACACTGGCGCCTGCCGCCAGCGCTTTTACAATGTCGCCGGAGTATTGAATGCCGCCGTCCGCAATAATCGGAATCCCGTATTTTGCACCGACGCACGCAGCATCATAAATCGCAGTGATTTGCGGCACACCGATACCCGCAACCACACGCGTAGTACAAATGGAGCCCGGTCCGATACCCACTTTGACACAGTCCGCACCGGCTTTGATCAAAGCTTCTGTCGCCTCCGCAGTTGCAACGTTGCCTGCAATCAGCTGCACCTTCGGGAACGCTTCTTTGATCCTGCGTACCGCGTCGATAATGCCGCTGTTATGTCCGTGCGCGGAATCAAGGGCAATCACGTCCACCTGTGCGTTTACCAAAGCTTCTACGCGCTCCAGCACATTTTGCGTAGCGCCTACCGCCGCGCCGCACAGCAAACGTCCGTTATCGTCCCTGGAGGAACGGGGGTACTGCACTGCCTTTTCAATATCCTTAATGGTAATCAAGCCCTTCAGCCTGCCCTGCTTGTCCACCAACGGCAGCTTTTCAATTCTGTGCTGACGCAAAATTTCCTGCGCCTGCGCCAATGTAGTGCCCACCGGAGCGGTAATCAGCCTTTCGTGTGTCATAACGGCAGAAATCGGCTGTTCAAAGTCCGCGCCGGACATAAAGCGCAGGTCACGGTTTGTAATAATGCCTACCAGCTTGTCATTTTCACAAATGGGCACGCCAGAAATTTTGTAACGGGCCATAATAGCATTGGCATCATACACGGAATGCTGCGGAGAAAGGAAAAACGGATTTACAATAACGCCGTTTTCAGAGCGTTTTACACGGTCCACAAGGTCTGCCTGCGCTTCAATGGACATATTCTTGTGGATAATCCCGATACCGCCTTCACGGGCAATGGCAATCGCCATATCGTCTTCCGTAACTGTATCCATGGCCGCGGTCATCAAAGGCGTATTGAGCTTGATCTTCTTTGTCAGATTAGTGGAAAAATCCACTTCCTTAGGCAAAACATTAGATTCCGCGGGAATCAGAAGCACATCGTCAAACGTCAGTCCTTCTTTTACAAATTTTTCAGCATAATTAGAATTTAACATTCTCTTCCTCCTTCTTTATTTTTGCACTCTACCAAGTTTTTATTCTTAATATTATACCATTTGGCATATATCCTTGCAATATAAAAATGTAACCAGACATTTCCCTCGTCCGCCCTGCCAAAATAAGCAACTTTGCCTAATGGACGGTGGCTTGCCGCCCTTTGCGTTCAGCCGTTACCCGTTTTTTACACGCGGAACTGACCCTTGCACGTAAATGCAGGCGTATCCTTTACACTGCCTGTCATATAAAATTCCCGCTGTGTTTCTTTTCCTAAAATCAGCATATCCTCTTTCAATTTACTCTCTTTAATATAGTTAATCTGTAATTTATATAGCTGTTTTCTGCTTCCATTTTGGCCGCAGCGATAATTACCGGGCAAATAATCTTCAATAATATCCCCGTAAATGCTGTTGCTCAAATGGCCGTTAAAGTCCAAATCCGAAAACCGTATTTGCCGCACACCCCAAAGCTCCATATCCTCCGGCATCTTGATTTTTTGCAGCTTTTCCTTAGGAGACAGCGTTTGCTTAATGTCTATTTCCATATGATCCAGCCTGTGCGGCAAAACGATTTTATGGGTGTTACCGTCTACCAAAATATTGGAATAAATCATATCAATACACGCTTCCCCGCCACAGCAAATATGATAAGAACGATAAAACTGTGCGCCGCTGTTTCCTTCCGGGCGGGTCAAAACCGAAATAGTTTCTCCGTCTCTGGGCATGCGGTGTATTTGTATCCCAACTCTCAAAATAAGGAACGCCAAATGCTGCTGGCGCATCAATGTTTTATGGTCCAACTGGTACATGGAGAGATGCTCCTCCGCCGTTTCCTGACAAATACGAAGCATCGCGGATAAACGCAGTTTCCCAAACACATTCAATTCATAACTGGCAATTTTTCTGACCGCCGTATACTCACGCATGACCTCCATCGTAAAGCACCTGTCCTTTTTGAATAAAATAAAGAAAAGAGAAACCATGTACTGTTTCTCTTTTTGCATAACATTATATAATCATATCCACACCCATATACGGACGCAGCACTTCCGGTACCGTAACGCTGCCGTCCTCATTCTGGTAATTTTCCAAAATAGCCGCCACCGTTCTGCCCACAGCCACGCCGGAGCCGTTCAGGGTATGCACAAACTGCGCTTTGTCCCTTGGGTTGTGCTTAAAGCGAATACCCGCACGGCGTGCCTGGAAATCCTCAAAATTAGAGCAGGAGGAAATCTCCACGTACCGTCCGTAAGAGGGCATCCATACCTCTATGTCATACGTTTTTGCTGAGGAAAAGCCAATATCACCTGTAACCAAATCAATCACACGATACGGCAGCCCCAGAGCCTGCAGCACTCGTTCCGCGTCGTTGGTAAGCGCTTCTAATTCCTCGTAAGATGTTTCCGGATCTACAAACTTTACAAGCTCTACTTTATTGAACTGGTGCTGACGAATCAAGCCGCGGGTATCTCTTCCCGCCGACCCTGCCTCCGCACGGAAGCAGGCGGAATACGCGCAGTGCTTGATCGGCAGTCTGCTGCCGTCTAAAATCTCATTGCGGTACATATTGGTCACCGGCACCTCGGCAGTAGGAATCAAATAATAATCCTCCTCCGAAACCTTGGTCGCCAAACGAAAAGCATCCTCCTCAAATTTGGGAAGCTGTCCCGTACCAACCATAGAGGAACGATTTACGATAAACGGCGGCAAAATCTCCTCATAGCCATGCTGCGTATGGGTATTCAAATAAAAATTGATAACAGCGCGTTCCAGCCTTGCGCCAAGATTACGGTAAAAATGAAACCTTGCTCCCGTAACCTTTGCCGCTGTTTCCGGGTCCAATATGTTCAGGTCTTTTCCAATATCCCAGTGTGCTTTCACCGCAAACCCAAATTCTTTGGGCTCTCCCCATCTGCGCACTTCCACATTTTCGCTGTCGTCTTTTCCCACCGGAGTGGTTTTGCTTGGTATATTGGGTATAGAAAGCAAAATATCCATTTGCTTTTTCTCTAAGTCCGAAAGCTGTCCGTCCAGCACCTTGATTTCTTCCGACAGCCTCTTGAGCTGCTCCATCAGCGCCGTCGTATCCTTTCCTTCCTTTTTTAACACAGGGATTTGCTTTGTATCCGCATTTTGCTCCGCTTTTTTTGCCTCTGCTTCGCCCGTCAGCTTTCTTCTCTGGACATCTATTTCCAAAATTTCATCAATTACTGCATCTGCGTCCATATTGCGGGTCTTCATCGCCTGCTTTACCGCCTCCGGATTGCTGCGGATCACTTTTATATCTAACATATGTCGATTCTCCTCTTTCACTATTCGCTGTATGTTTCACGTGAAACATTTTATATTATGTATCAAGCTGCAGGCTTTTAATCAGCCCGGCAAGATCATCTTCTCCATAAAACTCTATTTGCAAAACGCCCCGTTTTTTTGTGCCCTCCACGCTTACTTTTCGGCCCAGGTGGTCACAAAGTGCCAGCTCAACCTCCTGAAAGTATTTCGTCTTCGGCTTTGAGGGTGCTTTCTCTTTTTCCGGCTTTTGTTCGTTTTCCGCCTTTACCAGATTTTCCAGCTCACGGACGGACAACGCTTCCTGCACCGTCCTTTTTGCAAAAGCAGCCATGGTTTTTTCTTCTTTTAAGCCCAGCAGCGCCCTTGCATGACCCGCCGATAGCTCGCCGCTTTTCAAAAGCTCCAGCACAGCCTCCGGCAGCTGCAGCAAACGCAGACTGTTCGTAATAGCCGGACGGGATTTCCCCATAGATTTTGCCACTTCCTCCTGGGTAAAGCCGTAAGTGTCAATCAAAGTCTGGTAGCCCATCGCTTCCTCCAGCGGGGTCAGGTCCTCCCTCTGCAAATTTTCTATCAACGCAATTTCCATGACTTCGTTATCCGTCAATTCCTTAATGACCGCAGGTACTTCAGATAATCCTGCCCGCCTGGAAGCCCGCCAACGACGCTCTCCCGCTACAATTTGGTACCCGCCGCCGATCAAAGGCCGTACCAGCAACGGCTGTATCACGCCGTGCTGGGCGATGGAGTCCGCCAATTCCGTCAGCGCTTCTTCATTGAATTCTTTTCTTGGCTGTTTTCGGTTGGGCTCAATTTCATCCAAACGCAGCATAACCGTGGAAGAAGCATTTGCTTCCGCGTCATTTTCTGCAAAAATTGCGTCCAAACCCTTGCCCAGCCCGCTTTTCTTTTTTACTGCCATAATCTATGCCTCACTTTTTTGCTTGATTCTCCCGTATAATCTCTTCCGCCAGCGCATTATAAGCCTTTGCGCCTTTTGCGCTTTTATCGTAATACTGTATGGGCATTCCAAAGCTGGGCGCTTCAGAAAGCCGCACAGAACGCGGTATAATGGTTTTAAATACTTTTTTGGGGAAATATTTCTTTACTTCCTCTACTACCTGCTGTGTTAAATTCAGCCTACCATCGTACATGGTCAGCAGTACGCCTTCCAACTCCAGCTGCTCGTTATACTGGCGTTTTACCCTGCGTACCGTATTCATCAGCTGAGAAAGGCCCTCCAGCGCGTAATATTCACACTGAATAGGCACCAGTAATGTATCCGCCACACAAAGCGCATTGGTAGTAATGATTCCTAAAGAAGGAGGACAGTCGATAAAAATATAATCATATTCACTTCTGAGCGGCAGCAAAGCATTTTTTAAAATTGCTTCCCGCTGTTCCAGCGAAATCAGTTCAATTTCCGCCGCCGCTAAATCAATATTTGAGGGAAGAATATCCAAATGCTCAAATTCCGTAGTCAAAATCACTTCTTTTGGCTGTTTCTGCCCTACCAACACTTCGTAAACAGAACCCTCCAGCTTTCTTCGGTCAATACCTAAGCCGCTGGACGAATTGCCTTGCGGGTCCATGTCTACCAACAGAGTCTTTTTGTTGCTGCTGCCCATTGCCGCAGCCAAATTGACAGCAGTAGTGGTTTTTCCCACGCCGCCCTTTTGGTTTGCAATGGCAATGATTTTTCCCATGCCGCTTCCTCCCTATCACCATGCTGCAATTATTTTTTGTAAAAATTATATTTTGTTTATTTATTATACCATTTTTTATAAAAGAGGAAAAGGGAAATTTCAAGGAAAAAGAAAATGTTTCACGTGAAACATAAAATATTTTTCGCACAACAGGAAAAAACCGCGTACGGTATAACACCTGTACACGGTTTTTTCAAAAGTTATGGAAAGAAAGGGCTCTCGTAAGCAATAAAAACGCGCCGGATAACTAAAACACAAAAAGCCTGTCCGGCATAACAAGCGATTCAAGATACCGCTGTAGAAGTTTTTGGCTTTGGAATACGCACGATACATTCTATGTAATCCTGTGTTTCACACTTATGGGTAACGGCATGGATACCCGATAATTTCATGGTTTCAATGGCACGGTTAATGGTGTTCATAAAAACACGTATATCCTTGACCACAAAAATATGCTTTCCTTTTCGTTCCGGCTTTGTCTGCGCCTCTTTCAAGGTCAGTAGCTGTTCTATGTAGGCGTCTGTGCGCTGCACATTGTAACCGTTTTCTATAATGGTATCCAGTGCCTTGCTGCGCATTTCCTGGTTTGGTATGCGCAGCAACGCTCTTGCGTGCCGTTCCGTCAATCCCCCTTCCGTAATTTTTTTGCGATCCTGTCCTGTCAGCTTTAGCAAACGCAGCTTATTTGCTATGGCAGACTGGCTTTTCCCCAAACGGAGCGCCGCTTCCTCCTGGGTCACACCCCATTCAGTGATCAGCCGCGCTATACCTTCTGCTTCCTCAAACAGCTGTAAATCCTGCCGCTGTAAATTTTCCAGCATCGCATATATGGCAGACTGCCTTTCGTCACAGTCATTAACAATGCACGAAACCGTTTTAAAGCCTGCAATACGGCATGCCCGTAGCCTGCGCTCCCCCGCAATCAGCTCATAACGGTTGCCGCCTGCACGGCGCACCGTCAGTGGCTGCAGCAAACCGCTTTCTTTAATACTGTCCGAAAGGCTGTCCAATTCTGTTTGCGAAAAAATTCGTCTCGGCTGCGCCGGATTCGGCACGATCCGATCAATGGGAATTTCGACCACCCTTCGTTTTTCCTGTGATAAAATCAACAAAACACACCACCTCCGGTATAAATACAAACTCCATTTCCAAATAACTGCAAGAAATTTTATGTGTATTCAGAGTATCACGGAAGCAATGCGTTTTATGTAGAAATAGCAACAGCAGGAAAAAATATTTCTGTATCTTTTCCTGCAATCCTGTCGTTTATAAAGGCTTTTTTGCAATTTTTGAACCATGCCGCGGAAATTCGCCTGAAAACGATTTAACACGCCTTATCAGCAGTACCGTTCGTTTACTGCTGTCAGGCAAAACAAAGGTTTTTATCTCTTCCAGCTCACAGCCAAGTAGTTGTATGGCATTTTTCGCGCCTGCGGCCTCTTCTTTTCCGCCGGGACCTTTCATTGCCGCAAACACGCCGCCCATACGTACAAACGGCAGGCAATATTCACACAATATGTTGAGCGGCGCAACCGCCCTGGCTACGGCAATATCAAATTTCATGCGAAGAGCCAAATCTCTGCCGGCCTCCTCCGCTCTTGCGTGAATACATTTTATATCTAACTGTAATTGTTTTCCAATTTCATCTAAAAATGTAATTCGTTTCCTTAAGCTGTCCAGCAGGGTCAGCTTAATATCCTCTCTATACAGCTTCATGGGAATACCGGGGAACCCTGCGCCGCTGCCTACATCAATGACCTTTGCCCCCTCTTTTGGCTCTATGCAGGAAAAAACCGTCAGGCTGTCAATAAAATGCTTTACGGCAACTTCCTCCGGCTCTGTAATCGCCGTTAAATTTATTTTTTCATTCCATTCTCTCAGCAGCTGCGCATAAATCTGAAATTTTTCCGTTTGCGCCTCTGTCAGGCAAATACCCATTTTTTCCGCGTTTTCCGCCAAGTAAGCCCTTATATTTTCCATAGGTTCTCCTTTTATTCTTTTTCCTGTGTTTTATGAGGATCCGACGGCTCCTCCCTGCGGAGCTTTTTCAGTGAGCCCGTCAGCTTCCCTTTTGACTTTGCAAGAAATTTTACGTTCATAGTGCGCGGCTGGGGCACTTTGTTTTTCCATTCAAACAGCAGTGCGTTCAGCTCGCCGCCCATCACAAATATAATCCCTATCAAATAAAACCAGAGCATCAGTACAATAATCGCGCCCAGCGAGCCGTACAGCACGGAATAATTGCCCATGGTGGAAACATACAGCGAAAAAACAGCAGAAACCACCATCCAGGCAATCAGGCTGAACAATGCGCCGGGTATGGCGTCCCGAAAGGTGACCTTTTGATTGGGCACAAACATAAACATAAGCACCAGTACAAACAGCATGGGAATAATAGGCAGCGCAAAGCGCAGGATATTAGTCACAAAGCCAAAGCCCTCATATTCCGGGAACACGTAAATAATCAGTTCTATGATTTTACCGCCGGCAACCAGCACAATCATGCTCAGGGAGATCATCAACAGTAAAATAACGGCAAAAAATATGGACATGACCAATTTGCGCAAAAAAGAGCGGTTTTCCTTTACATGGTACGCTATATCAAGCCCCCGCATCAAAGAGCGCACTGCCGCCGAAGAAAAATAAACGCTGAGTACCAGTCCGGAAATCATGATTCCCGTATTCTGCGCGCCGAAAATATAATGGTAATACTCGGAAATAATATTCAAAACATCCTGCGGAATCAGTTTTTCCAGGCCCGCAAAGGACGAAATATCAATGTTCATAGCAGAAATCAGCGCAGCCACAAAAATAATCAGCGGCAAAAAGGAAAACAGGAAATAATACGCAAGCTCAGCGCCCCTGCCCATAATGCCGTGACTGAACACTCTGGTAATAAACAACTTGCAAAATTTAAAAAAACGCTTTACTCTTGACTGTTTTTCTGCCGAAGACTTTTCCAAGGGTTCCCCTCCTCTCGGAAACATGGCTTTTATGTATAGAATCCCTTCAAAAGCTTAGTATGCACCCGCAGGCTTTCTTTATACAGACTTATGCTTTGCTCAGCCAAATCAGCAAAACGGAAATATCCGCAGGACTGACGCCGGAAATGCGGGACGCCTGGCCAATGTTGGCAGGCCGTACCTGCTGCAGCTTCTCCTGCGCTTCCCTGCGCAAGCCTGTCAAAGCATGGTAATCTATATCCTTTGGCAGCACCTTTTGCTCCAAGCGGCGCATTTCTTCAATATCCGCTTTCTGCCGTTTGATATAGCCGTCATATTTCATTTCAATCTCCGCGCTTTCAAACACTGCCTTGGGGTAATCAGGACGCCCGGTGTCCACCGGCGCCAGCACCGCATAGTTCAATTGCGGACGGCGTATCAAATCCATCAGCTTTGTTCCTGTTTGAATAGGTGCAGTACCGCACTGAGTCAAAATACGGTTGACCTCATCAGAAGGCGGAATTACCGTTTTTCTTGCACGGGCGCACTCCTGCTCTTTCTGGCGCTGTTTTTCCGTAAAACGCTCCCAGCGGTCATCGCTTATCAATCCCAGCTCCCTGCCCTTTGGAGTCAGTCTTTCGTCGGCGTTATCCTGGCGCAGTACCAGGCGGTATTCAGAACGGGAAGTCATCATACGGTAAGGGTCTGTCACCCCTTTTGTTATCAAATCGTCTATCAGGGTACCAATGTAAGAAGAAGCCCTGTCCAGTACAAAAGGTGTTTTTTCCTGTATTTTTCGGGCAGCATTGATGCCTGCTATCAGCCCCTGCGCGGCAGCCTCCTCATAGCCGGAGCTGCCGTTGAACTGTCCCGCACCGTACAATCCCGGAATTTCCTTAAATTCCAGCGTTGCTTCCATTTGCAGCGGGTCTACGCAGTCATATTCTATGGCATAGGCACACCGCATGATCTCCACCTGCTCCAGTCCTTTTACGGTACGGTAAAAGGCAAGCTGCACCTCTTCCGGCAAAGAAGACGACATACCCTGCAAATACATTTCCTCTGTATCCAAGCCGCACGGCTCAATAAACACCTGGTGGCGTTCCTTATCCGCAAAACGCACGATTTTATCCTCCAGGCTGGGGCAGTAACGGGGGCCTACCCCCTCGATTTGCCCGCTGTACAACGGAGAGCGGTGGATATTTTCCAAAATCACCTTTTTGGTCTCTTCATTTGTCCACGCTACATGGCAGGTGACTTTATTTTCTCCCGGCTCCAGCGTGTCGTAAGAAAACGGCACGACCGGCTCGTCTCCAAACTGCTCCTCCAAACCGGTAAAATCAATGCTGGAGCGCAGCACACGGGCGGGCGTTCCTGTTTTAAACCTGCGCAGACGCAGCCCCAGCTGTTTTAAGGAATCCCCCAGCTGATTGGCGGGAAACAGGCCGTCCGGCCCACCCGCATAATTGACCTCGCCCACATATATCCTGCCGCCTAAAAAAGTACCCGTTGCTATAATCACTGCCTTTGCCCGGTATACGGCGTTCATCTGGGTCACCGCTTGCCAGCCGCCGTCCTCCAATTTATCAACAGCTACAATTTCCGCCTGCTTTAAATGGAGGTTTTCCTGTAATTCCAATTTATGCTTCATGATCTTGCTGTATTCCCTGCGGTCGATTTGGGCGCGCAGGGAATGAACAGCAGGCCCTTTGCCCAAATTGAGCATACGGCTCTGGATAAAGGAAGCATCCGCAGTACGGCCCATTTCTCCGCCAAGGGCGTCTATTTCCCTTACCAGATGGCCCTTGGCGGTACCGCCGATGGACGGATTGCAGGGACAGTTTCCCACCGCGTCCATATTGATGGTAAAAACAACGGTTTTACAGCCAAGCCGTGCGCTGGCAAGCGCCGCCTCAATTCCAGCATGGCCTGCGCCTATTACGATGACATCGTAAGTTCCCGCATGATAATTCAAAATGGGGAGCCCCCTCTGCATTGAAAATATATAAAAAATTATAGCATAAACAAGGTCATGCCGCAATCTCCGGCAAACAAACCGCAGGATTCTCTTGGAGAAAAGCAAAACCGGGTTTCCCCGGAAATACTTTAAAACAAAAAAATCAAGAGACCGCAAAAAATTCCTGCTGTCCCTTGATTCTGAAAGCAAATTCATTTTTTCAATTTATCAACATTTTTCAAATACATGGAAATTTCTCCGCACTGCGGACAAACCGCTACTTTCGGTTTTTCGACCGCCTGCGAAAAAATACCCGGCCCTGTGATACAAATGCCGTAAAACTGCATATCTACTTTTATGTCCAAATCTTCCGTCATTTCCGAGCCGCATCTGACGCAATGCCGCATACCCTTTCTCCTTTCCTGCAAAATTTATTTTTCTGCCGTGTGGTTTTTTCAAAATTCTAATACACCGGTTTCACCCGGTCGGGAGCTTACCGTGTCAATCCCGCCTGCCAGCCATCTGCCGTTTCCTGTGTACCAAGGGGAGTATATACGTTTCACCTGCTCTGTTATTTTCCTACGCAGAATTGTGCAAATACAGAATCTACGACCGCTTCCGTCGCACGTTCACCCGTCAGCTCCAATAAAGCGGAAATCGCCCCTTCTACAGAAACCGTGAC
>CALWUX010000047.1 GCA_944384795.1 uncultured Clostridia bacterium | reverse complement strand
ATGCGGCCTCACCCCCTTTGCGTTTTCAAAACCTATACATCCTCTAATTTCAACTGGCTTTCCTTCGGCCCGTCGGCCGCCGCACCGTTTGCCGGCGCCGGCACCTCTGGCAGCTCCTCCAACGAAGAAATGCCCATGCACCGAAGAAAGTTCCGGGTCGTGCCGTACAGCAGCGGCCGGCCGGGCAGTTCCAGCCTGCCCCGTTCCTCCACAAGCCCCTTGGCAAACAAACCGTTTAGCACGCCGGAGCTATCCACGCCGCGCACCTGCTCCAAAAACGCCTTTGTGACCGGCTGATGGTACGCGACAATGGCCAGTACCTCCATGGCCGCGGCAGAAAGCGGCGTATTATTTTTCAATTCCAGCGCCAAACGGATCCTGGGCTCAAATTCTGCTCTGGTGCACATCTGGTAATCGTCATCAAGCCGTACAATCTGTACGCCGCCGTGGGTTTGATTAAACGCTTCCATAACCGCCTCGGTCAGCTCCCTGGCCTGCGCCGTACTCATTTCCAGCGCCGCAGCGATTTTATCAACGGAAATCGGCTCCCCGCTGGCAAACAGGATCGCTTCTATTGCCGCTCTTTGTGTCTGTGTTTCCAATTCCGTTCACCACCGTCCAGTAAAACTAATTTGGAGCCTCCGTTTTCGTCCTCCACACGGACGCGTTTTCCTTTTACAAGCTCCAGCACCGCCAAAAAGGTAGCCACCATTTGGGACTTATTTTCCGCCTGTGCAAACACCTCTGTGTAAGAGACCTCATGGTCTTTCCACAAACAGCGCAGCACATGGATCATTCTGGACGCTACGGACACCGTAGGCGTTGCCACAATAGCGGAAAAGGATTCCACCGGCGGCGGCAAAAAGCGTTTGCCTCTTCCCACGGCATTTTGGTAGGCTGTTAAAAGCTCCTGCGTATCATGACGCCCATGGTAGGTCAAATCCTTTTTCAGCTTCATCTGTTCCCTTACAAACGTGCCCGTTTCCAGCATATCCTTTATGCCGCGGGCCATCAGCTTGCATTGCTGGTAATCCAGCAGCTGTGCTGCCAGCTCCTCCTGCATTTCCTCCAGTTCCTCGTGCTTTGGCAGCAAAGAAATGGTTTTCATATGGACCAGCCTGGCCGCCATGGTCAAAAATTCACTTTCAATTTCCATGTCCTGCCGCTGCATTTCCTCCATATGGGCCATATACTGCTCCAGCAGCTGTGCAATGGGAATATCACAAATATCCAGCTTATGCTTGGAAAGCAGGTAAAGCAATAAATCCAGCGGCCCTTCAAACGAGGGCAATTTATAGGATAGTTTTTCCATATTTTCTCCAATTATAACGCTATATCGCGCCCGCTAAGGAAAACGGCAGCTGTGCCAGCCACAGTATCCCGTTGGCGCAGGCTGTTTGAATGTTCCGCAGCGGCCCGCTCAGTGCACCTGTGAACATCAGCGCATACAGTATAATAATAAACACGCCCTGATAACGGTAAAACTGTTCCATAAGCCTTTGGGGCAAAAATGAAGCCAGTATTTTGGAGCCGTCCAAAGGCGGAATGGGAATCAGGTTGAACACGGCAAGGGAAATATTGATGGCAACAAAGGTCCACAGCAGTTCCATGCCAAAACTGAACTGGGACACGGTAAATCCGGAACCCACCAGGACCGCCACATAAATAAACGCTCCGGCCAGCGCCGCTAAAAAGTTGGAAACCGGTCCTGCCGCGGCGGTAACTGCCATACCCACCCTTGGGTGCTTGAAATTGTTGGGGTTGACCGGTACCGGCCTTGCCCAGCCAAAGCCGAACAGCAAAATCATGACCGCGCCCCACGGATCGATGCTCACCAGCGGGTTAAACGTAAGCCTGCCTGCGTTTTTAGCGGTACGGTCGCCGAATTTATAAGCAACCCAGCCGTGAGCCAGCTCATGCAGCGGCAAAATCAAAAACAAAATAATCAGCACCGCTATAATCTGCGGAATAATCATGCTCAGCTTATCAGACGTACTCAGCGAGTGGTTCAATAATACACTAATAATCAATCTGCGCACACTCCTTTGTATCGTAATATTATAATATATCGCGGGCAAAAACACAATAGCAAGGGCCGTTTCCTCAGGGAGAAAAACGCAAACGCCGTCCGCTGTTATACAGCAATTTTCACAACAGAACCACAAACAGGAAAGAATATAGGGAAAAACACTTGCATTTTTTCTGCGAATTTGATAGAATACTAACGTTGTAATGAAAAAACAGCCCTTTTAAAGGAGGTGCAGATACATGGCAAAATGTGAAATTTGCGGCAAAGATGTAGCTTTCGGTATTAAGGTTTCCCATTCTCACAGACGTTCCAACAGAACATGGAAGCCGAACATCAAACGTGTAAGAGCAGTTGTAAACGGTTCCAACAAACGTATTTATGCCTGCACCCGCTGCCTGCGTTCCGGCAAAGTGACCCGCGCGGTATCCGGTTCCGCGGCAGTTTGATGTCCGGTCAGCCTGTAAATACAGCACCGGAACAAAAAAGAAGCCCGTACGGGCTTCTTTTTTTATGCCGCAAACAAGAAAGAACTGCCCTATACTTTGCAGTATAGGGCAGTTCTTTCTTGTTTAACCATTTTTCTTGCTGCCGAACATCTTTTTTTCCGTGCCGTTCATAATGCGCACAAGGTTGCTCCTGTGCTTAAAAATTACAATGCCGCCCATCAGCGCGGTCATCGCCGTAACAATCAGCACATATTTTAAGGACACCGTACCGCTGTAATAATAATCAGCAAAAAAAGTGACAAAAAATGTGGCGACAGGGTAAGCCGCCGCCGCGGCAACAGAGCCCAGAGAAACCATTCTTCCAATGGCAAACACAACGATAAACACCCCGATGATCGCCAAAAATACGCGCCAGTCGGCCAGGGCTGCCATGGTCGCCACCGTAACGACTCCCTTGCCGCCTTTAAATTTAAAAAAGACAGGGTACATATGACCAATAGAACAGCAAAACCCGGACAGATACAGACCGTAATTGACAAGATAGGACGGTGTACTGCTGGCCGCGCAGATATATTCCAGCACATATTTTGTCAGCAGTACCGAAATCACACATTTGATAATATCGAACACAAAGGTCAATATGGCCGCGCGCTTGCCTACGGAGCGCAGTACATTGGTCGTGCCCGCGTTTCCGCTGCCCATGGTGCGAATATCCTCTTTGCTGAACATTTTGGTAAAAATAATGGAAAAGCTGATGCTGCCCAACAAATAGGAGACCACCATGATCGCCAAAACAGGCAGTGCGAATATTTGAAACAATCCCAGCATGAAATCCTCCTATTTGTCGCCGCGTTCGCGAATGATAAATCGAACAGGGGTGCCTTCCAAACCAAAGGTTTCCCTGATTCTGTTTTCCAGATAACGCTGGTAAGAAAAATGAAACAGCTCTGTGTCATTCACAAAGCAGATAAACGTAGGCGGCTTGGTGCTCGCCTGAGTCATATAATAGATTTTCAAGCGCTTCCCCTTATCCGTCGGCGGCTGTACCCGGGCAGTCGCCTGCGCCAGAATGTCGTTGAGAGTTCCTGTGGTAATGCGCATGGCGTTGGAATTGGCCGCCAGCCTGATCAGCTCAAACAAACGGTCCAGCCGCTGTCCTGTTTTGGCCGACAAAAACACAAAGGGCGCATATGACATAAAGGAAAAATCTACTTCCAGCTTTTTGCGGTACTCCTGCATGGTTTTGCCGTCCTTTTCCACAGCGTCCCATTTGTTGACTGCTATCACACAGCCCTTTCCCGCCTCGTGAGCCAATCCCGCCACCTTGGAATCCTGCTCTGTAAAACCCTCTGTCGCATCTATCATGACCACGCACACATCAGCGCGTTCAATAGCCATTTGCGCCCGTATGATGCTGTAACGCTCAATGTCGTCATTCATTTTGTTTACTTTGCTCTGACGGCGCAGACCGGCGGTATCAATAAAAAGGAATTTGCCGTGCTGATTTTCCACTGTCGTGTCAATGGCGTCTCTGGTCGTTCCCGCAATGTCGGAAACAATGCACCGCTCCTGTCCCGCAATTTTATTGACCAGGGAGGATTTGCCCGCGTTAGGCTTTCCGATTACGGCAACCTTGATCTCCTCTCCATCCTCCTCTTCCTCCTGCGCCGGCGGCAGCAGCTCCAGCACTCTGTCCAGCAAATCGCCCGTCCCGTGGCCGTGTACGGACGACACCGCCACCGGGTCGCCCAGCCCCAAATGATAAAATTCATAAAACTCCGGCGGAACATTGCCGACCGTGTCACATTTGTTCACAGCCAGTATTACAGGGCGGCCGCTTTTTTTCAGCATAACGGCAACCTCCTGGTCTGTTGCCACAACGCCGCTGCGCGCATCTGTCACCATAACGATCACATCTGCGCCGTCAATGGCAATTTGCGCCTGTTCCCTCATTTGCGACAAAATCACGTCCCGCGCCGCGGGCTCAATGCCGCCTGTGTCCACAAGAGAGAGGGTCCTGTCCCTCCACTGGCACTCTCCGTAAATACGGTCTCTGGTCACACCGGGCGTATCGTCCACAATGGAACGTCTCTGCCCAATCAATTTATTGAATAAAGTAGATTTGCCTACATTGGGTCTGCCAACTATGGCAACAATCGGTTTCGACATTGTTTCACTCCCCCAAAACGGCGTCCAGCAAACGCCGGCCGTCGTTGCTCACCGTCCGAACAGGTATTTGCAGCTGCCGGCTGATGTCATCAAGGGTCACATCATCCAGCAGTACATTGGTATTATGCCGCAAAAGCACCTCCGGCAGCAGCAGCTGCTCTCCCAGCGTTTTCCCTTTCAGCTGAGACAAAATATCCGTTCCGGTCAAAAGGCCTGCCACCGTAATGGTCTCTCCAAAAAAGCGGTTGATGACCGGTATCACATCGCAAGTTAAATTATGGCATTTTATGCGCACTTCGTCAAGTAATTCATTTAAAAACGGATAGGCCGCGGTACCCGTAGCCAGCGTGATATGCCGCTTCGGTATATCAATAGACCCTTTATCCTCCAAACGGGTATGCAAAGCATATAAAAACTCGTCTTTCAGGCAGGCCATGGCGCCCACGCCGCTTTCAATCTGAGAAAAATCCTCGTAAAACTCCGGCGGCGGCAGCGCGCGCTGTGCCGTTAAATAAAATTCATCGGAGGCATACACGATCCGGCTGCCGTATTCCCGCAGGAACCGATCCCCAAAATCATCAATCAAATCAATGGTCCGGGCCGCTTCCTCTTTTGTATAAGGGCGCAGCGGGAACAAACCATCCCGGTATTTTGTCACACCCACAGGTACCATTGCAACGCTTTGCAGCGCCGGTATCAGTTCACCCAAATCCGTCAAACTGCGCCGCAGCTCCTCCCCGTCGTTGATGCCGGGACACAGCACCAGCTGGCAGTTGATATGGATACCGGCCCTGGCCAGCCGCGGCAAAATTTCCAGCGATTTTCCCGCAAAACGGTTCCCCATCATTTTCACCCGCAGCGCCGGGTTGGTGGTATGCACAGAAATATTGACGGGACTGATTTTCATATTGATGATACGTTCTACGTCTTCTTCCTTTAAATTGGTCAGCGTAATATAATTGCCGAACAAAAAGGATAAACGGGCATCATCATCTTTAAAATACAAACTTTCCCGCATCCCCTGCGGCATCTGGTCAATAAAACAAAACACACATTTGCACCGGCAGGAGCGCTGTTTATCCATTAAATACGTTTCAAATTCCAGGCCAATGGGCTGGTACTGGCTTTTTTTGATCAGCACGGTACGCGTTTGCCCTTTTGTGTCAGCCAGCCGCACCTCCAGGCGTGCGTCAGTCTCATAAAAACGGTAATCCAAAATATCCACAATGGTATGCCCGTTTAAGGAAACCAGTGTCTCGCCAGCCCGAATACCCGCACGCTGCGCAGGACTGTCCGGCTCTATCCCTTTGATAAGTACCGGCATTTTGGATCACCTCCTTAAAAATCACGGGTTTTCAGAAAAAAAATAAGAGAAGGATTTCTCCTTCTCTTAAATTTTTTAGCATCAAAAAGAGTACGGCTAAAACGATCAATCCTCTTTTTTAATTACTTCTCTGCCGTTGTAAAAACCACAGCTGCCGCAAACAACGTGAGGTGTTTTATACTCACCGCATTTTGGGCAATGCACAAGAGTCGGAGCACTCATTTTCCAAACGCTGGAGCGTCTGCTGTTTTTTCTTGCACTGGATAATTTACTCTTTGGTACCGCCATGGTCAGCACCTCCTTATATAAAATAAACTAATCTATCAGCTGTTTCAGAACCTCCAAACGGGGATCCGTCTGATGTTGATCACATTGGCAGCTGCCGTGGTTAAGGTCTGTGCCACAAACGGAACACAAGCCCCTGCAGTCCTCCCTACACAAATATTTTGCAGGCAAAGCCAGCAAAATATCCGCCCTGCACAGCTCGTCCAAGTCCAATTTACCGTCCTGCACAGGAATATACGTATCCTGCTCCTCTTCCTTTGCGTCCAACAACAAAGGGTGGCTAAAGGAAAAATGATACTGCAACTGCATATCCTGCGCACAGCGGTCGCAGGGAATGGAAAAATCAAAATCGGCCTGCACCGTCATAAAAACGGTTCCCGCCGTATTTTGCACAATGCCCTGGATCCTGACCGGCGAAACAAACGGAAAAACGCCGCTTATCTCCAAATCCGACAAATCCAGCTCATACTGAAAAGAAACAGATTCCTCTTCATTTTCAAACAATCTTTTTAAATCAAGCAGCATTGTCCACACCTCTTGCGCTTTACTAAAATATTATAGCCATTTGCACCGGCTTTGTCAACAAGAAATTTTACATAAAATCACCTGCGGGCCCGGTAAGTCTGTTCGGCTGTTTTCCTATACGGCGCCGGCGCTTTACAGAAGAAAACCGCCGCCGTAACACAAGCGGCGGCAGTTTTCCCGTTTTCTGTAAATCAAACGCAGGTAACAATGTCCTTTACGCCTGCCGGCAGTTCAGACTCGTCCATAGAAACAGACAGCGTAATTTTTGTCTCTGCAAAAGCGGCCAGCTTATCCAGCTTTTTAATAAAGCATTCCAAATCCTGCGCATCGATCGCTTTCAATGTGGAATCCACAAAAATTTCCTTTACATCATAGTTGCCCGCACAAATACCGCTTACAAAGCCGTAAAAGGCAGCACAGCCGTGAATACCGTACGGCTCAAGCGCCACCAGCCTTGCCTGGTGGGAAATATCCAGCGTAAGGTGAGATTCTTTTTCGATCACGACCACATTGCCGCTGGTTTTTTCAATGGCTTCGTTTGCTGCGTCAATCAGCTTTTTTGTTTTTCCTGAACCTTTTTTTCCAATAATTAGAGTTATCATAGTGAAACTCCTCCCCAAAACATTTTATATTTTTCCACAAAAGTGGATACGACCGGCAATTTGAACTTCCTATTGCTTCAATCTGGCTTCCAGCTGTTCTTTTTCCTGCTCATAACCGGGCTTGCCCAGCAAAGCGAACATATTTCTCTTATAGCTTTCCACGCCCGGCTGGTCAAAGGGATTCACCCCCAGCAAATAACCGGAAACCGCGCAGGCTTTTTCAAAGAAATAAATCAGGTATCCCAGAGAATACTCCGAAAAATCCGGAACCGAAACCACAATATTGGGCACACCGCCGTCGTGATGCGCCAATACCGTCCCTTCAAACGCTTTCCGGTTAATATAAGAAACCGGCCTGCCCTGTAAAAAATTCAATCCATCTACATCTTCGGGACTGTTCTCTATTACTATATCATACTTTGGCTTTTCAAACAATACAACCGTCTCAAAAAGAATCCGTTTTCCGTCCTGTATATACTGCCCCATGGAATGCAAATCCGTAGAAAACGTCGCAGCTGCGGGAAAAATCCCCTTTTGATCCTTGCCCTCGCTTTCGCCGTACAATTGCTTCCACCACTCGCACAGCATAGTACAGCAGGGCTCGTAGCTTACCAGCAGTTCAATATCCCTGCCTTTGCGCTGCAAAATATTCCTGGCCGCCGCGTAACGGTAGCAGGGATTTTCCAAAAGCCGCTCATTGTCATATTCCCGCCGTGCATCCGCCGCTCCCTGCATCAGCGCCGCAATGTCCGCCCCGCAAACGGCAATGGGCAGCAGCCCCACCGCAGTCAAAACAGAAAACCGTCCGCCCACGTCGTCAGGCACTACAAAGGTTTGGTACCCTTCCTTCTCCGCCAGCTGCTTTAAGGTGCCTTTTTCCCTGTCCGTTGTGCAATAAATGCGTTTTCCTGCTTCTTCCCTGCCGTATTCCCGTTCCATAAAATCCTTAAAAACGCGAAAAGCAATGGCCGGCTCCGTCGTGGTGCCGGACTTGGAGATCATATTCAGAGAGACCCGCCGGCCCTTGCAAATTTCCAGCAATTCCGCCAAATCAGAGGAGCTGATGGTATTGCCCGCAAAATAAATATCCGGGGTCTGCTTTGCAAGCGCGTTATAATGCTGCGACTTTAAAAATTCTATGGCCGCCCGCGCACCCAGATAAGAGCCGCCGATACCAATCACGATAAACACGTCCGTATCGCTTTGTATTTGCCTTGCGGCTTTTTGTATCCGCTCAAATTCTTCCTTATCGTAATCATCAGGCAAAGTCAGCCAGCCGGTAAAGTCACTTCCCATGCCCGTACCGTTATGGAGCATATGGTGCGCCGTTTTTATCTGCGGTGCAAGCCCCTCTATTTCATGGTCCTGCACAAATCCTTTTAAATGTCTAAAATCCACTGCAACGGACATTGTTATCCCCCTATACGTCCCCGTTCTTTTGTTATTATTCTATAATAAACCCCCGTAATTTGCAATACAATCACAATACTTTCCATAGATTCTGCCATTTTCCCGACCGGCAGTTACGACCAGTGGAACAGGCTTCTCAATAAAATCATAAACACCGCACCAAAATGGATCTCCTCCACGCTGTCCTTTGCCGTAATATCATACTCCGCTATTACTTCCCCGTCCAACCGGTACCGCACCTTGCCCAGCAGCTGTCCTTTTTCCACCGGCGCCTGTACGCCCTCGCTCAGCTCTACTTCGCCGGCAACAGCGGCTTCCTTGCCTTTTGGAACCAGCACCTCTGCCGGCATTGCGCATTCTGTCTGCACCTCTCCCTGTATGCCGTTGCTTACAGAAACCGTTCCCAGCGCGGGCATTTCCGGCGTTGCAAATGCAAAATTGGCAAACCCGTAATCCAGCAGCGTAGCGGCAGCGGCAAACCGTTCATCCGTTGTGGAACTGCCCAGCACCACCGCTACCAGACTCAGGTTATCCCGCTTGGCCGTAGCGGCAATACAGCTGCCCGCCTGGCCGGTGGTACCGGTTTTCAGCCCTGTAATACCTTTATAGCTGCGAATCAGCTTATTGGTATTGACCAGCTGGGTCTGGCCATCCCTTACATAATCGATCCATGTCAGGGTATAATCAAAAATTTTCTCATGCTTTATCAGCGCGGCGGACATCAGCGCCACATCGTGGGCCGTTGTCAAATGACCCTCCTCGTCCAGACCGTTGCAGTTTTTAAACGTGGTGTCGTTCATACCCAGCTGCTTTGCGCGAATATTCATCTGCTGGACAAACTCGTCTTCCGTACCGTACACATGCTCGGCCAGTACAACGGCGGCATCGTTGGCACTCATGATCACAGTGGCTTTGATCAGGTCATTGACAGACATGACCTCGCCCTCCTCCAGCCAAATATCCGAACCGCCCATGGAGGCCGCATGCGCGCTGGCCGCCACCTGATCCTCCAGGGAGATCCTGCCTGTCTCCAGCGCCTCCATCACCAGCAGCAGCGTCATCACTTTGGTAATAGACGCGCACGGGCGCAGTTCATTGGCATTTTTCTCATACAAGACCCTGCCTGTGCCCGGCTCCATCAAAACAGCGGACGGCGCCGTCACCTCCTCATCGGAAATCGCCGATACCGGTATTGCAAACGAAACAGCCGCCAGTACGGCTGCCATAAGCGTCGCAATCGCTTTTGTTTTCCACCTCATACTGATTCTGCACCTCCAAGATTACGCTTTTGCGCCTGTTACCATGGTATGCGCAGCTAGTACAAAGTAGAACAGCCCGCAATAGAAAAGCAATACCCGAAAAAACGCTTTCCGGGTATTGCTTTTATGACTTTCTGACGGTAATGCCTTGTTTCTGTAAAAATTCCTTTAATTCCGGTATGGTGATTTCGCCGAAATGGAACAGGGAAGCCGCCAGCACTGCGTCAGCTTCCCCTAACGCAAAAGCGTCGGCAAAATGCTCCATGGCGCCCGCGCCGCCGGAAGCAATAACGGGAACAGGCACCCGGCAGGATATGGCTCTGGTCAATTCCAAATCGTACCCCGATTTTTGCCCGTCGCAGTCCATGCTGGTCAGCAATATTTCTCCTGCTCCCAGCCTGGCCGCCTCCATGGCCCATGCCACCGCATCCTTGCCTGTATCCTCCCGCCCGCCGTTTATCACAACGGTCCAGCCGCCTTCCGACCTTCGTTTTGCGTCAATGGCGCATACCACGCACTGGCTGCCGAACCTCTGGGCAGCTTCGGATATCAGCTGCGGATTTTTCCACGCGGCGGTATTGACCGATACCTTATCCGCGCCTGCCCGCAGCAGCACGTTGATATCCTCCGCAGTGCGTACGCCGCCGCCAACGGTAAACGGGATAAAAATATGCCTTGCCACCTCCTGCACAATGTGCAGCATGGTACCGCGGCCCTCGTGGGAGGCGGTAATATCCAGCAGCACCAGTTCATCGGCACCCTGCCTGTCGTAAGCCACCGCCGCTTCCACCGGGTCGCCCGCGTCCCTTAAATTGACAAAGCTGGTCCCTTTGACCACCCTGCCGTTATTGACATCCAAACAGGGAATGATTCTTTTTGCGTGCATGGCACAGCACCTCCTTTATTTTATCAGCGCGGCAAAGTTTTTCAGCATTTCCAGCCCTCTCACGCCGCTTTTTTCAGGGTGGAACTGCACTGCGTGGACGTTGTCCTTATGTACGGCTACGTCCAGCTCGATCCCATAGGTGGTAGTAGCGGAAACAATATCCCTGTCCTCGGCCTTCAAATAATAGGAGTGCACAAAATAAACGT
>CALWUX010000046.1 GCA_944384795.1 uncultured Clostridia bacterium | reverse complement strand
TGTATGAAAAGCGTGCAGACGCTTTACAACGGCCTGCGCTTATTGTAAAATAGACAGGTAAAATAAAATTTGGAAAAAACGGGGTGTTTTGTTTGCAGCCGAAATATAAAAGAGTCCTTTTGAAATTAAGCGGCGAATCTTTGGCGGGAAAGCAGTCCCATGGTATTGATTTTGATACGGTGCTGAAATTCTGCCAGCCGGTCAAGCGCTGTGTGGATATGGGAGTCGAGGTAGCGATTGTAGTAGGCGGCGGCAATTTTTGGCGGGGCCGCACCAGCGGGAACATGGACAGGACCAGGGCGGATCATATGGGTATGCTGGCAACGGTTATCAATGCGCTGGGTGTTGCCGACGCGCTGGAGCAGCTGGGGCTGGATGTTCGCGTGCAGACTGCCATTGCCATGCAGGAGGTAGCCGAGCCGTATATCCGCAATAAGGCTGTGCGCCATTTGGAAAAGGGCAGAGTCGTGGTGTTTGGCTGCGGTACGGGCAATCCGTTCTTTTCCACAGATACGGCCGCCGCTTTACGTGCTGCTGAAATCGACGCGGATGTGATTTTAAAGGCCACTATGGTGGACGGTGTTTATGACAGCGACCCGAAAACCAACCAAAATGCCGTGAAATACGACCATCTTTCCTTTATGGACGTGCTCAATCAGGATTTAAAGGTCATGGACAGCACAGCGGCGTCTCTTTGTAAGGACAATGATATTGCCCTGCTGGTGTTCAGCATAGACCGGCCGGAAAATATTGTGAAAGCCATTTGCGGCGAGCCGGTAGGCACTTTGGTAGAATAAATCTGACAGGATCAACTATATTATAAACAGAAGTCATTTGTGAGGAAGGTATCAGGTTATGAAAGACATTCTAAAAAACGCAGAAGAAAAAATGCAGAAATCCATTCATGTGCTGGCTGACGAATTTGCCTCTGTGCGTGCGGGTCGTGCCAATCCTGCCGTTTTGGACAAGGTAACGGTGGATTACTACGGTGCGCCTACAGCAATCAACCAGTTGGCGGCGGTCTCTGTTTCAGAGGCAAGGGTGCTGGTGATCCAGCCGTGGGACGTTTCTTCTCTGGACAGTATTGAGAAAGCCATTCAGGTAGCCGATTTGGGTATTAACCCGCAAAATGATGGCAAGGTCATTCGTCTGACGTTTCCGCAGTTGACAGAGGAAAGGCGCAGGGAGATTGCAAAGGATATTGGTAAAATGTGCGAAAACGGCAAGGTTGCCATTCGCTCTATCCGTCGTGACGCCATTGAGAAATTAAAGGCCATGAAAAAAGAAGGCGATATTACAGAGGACGATTTGAAGGACGGCGAGAAAAAAGCGCAGGATTTAACAGATAAATACTGCAAGGAAGCAGATGCGATGCATGCAAAAAAAGAAAAAGAGATTCTTGAACTATAAAATCGTAATTAGGCGGTTGTAATTATGAAATCTTCTGCAAACCAGGAGGGGCGTGTTCTGCCCCGGCACCTGGCCATTATTATGGACGGAAACGGACGTTGGGCAAAAAAGCGACTGATGCCGCGTTCTATGGGACATAGGGCAGGCGCCGCCAAATTTAAAGCCATTACCCGTTATTGCAGTAAAATAGGCATACCGTATCTTACGGTGTACGCTTTTTCTACGGAAAACTGGAAACGCCCCCAGGAAGAGGTGGGCGCTTTGATGGGGCTGTTTAAGCAGTATTTAAAGGACGCTTTGGAGGATCTGCTCAACGACGATATCAAAATCCGTTTTCTGGGAGATACCTCTGTGTTTTCTCCGGATTTGCAGGAACTGATAGCGGAGACCATAGAAACGGGCAAGACCCGTACCGGCATGGTGCTGAATCTTGCTATGAATTACGGCAGCAGGGCGGAGATTACCCGGGCTGCGCAGCATTTGGCGCAAAAGGTGAAAGACGGCGCGCTGCAGCCGGAGGAGATCACCGAGCAGATGTTGTCTGACCAGATGTATACCTATGGGGAGCCGGACCCGGACTTGATCATTCGTCCCAGCGGGGAATGCAGGCTTTCTAACTTTTTGCTGTGGCAGTCGGCGTATGCGGAGCTGGTTTTTATGGACGTACTGTGGCCGGATTTTACTACGGAGGATTTGGAGCGTTGCCTGGAGGAATATGCAAAGCGCAACAGAAGATTTGGGGGTGTCTGACGTGGTAAAAAGGATACTGTCCGGCTTTCTTGTTATCGGCATTGTGGCAGCAATGATCGGTTTTCAGTTTGTGTTTCCTTATTCCTTGAATATCATTATGGCATTGATTACCGCCACGGCCGTGTTTGAGCTGGTTTCGGCGGTAGGACTGCGCAAATATTTGACATTTTTACTGCCCAGCACAGCGTTTTCGCTGGCGGTGCCGCTGATACCGAACCAGATATACTGGTCCATGACCGCGTATTTTTTATATACCATTGCCATGCTGGCTTCTACCATATACCATTATCAAAAAGTGCGGTTTCAGGACATTTGTGTGGTATACGGCATGACCCTGCTGGTAACCACCGCGCTCAATACGGTTTCCATGATGCGGTACGTCAATCCGCAGCATTGTATGCTGTATGTGGTCATGGCGCTGTTTGCCGCATGGATCGCTGATGCGGGCGCGTATTTTGTGGGCAGTTTTATCGGCAGGCATAAATTGTGCCCCCATATCAGTCCCAAAAAGACAGTGGAAGGCGCCGTAGGTGGGCTGGTTATCAATATTGGGCTGATTATGCTCATGGGTTATTTATACAATTTGATTTTTTACGGCTCACAGCTTACCGTTTCCTATTTGTCCCTTGCCATTATCGGCGGGGTGACCGCTGTTTTATCCATTGTGGGGGACTTGAGCTTTTCCATTATCAAGCGTAGCTACGATGTAAAGGATTTTGGGAATTTGATTCCGGGTCACGGCGGTATGATGGACCGCTTTGACAGCGTGGTCATTGTCGGGCCGTTTATTTACCTGTTTATCCAGCTATTGCCGGTGATTTGGTAAAATTGTTTGAAATAAAATGACAGATTGGTGAATAATAATGGAAAAGAAGCTTTCTATTTTGGGCTCCACAGGCTCCATTGGCTGTCAGGCATTAGATGTGGTGCGAGGCCTTGGCCTTTCGGTGACCGTGTTGGCTGCGTACCGGAACATTGCACTGCTTGAAAAGCAAATACGGGAATTTGAGCCGCAACTTGTTGCGGTTTTTGATTTGGAGGCCGCAAAGCAGCTGAAAATTGCCGTTGCCGATTTGCCTGTGACCGTTGTTTCGGGCATGGAAGGGCTGTGTCTTGCCGCTGCTGTGGAAGAAGCGGACCTTGTATTGAACGCCGTGGTGGGCATGGTGGGGCTGCGTCCTACGCTGGCGGCGATCCATGCAAAAAAGGACGTTGCGCTGGCCAATAAGGAAACGCTGGTAGCGGGCGGTGCTTTGGTCATGGAGGCCGCAAAGGAAAACGGGGTGCGTATTATTCCTGTGGACAGCGAGCATTCGGCGGTGTTCCAGTGTTTATACGGCTGTACTGACCGCAAGCAGCTAAAGCGGATTATTTTAACGGCGTCGGGCGGGCCCTTTTTTGGCAAAACAAAAGAGGAGCTGGCACACGTTACCGCAAAACAGGCGCTGAACCACCCAAACTGGAGTATGGGTGCAAAAGTGACCATAGATTCAGCTACTATGATGAACAAGGGGTTGGAGCTGATTGAAGCCGCGTGGCTGTTTTCCATGCCCATGGAACAGTTGGATGTGGTGGTGCACAGGGAAAGCATTATCCATTCCATGATCGAGTACCAGGATCATTCTGTGCTTGCCCAGCTGGGTGTACCGGATATGCGCATACCCATTCAGTATGCAGTCACATTTCCCCAAAGGTACCCGTCCCCGTGCAGGCAGCTGGATTTGACGGAATATGGTCAATTGTCCTTTTACCGGCCGGATTATGATACTTTCCTTTGCCTGAATGCCTGCCGCAGTGCGTTTCTGCGCGGCGGGCTGGCGCCTGCCGCGGCAAACGGCGCCAACGAGGAAGCTGTAAAGATGTTTTTACAGGAGCGCATCGGGTTCCTTTCTATTGGCGAGCTGGTGACACAGGCCATGGAGCGCCAGTACCCCGGATTTGTAACGTGCGTTGAAGATGTGTTGGAGGCGGACACGGCGGCACGCCGTTTTGTGTCAGAGTCCACAGGTTAACGAATAAAGAAGGTGATTTCTATTATTGTCCTGCTCATTATTATAGCGGTATTGGCGTTTACGTTTGTGGTGTTTATCCATGAGCTGGGCCATTTTTTAACAGCCAGATGGTGCGGTATACGTGTAAATGAATTTGCCATCGGTATGGGGCCGCGCATTATAAAGTGGGGGAAGAAAGAAACCAAATATTCCATACGTCTGTTTCCCATAGGCGGTTTTTGCGCCATGGAAGGAGAAGACGGGAACAGCGAGGACGAACGCGCTTTTGGCAAAAAGGCCGTGTGGAAACGTATGATCGTTGTCTGTGCCGGCGCGTTTATGAATATTATTTTAGGATTTGTACTGGCGCTGGTGCTGTCTGTGCAGCAGCCTGCTTTTGCGTCCAACCGCATCAGTATGTTTGCTGAGGGCGGTTCGGCTTTGCAGGCCGCAGGCGTACAGGTAGGCGACCAGTTTTACTCCATAGATGGCTACCGTATTTTCAGCGGTACCGATTTGCAGTTTGCGCTGGCTACTGCCGATCCCAACGCGGTGGATCTGATTATGGTGCGGGACGGAGAGCAGGTACGCTTTGACGATGTAAAGCTCAACACTCGGGAAATAGACGGGCAGATGAGCCCTATACTGGATTTTAAAGTATTTCCCATAGAGAAAAACTTTGCCACGATTATTGCCAACGCGGGCAAGGATACCGTTTCCACTGTGCGTATGGTCTGGTCCAGCTTGGCGGGTATTGTAACGGGACGGTTTGGATTTAACCAGCTTTCCGGTCCTGTGGGCGTGGCGGGCGCTATATCCCAGGCGGCTTCCACGGGGCTTGAGACCAGCTTTGTGACCGCTTTGAACAACATTTTGAATATCATGATGATCATTACCGTGAATTTAGGCGTTGTAAATTTGCTGCCGCTGCCCGCGCTGGACGGCGGACGGTTGATTTTCCTGATCATCGAAGCGATTCGCCGCAAGCCTATGAATCCTAAATACGAGGGCTGGATACACGCGGCGGGCTTTGTGTGCCTGATGGGTTTTATGGTTGTGATCACTTTCGGAGATCTCTCGCGCCTGTTTGGGTGGTGGAGATAACCTTACAGAAAAGAGCATGAAAGCCAACCGGATTTTTTAAAAAAATTTGGTTGGTTTTTTTCTGCAAAAATCTACTGGAAATGGTATAATAACAAAAAGACCACCACAAAAGGAAGAGATGCTTTTATGAATAGACGTCACAGCAAAACGATATATGCGGGCAAGCTGGCTATTGGCGGAGCCGCGCCGGTCAGCGTGCAGTCCATGCTCAATACAAGGCCGGATGATATAAAGGCAAACGTGGCGCAGGCGGTTGCGCTGGAGGAGGCGGGCTGTCAAATTGTCCGTGTGGCCGTTCCGGACCGGGATGCGGTCAAACTGATTCCGGCAATCAAGGAAGCGGTTTCCATTCCGCTGGTGGCGGACATTCATTTTGATTACCGCTTGGCACTGGAGGTCGCTGCGGCGGGTATTGATAAAATACGCATCAATCCAGGCAATATCGGCTCTGACGATAAGGTAAAAGCGGTGGCGCAGGCGTGCAGAGAGAAAAAAATACCTATCCGCATCGGTGTCAATTCCGGTTCAGTGGAAAAGGAGATTTTAAAAAAGCACGGCGGTCCTACGCCGGCGGCTCTGTGCGAAAGCGCCCTGCACCATGCTTCGCTGTTGGAAAAATTTGATTTTCATGATATTGTCCTTTCCATCAAATCCTCTAACGTGGATGTTATGATACAGGCTTACGAATTGACGGCAGAACAGTGCGATTATCCCTTGCATTTGGGTGTAACGGAAGCAGGTACGGAGCGTATGGGGCTGATTAAATCCGCCATAGGTATCGGTTCGCTGCTCCAGCGGGGCATTGGCGATACCATACGGGTCTCTTTAACGGCAGACCCGATCAAGGAGATATCCGCAGGCAAGGATATTTTAAGGGCTTTAGATATGGACGATACAAGCCCGCAGTTGATTTCCTGCCCAAGCTGCGGCAGAAGTAAAATTGATTTGATAGGCATTGCCGGTGAGGTGGAAAAGCGCTTGCAGACGTGTAAAAAGCCGCTGAAGGTAGCTGTTATGGGCTGTGCGGTAAACGGTCCGGGAGAAGCAAAGGAAGCTGACATTGGTATTGCCGGCGGAGACGGCGAGGGCCTGATATTTAAAAAGGGCCAAATCGTCAGAAAAGTACCGGAGGATATTTTGATAGACGCGCTTATAGATGAAATTTTAAAAATGTAAAAGGAACGAATCATTTTGAATAAAATTAGTACATTTTTTCGGCCGTATATGGACGTTTCCAAATTACCGGAAACCGTTGCGGCAGGCGAGATTCAAAAGGTAGAGATTGACCGGCAGGTGCGTATGCTGTCGCTGCAGATATCTTTTTTTGATTTGGTTAAGCGCAGGGACTTATTTGCGCTGGAAAAGGAGATCGCGGCGTCTTCGCTGGGACTGCAAAAGGTGGAGTTGCTGCCGCGCTTTCCAAAAGAGCGGTTTTCGGAAACCTATATTGACGAAATATTTTGCGAGCTTAAACGGCGGGACGCCAGTTTGGCAGGCTGCCTGAAGGATGCGCAAATCAGCCTGCGGGACGAAAATCTGCATATTACGCTGATGCACGGCGGCTTTGCGCTTTTGCGCTCGCGCCATACGGAACGCTCTTTGGAAAAGCTGGTGCTGGACGAGTTCGGTATCCCGCTGACGGTGCAGTTTGACGGTGCGCTGACGGTGAACGGCCAAAGCTCCGTTTCTATTGAACGTCAAAAACTGCGGGAAGAAACGGTGCGCCGTGAACAGGTTTCGGAAGAGGCGGAGCGATACGAAGCATCCATGGAAGAACGGCCCGACCCAAAAACAACGGAAGTCCGTACGGGAGAGACCCTGATGCCTGCGGTACTGCCCAATACGGCGCACAGTATTTACGGCAGGCCAGTCAAAGGCAAAACGATTCCCATTGCAAATGTTACCCCTGATGCGGGAAATGTGACCATTTGGGGTGAAATTTTTGATTTAGAGGAACGCTTTACCAGAGACAAGAGCAAAAAGATTTATTCTATTAAGATTACGGACTATACAAGCTCCATGATTTTGAAGCTGATAGACGACCCTGCCAGCTGTCGGCCGCTGGACGCGCTGAAAAAAGGCAACGCGGTTTTGATTCGGGGTGAAGTGGAATACGACAAATATGACCGTGAGATTGTCTGCCGTGTGCGAGGGCTTGCAACGGTAGAGTTACTCAAAGTGGTGGACAAAGCGGAGGAAAAACGGGTAGAGCTGCATTTACATACCAATATGTCCGCGATGGACGGCATCAATACGGCGGCAGATTTGATCAACCGTGCTTATCAATGGGGCCAGCCCGCCGTTGCCATTACTGACCACGGTGTGGCACAGGCGTTTCCCGATGCTATGAATGCGGTCAATAAAATACGAAAAAACGGCGGAGATTTCAAAGTGATCTATGGTGTAGAGGCTTATTTTGTAAACGATATGGTTCCCGCATTAACGGGAGAATCCCGCCGCAGCCTGGATGATACCTTTATCTGCTTTGACGTGGAGACAACAGGATTGAGCCCCAATACGGATCGGCTGACAGAAATCGGTGCCGTTAAATTAAAAAATGGAGAGATTATCGACAGCTTTAATACTTTTGTCGATCCTCAGCGGCATATTCCGGAGAAAATCACTCAGCTGACAGGCATTACAGACGATATGGTCAAAAATGCTCCGTCGGAGGAAGAGGCAGTACAGGCATTTTATGCATTTTGCGGGGAGGACGCAGTGCTGGCCGCTCATAACGCAAATTTTGATACCGCCTTTATTCGTGCAGCGGCGCAGCGCCACGGTATGGCGTTTACGTATCCTTATATTGATACAGTACCCATGTGCCGTGCCATGCTTAAGGATATTAAAAACTGTAAGCTGGATACGGTAGCAAAATATTTGAAGCTGGATCCGTTCAATCACCACCGTGCCAGTGACGATGCTACAGTACTTGCGAAAATTTTAGCCAATTTGCTGACGCGGCTGAAAGAGGATACAGGCGCTTGTGTGGTGCAGGACATCAACACATCGCTGACAGGCGGAGACAGCAGAAAAATACCGCCGGTGCACCAGATTATACTGGTGCAGAACCAAACAGGACTGAAAAACCTGTACCGTTTGATTTCCAAAGCCCATTTGGAGTATTTTTATAAATTTCCACGTATTCCAAAAAGTGAGCTGGTCAAATACCGTGAAGGGCTGCTGCTGGGCAGTGCCTGTGAATCCGGAGAGGTGTTCCGCGCGGTATTTAACGGGCAGCCATGGGATAAGCTGAAAGAAATTGCGGATTTTTACGATTATTTGGAGATACAGCCCATTGGCAATAACCGGTTTATGATAGAAGAAGGTATGGTGCCGGACGAGGAAGCCCTGCGCCAGCTGAACCGCACCATTGTAAAACTGGGAGAAGAACTGGGCAAGCCTGTGGTAGCTACTGGCGATGTTCATTTTTTAGACCCCAAGGACGCTGATTACCGCAAAATATTAATGGCCGGAAAAGGCTTTGGAGACGCGGACAGGCAGGCGCCCCTGTATATGCGCACTACTGCGGAAATGCTGGAAGAATTTGCGTATTTGGGTAAGGAAAAAGCCTATGAGGTTGTTGTGACCAATAGCCGGAAAATTGCAGATATGACAGAAGACGTCAGCCCAATTCCGCCGGGAGTATTCCCGCCGTTTATTGACGGCGCGGAGGAAGACCTGATTCGCATTACGTGGGAAAAAGCAAAAGAGATTTACGGCGATCCTGTGCCGGAACTGGTGAAAAACCGTTTGGACAAGGAATTGGGCTCTATTACAAAGCACGGTTTTTCTGTGCTGTATATGACGGCGCAGAAACTGGTGGCGGATTCGGTGGCCCACGGTTACCAGGTAGGCTCCCGCGGTTCTGTGGGTTCTTCGTTTGTGGCTACTATGTCCGGTATTTCAGAGGTCAATCCGCTGGAGCCTCATTATGTATGTCCCAAATGCAAGTACAGTGAGTTTATTACAGACGGCAGCTACGGCTCTGGCTTTGACCTGCCGGAGAAAAATTGCCCGCGCTGCGGCACGCCGCTGAATCGGGACGGCCACACCATTCCCTTTGAAACATTTTTGGGCTTTGACGGAGATAAAACACCGGATATTGATTTGAATTTTTCCGGTGAATACCAAAGTGAAGCCCATCGTTATACGGAGACGCTGTTCGGTAAGGACAACGTGTTCAAGGCCGGTACCATTGGCACCATTGCAGACAAAACTGCCATTGGCTATGTAAAAAAATATTGTGAGGAAAGAGGCATTGCCATGCACCGTGCCGAGGAGCTGCGCCTTGCGCTGGGCTGTACCGGGGTCAAACGCACCACGGGCCAGCACCCGGGCGGCATGGTGGTTGTGCCAAGGGGTATGGAGATTTACGATTTCTGTCCTGTACAGCGCCCGGCTAACGACCAGAAATCGGACAATATCACAACCCATTTTGATTTCCATTCCATTCACGATACCATTTGTAAGCTGGACGAGCTGGGTCATGATGTGCCTACCATTTACCGCTATTTAGAGGATTATACAGGCATTTCTGTTATGGACGTTTCCATGAGCGACCCGCAGGTCATGTCGCTGTTTACCTCCACGGAGGCGCTGGGTGTAAAACCGGAGGATATTGATTCGGAAACGGGTACTTTTTCTCTGCCGGAGGTGGGTACGAGCTTTGTGCGCCAGATGCTGATAGACGCCCAGCCCAAAACCTTTTCCGATTTGCTCCAGGTATCGGGGCTGTCTCACGGGACAGATGTCTGGCTGGGTAACGCGCAGGATTTGATCAAGAATAAAGTTTGTACCATTTCCGAGGTAATTGGTACCCGTGACAGCATTATGACCTATTTGATGCTCAAAGGGCTGGAACCGAAAATGGCGTTTAAAATCATGGAAATTACCCGTAAGGGAAAGGCGGCTAAGGAGCTGACGCAGGAGCATATCGAGGCTATGAAAGCTCATGATGTGCCTCAGTGGTATATTGATTCCTGTATGAAGATCAAATATATGTTCCCCAAAGCGCACGCCGCTGCGTATATGATAGCCACCCTGCGTTTGGGCTGGTATAAGGTGCACAGGCCCTTGGAATACTATGCGGCCTATTTTACCGTGCGCGGAGAAGATTTTGACGGCGCTGCCGTGATTGCGGGAAAAGAAACAGTCAAAAGAAAAATGCAGGAAATTACCATGAAAGGCAAGGAAGCTACCGCCAAGGAAGATGCCATGTACGCCACGTACCAGATTGCCAACGAAATGCTGGCGCGTGGTATACAGGTGCTGCCGGTAGATTTATATCGTTCCGATGCAGTCAAATATTTAGTGGAGGATAACAGGATACGGTTGCCTTTTGCGTCCCTTTCCGGTGTGGGAGACGCCGCGGCCCAGAGCCTTGCCGCCGCAAGGGAAACAGGAGGGGAGTATATCTCCGTTGACGATTTGCAGGCACGCGCCAAGGTTTCCAAAACCGTGATTGAAATGCTGCAGCAGGCAGGCGCGCTCAAAGGACTGCCGGAAAGCAGCCAGATTACTTTATTTTAAACGGAAAAATTTTATTACAATCAGCCCTTTACATCTCTGTGCTAATATGTTATTATATTAGCGTACTAAAGCGATAAAGAAAATGATACAACGAAACGGTGGGGAAAGCCATGCGAAAATATCATAAAATAACGCCGGAAGGCACAAAGGACCTATTGTTTGAGGAATGCCTGACGCGCCGGTATGCAGAGCGCACGCTGGCGGATGTTTTTTCTTCCCACGGATTCCATGAGGTCATTACGCCGGGTTTGGAATTTTACGATGTATTCGATACGGCTTCCTCGGGAATCGGGCAGGAGGTCATGTATAAAATGAGCGACAAGCGGGGCCGCCTGATTTGTATGCGTCCCGATTCTACCATGCCCATTGCCAGGCTGACCGCTACCCGCTTGCAGAATTTACCAAAGCCTATCAGGCTGTATTACACCCAATCAATTTATTGCAGCCACCCGGGGCTTACGGGCCGCAACGATGAGGTGATGCAGTCCGGCATTGAGCTGCTGGGAGCCAGAGGCCGCAGGGCGGATTTGGAGGTGCTGGCCATTGCCGTAGAGGCGCTGAGCCGCTGTGTACCCAATTTTCGTATTGAGCTGGGCCACGCGGGCTTTTTTAAAGCTATTGCCGCCCGTTTGCCTATTGATGACGGGGCGAGGGAAGATATTCGCAGGTATATTGAAGCGAAAAATTACGCGGCGCTGGATATGGCGCTGGACCAGCTTGGAGAAAGCAGGTCGGTCAGCGCCATGCGCCGGCTGCCAAGGTTGTTTGGCGGGGAGGAGATTTTGCAGGAAGCCGCGGAATTCTGCGTGGACGATTCCTCTTTTCGCACTCTGTCGTATTTGCAGGAGCTGTACGGCGCATTGAAAGACCTTGGTATCGGTGATCATGTAATGATTGATTTGGGTCTTGTACAGCGGACGGACTATTATACGGATATAGTGTTCAGCGCTTATGCGGAAGGCTGCGGCGACGCTGTGCTGACCGGCGGCCGCTATGACAATCTGCTTGCCGGTTTTGATATGCCCATGCCGGCCATCGGTTTTGCCATCAATGTGGACGCGGTTACGGATATTTTGATTAGTCGGGGAAAAGGCAAAAAAGCGCCGAAGGTAGACGTGCTGGTACACTGCGAGGACGGATATGAGATGAAAGCCCTCTGCTATGCCGCCAATCTCTCCGGAGAGGGACTGCGCTGTGAGAACAGCGTGTTTGCTACCGGAAAGGAATCTCTGGATTATGCAAAGCAAATGGGGATTCCGCGGGTGGATTTTGTAGGCAAGACCATAGAAACATTGACAAGATAAGGGGGAATCGGTATGAAGCCGCTGCGAATCGCTCTGACAAAGGGTCGGTTGGAGCGAGATACGGTAGCCATGTTTGAACGCATTGGATTTGATTGTACCGCTGTGCACGAAAAAGGCCGAAAGCTGATTTTACCCATCGGCAACGATCGGTTTGAGGTGGTGCTGGCAAAAGCCGCTGATGTAATCACTTACGTAGAACACGGCGTGTGTGATTTGGGCGTGGTAGGAAAAGACACCATCATTGAAAACGGCAGCAGTTTTTACGAGGTGCTGGATTTGGGCTTTGGTAAATGCCGGTTTGCCCTAGCAGCCCCCAAAGGTTCTGATTTTTACGGCGGATATGCTTCAAAAACCATTGCTACCAAATATCCCAACGTGGCCCGCAGTTTTTTTGAGGGCAAGGGTATGGACGTGAAAATCATTAAAATTGAAGGCTCTGTGGAGCTGGCGCCCCTGCTGGGATTGTCGGACGCCATTATTGATATTGTGGAAACAGGCTCCACGCTAAAGGAAAACGGCCTGGAAATAATAGAAAAGGTATGCGACATTTCTGCAAGGCTGATTGTGAACACAGCAAGCATGAAGCTGCGCAAGCAGGAGATAGATACGCTGATTGCTCAGATGGAGCAGGCAAAGGAGGCAGAATAACCATGATTCAACTGGTAGAAAAAGATGAGACCACGACCCGCACCTATGTGCAGCAGCTAAAACAACGCTGTGATGAAAAAGACAGGAAAGTAGACGCTATTGTAGCGGATATTTTGGAAAATGTGCGCAAAAACGGGGACAAGGCCGTTGCGGAATACACTTTAAAATTTGACGGAAGTGTACCGGAGCAGGTAGAAATCACGCAGGAGCAGCTAAAAGCACTGACAAAGCAGTGCGACCCTTATTTTTTAAAAGCGCTGGAGCGTGCGGCTGAAAATATTTATGAATTCCACAGTCGCCAAAAACAGCAAAGCTGGCTGGATACCAAGGCAAACGGCGTGATTTTGGGTCAGCGGGTGCGCGGCCTTGCAAAAGTGGGTATTTATGTACCGGGCGGTACGGCAGCTTATCCGTCCTCTGTGCTGATGAATGCCATTCCCGCCAAAATCGCCGGTGTGCAGGAAATCGTAATGGTAACGCCGCCGGGCAAGGATGGAAAGCCGAATCCGGACATTATGGCGGCCGCTTTGGCAGCAGGTGTAGACCGGGTATTCCTGGTCGGCGGCGCGCAGGCGGTGGCGGCGCTGGCTTACGGCACCGAAACCATGCCCAAGGTGGATAAGATCGTCGGTCCCGGCAATATTTTTGTAGCTACGGCAAAAAAACACCTGTATGGCACGGTGGATATTGATATGATTGCAGGACCCAGTGAAATTTTGATTGTAGCAGATGAAACGGCCAATCCAAAATATTTGGCTGCGGATTTGATGTCCCAGGCGGAGCACGATGTGCTGGCCTCCGCTATTTTGCTTACTACCTCAGCTAAAATCGCAGAGGAGACTATTGCAGAGATTTATCGCCAGGTAGAGCGTTTGGAAAGAAAGGATATTATCAACAAGTCTTTAGATGACTTCGGCGCGGTCATTGTATGCGATACTATGGACGAAGCCATTGAGTTTGCAAACGATCTGGCGCCGGAGCATTTAGAGGTCTGTGTTGCAAATCCGCTGGAATATATCGGCCGTCTGGACAATGCCGGTTCGCTGTTTTTGGGAAATTATTCCCCGGAACCGCTGGGGGATTATTATGCAGGTCCCAACCACGTTTTACCTACCAGCGGTACAGCAAGGTTTTTTTCCCCGCTGTCAGTGGACAGCTTTGTGAAAAAATCCAGCTTTATTTATTATACAAAGGACGCGCTCAATGCGGCCAAAGACGATATTGTCGCACTGGCACAGGCGGAGGGGCTGACTGCCCATGCCAACTCCATTCAAGTGCGCGCCGAATGAGGAAAGGGGACAGGACACGTGCCGTACAGCTTAAATGAAAAAATAAGGGACTTAAAGCCCTACGACCCCATTGAGGGAAATTATCAAATACGCTTGGACGCCAATGAATCTTTTCTGCCTGTGCCCGGGGAAATCGTGGAGCAGTTCCATGCCGCTGTGGATCAAATTGCGTTCCAGCGCTATCCGGATCCCCTTGCCGGCAAGGCGATTGAAGTATTTGGACACTATTATGGCGTTAAAAGCCGTCTGGTAACGGCGGGCAATGGTTCCGATGAGCTGATTCAGGTGCTCATGTCCGCTTTTTTGATGAAAGGTGACCGTGTCCTTACCCTTTCTCATGATTTTTCCATGTACCGTTTTTATACCTCTATTGTGGAAGCAGAATGTATTGAAGTACCAAAAAATGAGGATCTGACCGTCAATGTGGACAAGGTAATAGAAACGGCTCATGCGCAGCAGGCGCATATGATTATTTTTTCTAACCCGTGCAATCCCACTTCCCTGGGGCTATGCAGGGAAGAAGTGCGCCGTTTGATCAGCGCGGTGGACGCCTTGGTGGTGCTGGACGAAGCCTATATGGATTTTTGGGACCAGTCACTTTTGCAGGAGGCGGAAGAATATGATAACCTGATTATTCTGCGTACCTGTTCCAAGGCCTTTGGCATGGCCGCTGTCCGTCTGGGTTTTGCTGTTGCTAATCCTGTACTGACCAATGCAATCCGTGCGGTAAAATCTCCGTATAATGTCAATACGGTGACCCAGGCATTCGGTGCGGCAGTGCTTAGCCAAAAGGAGCTGATGGACAAAGCGGTGATTACGCTGTTATACGCCAAAAAAGAGCTGTTTGAAGGCTTATGCCAACTGGAGGAGATGTTTCCGAACAGTATGCGCCTGTATCAAAGCTGTACGAATTTTGTATTTGTGGCTACGCCCTATGCAAAGGAATGGCACCGTTTTTTGCTGGACAACAGCGTGGCAGTTCGCTATATGGGCGATTATTTGCGTATTACCGCAGGCAGCCCGCAGGAAAATGAGACGGTGGTGCGGCTGTGCAGAGAATTTTTATCAGGGAAAGGGGCGGATTAAAATATGCGTTCTTCCACACAAACACGCAAAACAAAGGAAACGGATATAGACCTTACATTGTGCCTGGACGGCGGCGACATATCTGTGGATACGGGCATTGGCTTTTTTGACCATATGCTCACCGCATTTGCCGTGCATGGCGGTTTTGGCTTACAGCTGCGGGTTACGGGTGATTTGCACGTAGACTGCCACCACACCATAGAGGATACAGGTATTGTTTTGGGAAAGGCTTTTGCGCAGGCATTGGGAGATAAAGGCGGCATTGCCCGTTTTGGCAGCTTTTATGTGCCAATGGACGAGGCGCTGGCGTTTTGTGCACTGGACGTCAGCGGCAGGCCGTTTCTGGTATTTCAGGGGGAATTTGCCCAGGAACAGGTGGGTGGCTATGACAGCTGTATGACAGAAGAATTTTTCCGTGCGCTGGCAGTCCACGCAGGCATTACTCTGCACCTGCGGCTGGAATACGGCAAAAATGCCCATCACTGCATAGAGGCCATGTATAAGGCGGTGGCCCACGCCCTGCGTTTGGCGTGCATGCGAACCGGCGGGGAAGTGCTTTCTACCAAAGGTATACTTTAATACGGAAAGGACGAAAGACAGCATGATCATTTTACCCGCGATCGATATTAAGGACGGTACCTGCGTCCGCCTGGTAAAGGGAGACTACAACACTGCTCATAAAGTAGCGGAGGACGCAGTGGAAACGGCAAAATCCTTTCAAAAATCCGGCGCCGGCTGGATACATATGGTGGATTTGGACGGTGCGAAGGACGGAAAGCCCGTGAATAGCCGACTGGTATGTGATGTGCTTGCCTATACGAATTTAAAAGTGGAAATTGGCGGAGGTATCCGTAGCATGGAGACCATCGCGTTTTATTTAGAGCAGGGGGTCTCCCGTGGGATTTTAGGTTCTGTGGCACTGCGCGATCCCCGGCTGGTAAAAGAGGCTGCGGCAAAATATGGGGATAAAATCGCGGTGGGTATCGATGCGCTCAATGGCAAAGT
>CALWUX010000045.1 GCA_944384795.1 uncultured Clostridia bacterium | reverse complement strand
AATTGCAATTTCTTCAAATCACTTTCTTATGAGCACCTGTCCGAAAGGCCGGGCTTTTTATATGGAACACTTTGGATATGCGGGAAATGTTTATTTGACCAAAAAGAGAAATTTTCCTACCTTTGGTATTTTGGAAAATACCGCGACGATGCACCAGCTGCATATCAATGTTAAAAGAAGCACAATTGCTATTTTGCCGTAAACAGGCAGCCAGTTCCAGGGGATATATTTTTGCAGAAGCTCCATGACTGGAAAATGTACCAGGAAAATGCCGAAAGAATATTTGGAAACATACTGAAAAAATAAAGCCAGCTTGCCGGGCAGCCGGCAGTTTTTTAGACTTAAAAACAGGAATGCGGCCGTAAGAGCCAAAGGAGGAAACGTATACCAGACGGTATACATGGTACCTTTTTGTGCGATGTAGATTTGTGCATAAACCGTCAGCGCAAAAAATAATCCGGTTGCTATTACAAAATATTTTCTCAGCGCATATCTTTTTATGATATTGACAGCGGATTCTTTATAAACGACATAGCCGAAAATCAGGAATATTCCATAAATACTGCCCAGAAAACCAAAGTCCAAAGGGGTTGACACAGAAGGATAGCCGAATAAATTTAACAGAATATTTAATGTAGGTACAGTGAACGAGAATACAGCGACGATGATGAGCGGAATACACCAAACTTTCCAGCTGAATTTTTTTAGAACTGCTGAAACGAAAGGCAAACTCAGATACAGTCCTAAAATCATGGGAAGGTACCAGATATGCGGCAGGTCTGTGAGCCTTAGAAAAAGCATATTCTGTAATAATGCCGCCCATTGAAAATCTGTTTGATGGAGCCAGGTCAGGTATAATTGATAAATGATTATCCAGATTTCCGTAAGAATAAAAAGCGTTAGCAGATTGCGTTTCCAAAAGCGGAAGCATTTTTGGTCATCGTATTGGCGCGGGAGCAAAAGGTACCCGCTGATAAATAAAAATAAAGGTACTCCCAGCCTGCCGAAGGTAAATAATGTAAATGCTGTTAGCTGAAATAAAAGACTGCTTGTTCCTACGTTTATATTTGAATAAAAAAGATTTATTTCGGCAACATGGCATAAAACGACAAATAAGATTGCCGCACTTCGCACCAAATCCAGCCAATCCAACCGTTCTTTATTTTTTTCGTCCATATTTTTCGTCCTATTCCTTTTTACTTAAATTGCTGAAATTTATTTATCTATACCTTTATAAAATAACCAAAATCTTTTATAAATTCTATAATACTACGAATTTTGGAGATTTCCAAGTAGTTTTTACAATTAAATTTGTGAAATTTCCACACAAAGTTTTCGTTTTATAAAGGTATACCTTTTGAAAATTTGATTTGTTTATAAATTAGGATTTGCAAGCGGCTATGCCTTGCAAGAGTAAAAAAAGACCCGCGTTTTGCGCGGGTCTTTTTTGAATGAGAAGAAAGATTTGGATGAAAAAATGATAAATGAAAAAATTAAGTGAGAAAAATCAAAAAGAAAAATCAAATTAGAAAAGAAAAGTATGATGCTTTTGTTGTATTTATTCTTGTGTTCTGCGTTTTTTGATTACAACAAATCCGGTGATTGCCGCGCCTGCCGCAGTAACGGCGGCAATGCTGACGGCCAGGTTGGTATTGTCTCCCGTTTGGGGAGAGATGATGTTGTTTTCGCTGTTTGTGATGCTGCCTGTGCCAAGGTTCAGCTGGGTTTTGGTCAGCACATAGTCGGAGCAGTGGTCAATGGAAATTTCCACATAGCCGTTTTCGTCCACTGTGTAGCTGCCGCCCATGGACTGCATGGTTTTCAGCTGCGGGTGATAGTAGTAAAGATACGCTGTTTCGCCCGGCTGGAAGGAGGCACTGACGTCTGCTTTGACAGCCGCTTTTGCGGGCAGGCTGCCCTGGTGGGCAAAGGACAGCACCGTGCCCTGTATGCCGCCCAGCGCTGCTTGGATAGCCGGATTGGCTTGAGAGGAGCTGACATTCAGCGCCAGATTGACGTCAATGGTGGTGTCTGTGATTTGATTGCCGTGGAAGGTCCAGGCATACAGCTGTTTTCCGCCGGTGCTTTCCACATGGACGGTAAAGGTTTTGCCGGATGCTTTGATTTGCGCAAATACCGCTTTTTCCAGGTTGATTTGCGCCATTTTTACATGGGCGCTGCTGACTGCCTGTTCCGGAATGGTCACGTTCAGGGCAAAGCCGGTGGTGGAAGCCTGCGCGATGGCCTGTGTTAAGGCGCTTGTGGGCAGGTTTACGGAAACAGCGACGGGATTTTCCGCCGAAGCGCTGTTGATGGTCTCCTGCGGGATCTCTATGGGTGCGGTAACGGAGGTGGTGCTGCCGGATACGGTTTCACCGGACAGCTCCGGTACCGGGACGACAACGCTGCCGTTGGGAGGCACTGCCGTGTCTTCGTTATCGCTGCCGCTGTCGGGCGGGGTCACGGTTCCGTCGCCGCTGTCGCCGTCCGGCGGGAGCGCGGCGTCATTTTCTACGGTGACGGTACACGTGGCGGTATGCCCGTTTGCGGTTTTTGCCGTGATGGTCGCCTGGCCCTGCGCGTGGGCGGTTACCAGACCGTCCTGTGCAACGGAGGCGGTCTCCGGTGCGTCGGACGAAAAGGTTACGGTTGGGTCGGACGCATTTTCGGGGGTCACGGTTGCCAGCAGCTGCACGGTTTCACCCGGCTTCAGGGTGACGGCGGTCTCGTTTAAGGTGATGCCGTCTGCTTCCACATTTGCGGGCTGTGCAAGGTAGTATAGATCCTGCTGTTTTTCATTTCGGACCGGTGCGGCAAGGCCGGCGGCTTCGTGGCCGGTGACCGCATTGGTATACTGGGTGGGTTTGTCCACGCAGATGGCGGCCGGACCGCTTTCGCTGTATGCGCCGTCGTCTGTATTGGTGTATACCATTTTAGCGCCCGCAGCAAAGGTCAGGCTTGGGCCGGTGCTTTCTACGCCGGCGCCGGAATCCACGTTGATGCCGTACCAGGAGCCTGCTGTTGTGGAAACGGTGAGGCTGCCGGTTACGGTAACGGCGGAAGCGTTTACCAGAATTGCGCCGCCGTTATTGAAAACGTTGGAAACGGACACATTGTTCAGCGTTACGTTGGGGCTGGTGTAGATATTCAGCGGGAATTTGTTGCTTGCGCCGCCGATGATGGACAGGTCGTTCAATACGACCGGGCTGTCTGTGTCTACCAGCACTACGGCGGGCTGGCCGGAGGAAGCAAAGTCGCCCACGCCGGTGATGGAATAGCCGTTGCCGTTTAAGGTAAGACCTTTTGCAATGCTGATGTTCTGTGTGACCGTCAGGTTTTCGTTCAAGGTAACGGTGCTGCCTTCTTCAGCGGCGGCCAGCGCGTCGGACAGTGTGTCGAACTGGGCTGTGCTGCCGTCTTTTGTCACAGTAACAGCTTTCTGCGCTGCGGGCCGGCTGGAACCTGCGTCGGTTACCGCGGAGACCACTGCGGCCGGCACTGCCGCGGCGGCCAGCATACATACAGTCAGAAAAGCTGCCAATGCTTTTTTCTTCATGTGTGAAACTCCTTTTTTAAACATTTGATTCAAAATCGTTTGATTTTGTACACAATTACATTATACAGGTTCGGAGCGGAAAAGCGAGCAGTAAAATATGGAAATGAATTTTGGACACGGAAATTTATCATCCAAAGCGATTTTTTTGTATGGAAATTCCCAGTATTTTGTAAATTGCGGTATGGTTTGGAGCGGAACCGGTTATTTGTGATAAGAAAGCAGGAAAAGCGCTGTCTGTTTTTGTGGTTTTGTATATAGATATATTTTGAGAAATTTTATAAAAGTGTATATTTTTTATATTGCCGGTGGAGCGGGCTGCTGCGGCGGGGGACAGGGCCTATATATAATGAAAAAATGTGGGATTCTCAATAAGGATATGCTGTGAGCAGACAGCCGCTTTTACAGGGTACGGTTTTGTTATGGCTTTTGTTTTCTTTTGCATTGCTCGTTTTCATACAATATGCAGACGAGCTTTGCAATCCATTCCTTGCTCTCCAAAGACAGATGGTACAGCATATTCAGCGGGAATACGCCGCTTTCGGTATGGAACCCCTGTTCTATGCGCTGGAACGGCAGCTTTATCCGTGTTCTGCCCAGCAGGAAATCGATGCTGACGTCGTACAGGTCTGCAAGGGAGATCAGAATGGGGTAGGAGGGCTGGCTGGAGCCCGTTTCGTAGCTGGAAACGGTAGATGCGGCAACGTGGATCCTTTCTGCAACTTCGTGCTGTTTTAATGCTTTTTCTTCTCTGAGTGATGACAAAATCTCATGCAGTTTCATATTGCTTCACCGCCTATCATAATTGCATTTATCATATCAGTTTCCAGATTTGACTTACAGTTTTTATAGTAATAGTATATTTTTTACAGTAAATATCATTGAAAATACAGTGATAATGGATTATAATGACAGTACATTCACCTGTTGAAAGGATAGATGCTGATGAAAGTTGCAATTGTGTCTTCTGCGAGCTTTCAAAAAATCAATTTTGCCAAGTTGATACCGGATAATACGACAGGGATTTTTTCTGCCGTACCGGCGCATTTAATGGAAAGCATTGTGCAATATGCAGACGTGAACCGGATTTGCTGCGAAAGCAGGGATTTGGAAAACAGCGCGGATAAGGCGCGGGAAATAGAACGGTTCTGTAAGGAATGCGACCATATGATCATATTGTGGGACGGCCGGCCGGACATTGCCAAAGAGGTGATGGAGTATGCCGAAAAAATAAAAAAGCCGGTGTCTTTTTTTGAGCTGGACAGCCTGCTGTATACGGAACAGCTGGACGATTTTGGCAGGCTTACGCTGCCTGCGGCAATCAGGCAAAGGCTGGATTACCCGCAGGCCTTTTCTGTGCAGGCCGACGGCAGCCGCATGATTTTGCGGCCGGTGGGCCATCAATGCGTGTTCTGTGAGAAAGGGGAGCCCCTGCGGCATATGGTGCTCCACCAGAAAAGTATTTGTATTTGCGAATCCTGTTTAGGCGCTATCAGGGAAATATCACCGAATGTGTAAAATGAAGAAAACGGCATCTGCGGATGCCGTTTTTATTTTAATACAAATATTTGTAAAATTGTTCCTTTTGTGCTTGTCATTTACAAATTTTGTCTGTGATACACGCTTTGGAGCAAAAGGCGCCGGCTTAAAAAATGTTCCCCGCAGGGCTGTGGGAAAACGGGCGGTCAGTGCAGTATGGCGTAGCCGTCGGCGGCAATCAGCGCTTTGAGTTCTTTGATATAATCCAGCGCCATGGCGCTCAGCGGTACTTTTTTATGGAATACGATGCCGACCTTCATGGTTTCGCTGGTTTTTAGCCGGACGGAAATAATATTGTCGCCGTTTAGATTGCGGTTTAATATTCCGGTGGAAATGGTGTACCCGTTTAAGCCGATGAGCAAATTGAACAAAGTGGCGCGGTCGCTGACATGGATCGTTTTTTTATGGGGTTCCGTGCTTAATATTTCCTCGGAAAAATAGAAGGAATTGTATGTGCCCTGCTCGAATGCCAGAAAGGGATATTCCGTGAGCTCCTCCAGCGTTACCTCTGTACGGCCGGACAGGGGGTGGGCGGAGCTGATGAAAATATGGGGGACTGCTTCAAACAGGGGTGTAAAGGAAAGGTGCCGTTCCGTCAGGATTTTTTTGAGCACCTTTTCGTTAAATTTGCTGAAGTATAAAATGCCGATTTCGCTGCGGAAATTTGCTACGTCGTCAATGATCTCATAGGTTCTGGTTTCCCGCAGAGTGAATTCGTATTCCTCGGCGGACAGGGAAGAAATCAGGTTGACAAACGCGTTTACGGCAAACGCGTAATGCTGGGTGGAAACGGCGCACAGCTGCTTGGAGGGCTTTTTGTTGGTGTACCGCTGCTCCAGCAGCTCCGTTTGCTCTAAAATCTGACGGGCGTAGGAAAGGAATTCGATGCCGTCGGAGGAAAGGGAAATGCCTTTGGAGGTGCGGTGGAATATCTCGATGCCGAATTCGGTCTCGATTTCCTTTAAAGCGGCGGACAGGCTGGGCTGGGAAATGAACAGCTGTCCCGCGGCCTCTGTAATGGAGCCGCATTCCGCCGTTTTGATGACATATTTCAGCTGCTGTATGGTCATAGGAAGCCTCCCCATAGTTTTTATCTATATTATAGCGGAAAATACGGGGATTTCAAATCAAAAAAACAAAAAAAGTCAGAAAATGCAGGGCAAAAGCCGGGTTGGGGCTGTGCGGGGCTTGCGGTAAGGACGGTACGGGTGTTCATTGAGAAAATTTAATCAAATAGGCTGGACATTGAAAATCGAATTGTCTATGAAACGGCGGGGGATTGCGCTATAATAAAATTCAATACCGCAGCGGGAAGGGGAGGAGAGGCCGTATGACGCACAAATGCAGAAAGCAGGATATGCTGCTCCGCGGCAGCATTGGCAAGGCGTTGGTCTGGTTCGCGCTCCCGCTGCTGGGCAGCAGTTTTATTCAGCTGCTGTACAATACGGTGGATTTGATTTTTATAGGCAACTATATAGGAAAAAGCGCCTCTGCCGCGGTGGGGTCCAGCGGGCTGATTTTGACCTGCCTGGTTGGTTTTATTACGGGGATATCCGTAGGCGCGGGGGTCGTTGCGGCCCAGTATTACGGCGCCGGGGACCGTAAAAATCTGCAGGACGCCGTGCATACGGCAATGGCGCTTGCCTGCATTGGCGGTGTACTGCTGATGGCCGCCGGGCTGCTCTTAGCGCCGTTTATCCTGCAGTGGCTCAGGGTGCCGGCGGATATTTACCCGCTTTCCCTTACCTATATACGCATTTATTTTATCAGCATACTGCCCATGGTGCTGTATAATATGGGCAGCGCGGTGCTGCGGGCGCACGGTGATTCCAGGCGGCCGCTGCTTTACCTGGCGGCCGGGGCGGCGCTGAATATTTTTTTGGACTGGCTGTTTGTGGCGGTGTTCCCCTGGGGTGTGGCGGGCGCTTCGTGGGCGACCACCATTTCCCAGAGCCTGTCTGCGGTGCTGATGATTGTTCATTTGCTGCGCACCGGGCGGGAATACCGTGTGTGTATCAGGAAGCTGCGCGTCCATAAGCACCAGATGCTCCGCATTGTCAAGCTGGGGATACCTGCGGGTGTGCAGGCGTCTTTGCTGACCATTTCCAATATGGTGGTGCAGTTTTATATCAACGGCTTTGGGGAAAACGCCATGGCTGCGTTTACAGGTTATTTTAAGGTGGAAAATTTTATGTATCTGCCGATTTTGGCCTTTGGGCAGGCAATGGTCTCGTTTGTGGGGCAAAATGTGGGGGCGGGTCAGCTGGAGCGTGTGAAAAAGGGCGTCAGGACCGGATTGCTGCTGGGGATTGGCTGTACCCTTGTCATCAGCGCCGCCGTGCTTTTGAGCCGTTATTATCTGTTCCGGATGTTTTATCCGGAGCCGGAGGTGATTGCCTGCGGTATGCAGATTATTGTGATTACGGCGCCTCTGTATTTTATTTATGTGTTTATTGAGGTGCTTTCCGGCGCTGTGCGGGGCGCGGGCGCTTCGCTGGCGCCCATGGCTGTGGCGATTGGCAACCTGTGCGTGCTGCGCACGGTTCTGCTGGCGGTTATGGTGCCCCTTTGGAACAGTGTGCAGGCCATTGCGGTGATTTATCCCATTACCTGGACGACAACGGCGCTGAGCCTGTTCCTTTATTACCGGTATTTTCAGCGCAGGCGCATGGCGCAGGTCATGCAGCATGGCTGAACCCGGCCTTTGTATATGTTTTTTGTCAGGCTTTGCGGCCTGATTTTTTTGTATGCAGAGGGCGGTTCTGATTGCAAATATAAAAATACTGTCAGAGATGGTTTTGTTTTGGGGAATGTTTGTACTTTTTACGGTATGGCAGGTGCGCATATGAAACAGGAAGTGTTTTTCTGACAGGGGTATGGAGAATCAATCCGTTGCTTTGCGGTACGGCTTTGGCGGGGCGTTTTTTATATTCCCGTTGTGCCGGGCGCAAACGATGCGGTTATGGATTGGGCGGAAAAGGCAGGGGAGGTTACTGACAGCGGTCTGTGCTTTTTGGTAAAAACGAAAAAAGCGCCGCTGCAAATGCAGTGACGCTGTTTTTGGCAGGGGCAGAAGGACTTGAACCCTCGGCACGTGGTTTTGGAGACCACTGCTATACCAACTGAGCTATACCCCTTTGATTTTTGCGCTGTCTTTGCGGCGCGATACTAATGTTACCATTTTTTTTTGCGCAAGTCAATGCCTTTTTCAATAATTTCCCGTGATTTATGCTGTTTTTGCAAAAGATTTCTCACTTAATGCTTGACATATGAAATGGTTCTCTGTATAATATTTTTGTGTTATGGAATACAATTACCCCTGCCTTACGGCGGATGGGAGGGAAACGATAAATGGCTGAAATCAGAATCAAAGATAACGAGTCTTTGGACAGCGCTCTTAGAAGATTTAAAAAGCAATGTGCAAGAGCCGGCGTTATTGCTGAGGTTCGCAAAAGAGAAGCTTATGAAAAGCCTTCTGTAAAGCGTAAAAAGAAGTCCGAGGCCGCTCGCAAACGTAAATTTAAATAACAAATGAATCGAAACGGAAAAGCGGGCAGCCATGCCCGCTTTTTTGACTATTTACAGCAGCTGGAACGGAGGTTCGACAATGGCAGTATTACTACCGACCCTGGCGGTAAAGCACGTAACGGATATTACGCCGGAAATGCTTTATGCCATGCATGTAAAAGGCATGATTTTGGACGTGGACAATACCCTGTCCAGACACGGCTGTCCTGTTCCGTTTGAAGGCAGTATAGAATGGACCCACCAAATGCGTGCGGCCGGGATCAAGGTGATCATCGTTTCCAACAATTTTAAAAAGCGTGTGTCTGAATTTGCCGCCAAGTATGATTTGCCTTATTTGTACCGTGCCTTTAAGCCGCTTCCGAGAGGTTATAAGCAGGCCATGCATTACCTGCGCCTGCCGCCCAGGGAGATCGTGGTCGTCGGCGACCAGATTTTTACCGATATACTGGGCGCCAATGCCGCGGGCATGAAATCCATTTTGCTGACGCCGAAGGATATGGAGCATTCCTTTACGTTCCGTGTGCGCCGGAAAATCGAATCTCCCATACGCAGGCGTATCCACAGAAAAGGGATTTACAGGCATACCGAGGCAGACCATAAATTACACAGGCATCACAGAGATGATGATAGGAAGTGAGGTTCTATGTCCAGAAAAAGGTTTTTAGTGTTGTTCGGCCCCAATATTTTAAGGGAAGTGGAAAAGGATACCGCCGGTGCGGAAACGTATGAATCTCTGGTTTTGCGCATGAAAGCCCATGCCGGACAGCTGAATGTATGCTGTGACATTGTGCAGTCCAACTGGGAGGGCGAGCTGATTGACCATATCCACCGTTCCGCGGAATCCTACGACGGGGTGGTGATAGATATTGGTGCGTTTACCCATTACAGCTATGCCATTCGGGACGCGATTCAATGTGTGCGCATTCCTTTTATTGAGGCCCACATGGAGAATTTGTTTTCCCTTGAGGATTTTCGCAACCGCTCGGTGATTGCGCCTGTTTGCGCGGGGCAGATAGGCGGGCTGGGCGCGGAAAGCTATTTGCTGGCGCTGGACGCCCTGAGCAAAATCAAATAAAGGGATGGAGGGGATCGTATGACACGCTGGGAAATGCTGGCGCAGGCCATGCCCCGGGAAATAGACGGGGTGCCCATTGACGCCGCTGTCATCACGTCTGAGGAGAACTGCCGTTATATCAGCGGGTTCCATGCTTCGGCCCGCGTGGCGGTGGTTACAAGAGAGGCGGCATACCTGCTGACGGATTTCCGTTACGGGGAGGCCGCACGTATGCAGGTAAAGGACTGCAAGGTGGTGGTATACCGGAAGCTGTCCAAAAGCATTGAGGAGATACTGCGCCGCCACGATATACGCGGTGTGCTGCTGGAGCGTGAAAAGCTGACCCTTGCCCAGGCGGAGATGTACCGGAATGTATGTGGGCAGTGGAACGCCCTACCTGTAACGGATGCCACCCTGGACACCCTGCTCCGGGAGCTGCGCGCGGTGAAAACGGAGGCGGAGATACGGGAGATCCAAGCGGCGCAGGCCATTACGGACGCGGCGTTTTCTCATATTTTGCAGTATATTGACGGAACAAGGTCCGAGCGGGACATTGCGCTGGAGCTGGAATTTTTTATGCGCCGGCAGGGGGCGGAAAAAATCGCGTTTGACACCATTGTGGTCTCCGGCGCCAACGGCTCCATGTGCCATGGCGTGCCGTCGGATAAAAAAATACAAAAGGGCGATTTGATTACCATGGATTTTGGCGCGGTGGTCAACGGCTATCATTCTGATATGACAAGGACCGTGGCGTACGGGCAGGTAAACGAGGAACAGCAGGCGGTTTACCGGACCGTGCTGCAGGCGCAGCTTGCGGCCATAGAGGCAGTTCGGGCGGGCGTGCCCTGCAATGAGGTGGACAGGGCGGCAAGAGAGGTCATTGACCGGTGTTATCCCGGTGCGTTTGGGCATACCACGGGCCACGGGGTAGGGCTGGAGATACACGAATGGCCCTGTTTTGCGCCAAGCTGCCAGACGCCCACAAAGCCGGGTATGGTCATTACGGTGGAGCCGGGCATCTATTTGGAGGGCCGGTTCGGCGTGCGGATAGAGGATATGGTGCTGGTTACGGAAAACGGCTGCGAAAACCTGACCCGCTCTGCAAAGGAGCTGCTGGTGCTTTGATTTATTTATGGATATATCTTGCAATCTTTTGTAAAATAATATAAACTGTTAGGGTAGTAATTTAATTGGAGGATACGATATGATATCTGCAGGTGATTTTAGAAACGGCGTTACGTTTGAAATGGACGGCAACGTATACGCGATCATTGAATTCCAACACGTAAAACCGGGCAAGGGCGCCGCTTTTGTGCGTACCAAAATCAGAAACGTGATTTCGGGAGCGGTTACGGAGAAAACCTTTAACCCCAACGACAAGTATCCCACCGCGTTTATTGAGCGCAGGGACATGCAGTACCTGTATAACGACGGGGATCTGTATTACTTTATGGATAACGAGACTTATGAGCAGATTCCCATCAATGCCAATATTCTTGGGGATAATTTTAAATTTGTAACGGAAAATATGGAGTGTAAGGTGCTGTCTTACAAGGGCAATGTGTTTGGTGTGGAGCCGCCGAACTTTGTTGTGCTGACCGTGACCGAAACTGAGCCGGGAGTAAAGGGCGATACCGCTACCAATGTGACAAAGCCGGCAAAGCTGGAAACGGGCGCGGAGGTCAAGGTGCCGATCTTTATTAACGAGGGAGAGGCCATTCGCATCGATACAAGGACCGGCGAATATATGGAACGCGCTTAAGGTTCGTAAGACGGGCTTTATGACGGGATTTTGGAGTTTTACCAAGCAAAAGGAGGTTGTCTTATGACAAATTTGGAAAGAGTGGCGTATATTCGCGGTTTGGCGGAAGGCTTGGAGCTGGACGCTGATAAAAAGGAAGTAAAAGTTATTGACGCGATGCTGACTTTGCTGGAGGATATGGCGCTGTCCATCTCTGACTTGGAGGAAGCATATGAGGATATGGCCGACCAGATGGACGCGGTGGACGAGGATTTGTGCGCGCTGGAGGACGATTATTACGGAGCGGACAAGTGCTGCGGCCATGAGGACGACGATGATGAATGCTATTATGAGGTGACCTGCCCGAAATGCCAGGAGACCATTTGTTTGTCTGAGGACATTTTGGAAGAAGGGGAAATAGACTGCCCCAGCTGCGGCGAATGCCTGGAATTTGACATGGACGACGTGCTGGGAGACTGCGGCTGCGGCGATGACTGCGGCTGCGGTAAGGAAGAGTCCGGTTCCGGCTGCGGCTGCGGCGGACATTAAAGCGCTTTTTTGACGGCTGCCGGAAAGAAACGGATACGGGTATCTGCGGATATTCGTATCCGTTTTTTGTTGTATTGGGAAAATCTGCGTTTACGGCGGAGCGTTTTTTAAAGGCGTATGCGTTCTGTAAAAAACGCTTTTGATACCACAAGAATGTGGTCTGCCGGCTGTAAACCGGGATTAAAAGGAGGGGAAAAGCGGGAAATTTAATGGCAGCAATCGTTTAGCGCATACGACATGGAACGGTAACTATCGTATGGGATTTGCGGAGGAAGATTTTTGCTGCACAGCAACCCGCCGGCTTAGCCTGTGGATTGCTGTTTTTTGGATGCGGATTCGTATAAATTGTTAGGAAAATATCAAAGTTATGGTGATTTATTGTAAAGAACAGCAGAAATTCATACTGTAAATTAGGATATTAAGTAGAAAATACAATGAATAGGTTGACTTATTCGTGCCAGCCAATATAATATAATTATTGTACAAAAAAGCATTTGACACTTAGTCGATTCTGTTTAAAATGTGACAGAGCCGAACATGGGGTTGCTGTACAATTTATCCGGAATAAAACGCTTTTCAGGAGGAATGAATTATGGTAGAAAATCGCTACGAATTGACGACGCCTGCCGCGGAGTTGGTAGAGGTAGCAAGAATTGCCGCGCCTTACAAAAACAGGCCGGAGATGCTGATGAATGTCATCATCGAGGTGCAGAAGATCGTTCCTGCACTTTCTGAGGCTGTGGCGGCGGTCATTGCCCGTGAAATGGGCATTTCTCAAACCCATGTGTATGGCTTTATTACATTTTACGCCATGCTGTCAGTAAAACCCCACGGAAAATACATTGTCAGAATGTGCAAAAGCGCTCCATGTCATGTTCGCGGCGCGCAGGACATTGTGCTGGCACTGGAAGACCAGCTGAACATTAAAATGGGCGAGACGACGGAGGACGGCCGGTTTACCCTGGAGTACTGCCCCTGTCTTGGAATCTGCGACGTATCGCCTGCCATTATGATCAATGACAAAACGTACGGCGACCTTACGCCCGACAGTGTCCGCGAAATCATCAAACGCTATATCAGAGAGGATGTGTAGATATGGAAGAAATGCACGTTTTGCTTAGAAACAGAGGGAAAATCGTTCCTACCGACGCCCAGAGCTATATCAGCGCGGGCGGTTATGAGGCGTTGAAAAAAGCCCTTGCCATGGACGGAGCTGAGATCATTCAGGTTTTGAAAGACGCCGGGCTGCGCGGCAGAGGCGGCGCGGGTTTTCCGACCCATTTGAAGCTGCAGTTTGCTTATAATACGGAAAGCGACGTAAAATATATTGTGTGCAATGCCGACGAGGGTGAGCCGGGCACCAACAAGGACCGTGTGCTGCTGAGCGAGGACCCCAACAGCGTATTTGAGGGCATGACCATTGCGGCGAAAGCCATAGGCGCGCATAAGGGCTTTATTTATCTGCGTTCTGAGTACCCCTATATACGTCCTATTTTGATTGAGGCGCTGGAAAGCGCCCGCAAAGCCGGCTGCCTTGGCAAAAATATTATGGGCAGCGGCTATGATTTTGACATTGAGCTGCATTCCGGCGCAGGCGCTTATGTCTGCGGTGAGGAGACCGCGCTGTTTGATTCCATTG
>CALWUX010000044.1 GCA_944384795.1 uncultured Clostridia bacterium | reverse complement strand
ATCGATACCAGCAATTATACCACCTCCGCCGCGGTGTTTTTTGAGGAAGACCACAGCATTGCCCAGCAGAAAAAACTGCTTCCTGTCAAAAAAGGAGAGCTGGGACTGCGGCAAAGCGACGCGGTGTTCCATCATACCCAGCAGCTGCCGGATTTGCTGGACGCCTTGTGGGAAAAGGATTATACGCCGAAAGCCGTAGGTGTTTCCGTCAAGCCGAGAGATGCGGACGGCTCCTATATGCCATGCTTTTCCGTGGGTGCAGGTACGGCAAAGATCATTGCGAAAACCTATGGGATACCGCTGCATACCTTTTCCCACCAGGGCGGACATATCGGGGCGGCGCTGTACGGCGCGGGGCGTTTGGATTTGCTGGCAAAACCGTTTTTTGCGTTTCATGTTTCCGGCGGCACCACTGAGGCGTTGCTGGTCCGGCCGGATAAAACACGGCTTTTTACAGCGGACATCGTTTCCTGTTCGCTGGATTTAAAGGCAGGGCAGGCAGTAGACCGGGTAGGCGCTATGCTGGGGCTTTCTTTCCCCGCAGGCGCAGAGCTGGAACGTCTGGCGCTGCAATGGGAAGAGCCGTGTAAAGTGAAAGCTTCTGTAAAAGGACCTGATTTTTCTCTGTCCGGCATTGAAAACCAGTGCCGAAAATTACTGGACGAGGGTCATTGCAGAGAAAAAATCGCGCGTTTTTGTCTGGATTCCATTTTGGAGGCGCTGGACTATGCGGTGCAGGCGCTGCGGCAGACTTACGGTCCGCTGCCTTTGCTGTTTGCAGGCGGTGTTATGTCCAACCGTATCATTCGCTTGGCGCTGACGGAAAAATACGGCGCCTGCTTTGCGCCGCCGGAGTATTCTGCGGATAATGCAGCGGGCATTGCGGTGCTTGCAGCCATGAAAGAAGGTCAGTTGTAAATGAGCGTATCCTCTGTGCTAACGGTTTCACAATTGAATACGTATGTAAAATCCCTTTTAGACGCCGACCCTGCGCTGAACCGCGTGTTTGTCAGCGGGGAAATCTCTAATTTTACGAACCATTACCGCTCCGGACATTTGTATTTGTCTTTAAAGGACGAAAAGTGCGTGATCAAAGCGGTCATGTTTTCCTCCAGCGCAAGCCGCCTGCGGTTTGAGCCGAAAGACGGCATGAAAGTGCTGGTACGCGGCAGGGTGTCAGTATACGAGCAAAACGGACAGTACCAGCTTTATATTGAGGAAATGCAGCCGGACGGTCTGGGCGCTTTGCATTTAGCTTATGAGCAGTTAAAGCAAAAGCTGGCGGCGCAGGGATTATTTGACACAGACCGAAAACGGCCGCTTCCGCCGTTTCCGTCCAGGGTCGGCGTGATTACCTCTCCTACCGGTGCGGTGGTTCACGACATTCAGCAGGTAATGGCCCGCAGGTACCCTTTGGCAGAGCTGGTGCTTTGCCCCGTAAAGGTACAGGGCGAGGGAGCCGCGGAGCAGGTGGCGCAGGCCATTGCGCTGTTTAACCGTAAGAAAGCGGCGGACGTACTGATTGTCGGCAGGGGCGGTGGCTCCCTGGAGGATTTGTGGGCGTTCAATGAAGAACAGGTAGCCCGTGCCGTTGCCGCTTCTGCCATTCCTGTTATTTCGGCCGTGGGACACGAAACGGATGTAACTATATGCGATTTTGTGGCGGACTGCCGTGCGGCCACGCCGTCGGCGGCGGCAGAGTTAGCTGTGCCGGATCAGATGGAATTACGGGACATGTTGCGCTCCTTTCAATTTACTTTGGAACATTTGATGCAGGCGCGTGTAAGAAGCTGCCGCGAGCAGCTCCACCGCCTAGCCGCATCAAAATCCTTTCAAGCGCCGCAGAACCGGATCGCGGTGGAAACCATGCGGCTGGACCGCTGTGCGGAGCTGCTGTTTACCGCCATGAAGCGCAGGGCAGAGGCGGAAAAACACAATCTGGGCAAATTGAGCGGGCAGCTTCATATGCTCAGTCCCATGCAGGTGCTGTCCCGCGGGTACGCTTTGGTGCAGGACCAGCGGCGACAGACTGTCAAAAGCGTGTCTGGGGTTTGTCCGGGAGAGCAGATAACGGTCGCATTGTCAGACGGTATGCTGGATTGTACGGTAGACGAGGTGAAATGCAATGAATAAAAATATGACGTTTGAAACCGCCATGAATCAGTTAAATGAAATCGTGGCAAAGCTGGAAAGTGGTCAAGCTCCGCTGGAGGAATCGTTAAAACTATTTGAAAAAGGTTCAGAGCTTGTCACGTTTTGCTACGACAAGCTCAATAAGGCGGAACAGAAAATCTCACAAATGACTGCTTTGGAGCAGAACGGGACAGAAAGCGGGGAAAATCATGAGTGATTTGACCATGCAATACTGTACGCAAATCGAAAAGGCACTCAAGGACTATTTACCCCGCTCCGGCGGCTTGCAGGATATGCTGGTGCAGGCTATGACATACAGCCTGCTGGACGGAGGAAAACGCATTCGTCCTATTTTGGTGCTGGAATTCAACCGGCTGTGCGGCGGTACGCAGGAGGCTGCGATGCCCTTTGCCTGTGCGGTGGAAATGGTGCATACTTATTCCCTTATCCACGACGACCTGCCCTGCATGGATAACGATGACCTGCGCAGGGGCAAGCCTTCCAACCACAAGGTGTTTGGTGAGGATATAGCCCTGCTGGCAGGCGACGCGCTGCAGGCGCTGGCGTTTGAGATCATGCTCAGGGAAGATTCCGTCGAAAAAGCAGGCGCGCAGCGTGCAGCGGCCGCGGCGGGTATTTTGGGCCGTGCCATTGGCGCCGACGGCATGGTAGGCGGGCAGGTCATTGACCTGCTGTCCGAGGGAAAACAGGTGCCGCTGGAAACCCTGCGCAAAATGGACGAGGGAAAAACAGGCGCGCTGATTTTAGCTTGCGCGCAGATGGGCTGTGTTCTGGGCGGCGGTAATCAGGCGCAGCTGCAGGCGGCGCAGGCATATGCCCGTGCTGTCGGACTGGCATTTCAAATCGTGGACGACATTTTGGACATTGAAGGCGATACGGCGACCCTCGGCAAGCAGGTGGGAAGTGATGCCGCCAATGAAAAAAGCACCTATGTGTCCATTTTGGGTATACAGCAGGCAAAAGCGCTGGTACAGCAGCTGACACAGACGGCCATTGACGCACTGCACGCCTTTGAGGGAGATACCCAATATTTAAAAGCACTGGCAGAGTACCTGGCGTTTAGAAAAAAATAAAAATTTTAAATGCTGTGGGTAAAACGGCATAAATTGTTGACAAGCCAGCAGGTTTATGTTATGATTGTTAGGCCGCATATTACGGGTTTAAGCGGATTTTCCCCACCTGATAATAGCGAGATTACAGAAAAGGCAGGGCCTTATATTCATGTTTGCAGTAATTGAAACAGGCGGCAAGCAGTACAAAGTACAAAATGGCGACGTCATTTATGTAGAAAAGCTTGCTGAGGAAGAAAATGCAGAAGTAAAATTCCAAGTGGTTGCACTTGGCGGCGACAACGGTTTTAAAATCGGTACCCCTTATGTGGAGGGCGCTTCCGTTACAGGTAAGGTGCTCAAAAACGGTAAGGGTAAAAAAATCACCGTATTCACTTACAGGCCGAAAAAAGGCTCAAAACGCAAAATGGGTCACAGACAACCGTATACAAAGGTTGAGATTTCCGCTATTAACGCGTAATGATTGCCATACGCTTTTTATCGGAAGCTTCCGGCAATCTGGCTGGTTTTGTGATAGAGGGCCATGCGGGCTGTGCAATGGCCGGTGAGGACATTGTGTGCGCGGCGGTTTCGTCCGCAGCGTATATGGCGGCCAACACCATTACGGAGATAATAAAAGCCGATGCGGAGATTGCCGTGGAAAACGGTATGATGTTTGTGAAAGTATCTGCCGGTGACGCCGTTCGCTGCCGCGATGTGCTCGCGGGCCTCAAGCTGCATTTTATCGGTCTTGAGGAGCAGTATCCGGATTGTATTCAAGTCAATTATTTGGAGGTGTAAGCAATGCTGAAAATCAACATTCAATTGTTCGCTCATAAAAAAGGTATGGGTTCCACAAAAAACGGCCGTGATTCCGAGTCCAAACGCCTCGGTGTAAAACGTGCGGACGGCCAGTTTGTTCTTGCAGGCAATATTCTTGTAAAACAGCGCGGCACACATATTCACCCGGGCGTAAATGTAGGCAGAGGCTCCGATGATTCTCTGTTTGCACTGGTAGACGGTAAGGTGAAATTTGAGCGTTACGGCCGTGACCGTAAAAAGGTCAGCGTTTACGCTGTGGAACAGTAATTCCATTTGTAAAATCGTTTTGCAGGACCCGGGCTTGTTCCCGGGTTTTTTTCTGCTGTTTTGCAGGTGCTGAGATTCGAACAGCTCCTGTTGTTTTTGATTGCGTACAGGCAGTCCATTGCGGTTTTAACGGTTTAGTGTTAAAATCAATACTGTAAATGAAAAAGCTCCATTTCAGATAGAGAAACGGCGGTGAAACCATGTTTATAGATGTTGCTAAAATCAAAATAAAAGCAGGCGACGGCGGCAATGGCGCGGTTGCCTTTCACAGGGAAAAGTATGTGGCGGCCGGCGGGCCGGATGGCGGAGACGGCGGCCGCGGCGGCAATATTATATTCCAGGTGGATACCAATTTGTCCACCCTTGCAGATTTTCGCTATAAACGGAAATATCTGGCTCCAAACGGAGAAAACGGGAGAAAAAACCGTTGCAACGGCAAAAACGCAGCAGACCTGGTCATCAAAGTTCCCCAGGGAACGTTGGTGAAGGAAGCGGAAACGGGACGCTTGATTGCTGATCTTTCTACCCCTGAACCGCAGGTGATTTTAAAAGGCGGCAAAGGTGGCTGGGGCAATGCGCATTTTGCAACGCCCACAAGGCAAACGCCCCGTTTTGCAAAGCCCGGTATTCCGGGCGAAAGCATGGAGGTCATTTTGGAATTAAAGCTATTGGCGGATGTTGGCCTTATTGGGTACCCTAATGTGGGGAAATCCACTTTTATTTCCGTTGTCAGCCAGGCAAAGCCCAATATTGCAAATTACCATTTTACTACTCTGACGCCTGTGCTCGGCGTGGTCAGTATGGAGGAAGGCAGCTCTTTTGTGATTGCAGATATTCCCGGTCTGATTGAAGGGGCATGGGAGGGCGTCGGTTTAGGACATCAATTCCTGCGTCATGTAGAGCGATGCCGTATGCTGGTGCATATGGTAGATATATCCGGCAGTGAGGGACGGGACCCGAAAGAGGATTTCCGTATTATCAATCGGGAGCTGGAAAAATTCAATCCGGAGCTGGCCCGGCGACCTATGATTGTAGTGGGCAATAAAGCCGATTTGGCAACGGATGAGCAGATTGCGGATTTTGAGCGGTTTGTCACGGAACAGGGATATGCATTTTATCCGATTATGGCGGCTATCCGCTACGGGGTAGAGCCTGTACTCAAAAGCATAGAGGAGCAGCTGAGCAAGCTGCCGCCGGTGCGCCGCTTTGAGCCGGAACCGATTCCGGTCAAACCCATAGACGAGATTGGCAGGCACCATGTGGAGATTACCAGGCAGGGTGATGTTTATGTGGTAGAGGGACAGTGGCTGCTGGCCGTAATGAAAACCATAGATTTTGACGATTATGAATCCCTGCAATATTTCCAGCGTGTGCTGATTCAGTCCGGGGTGATTGACGCATTGCGCAAAGCGGGTATCCAGGAGGGCGACACAGTCAGCCTGTACGATTTGGAATTTGATTTTGTGGAATAAACGGAGGGAATATGGAACGGTTATTTAATCAGGCGTGCGACCCGGGACAATTGAGCCCATTGACCCTGGCGTTTGTAGGCGATGCGGCTTTTGATTTGTTTGTAAGGGAACGTTTGGTATGCCTTGCCAACTGTCCTGTAAAAAAACTGCACCAAAATGCGGTGGCGCAGGTGCGGTGCCAGGCGCAGGCAAAGTTTATCAAGCTGCTCATGCCGCTGTTGACCGAAGAGGAGATAGCGGTTTTTAAACGGGGCAGAAACGCCAACGCTTCCGTGCCGAAAAATGCAGAGCCGGCGGACTACCATGCCGCTACGGGCTTTGAAGCTATGTTTGGTTATTTATATTTAAAGGGCGAAATCAACAGGCTAAGGGAATTATTTTCGGTGATTTGCGAAAATCCGTGTTAATTTGCCCGTATTGTCATACACTAACACTGTTTACAGATACAAAAAGCGGAAAATAAGCAGGTGATAGTACGATGACTTTACAAAACAAACGGAGCGCAGCAAAGGATATTCTTTTGGATATATTGTGTTTTGCGCTGGGCGGCATTTTATACGGTATTTCCGTTTCTGTTTTTTCAGAGCCCAATCAAATCGCACCGGGCGGGATAACGGGTGTTTCCATTATTTTAAATTCCCTGTTCCATACACCGGTGGGCACTATGGCGCTGGTTTTAAATATCCCGCTGATGATTTGGGCGGCAATAGAGCTGGGCTATAAGCTGGTGCTCAAAACGGTTGCCGCACTGCTGCTGGCTTCTGTTTCCATTGACGTAACGGCGCTGCTGCTGCCGGCTTATCAGGGGGACAAAATGCTGGTGGCGATTTTTGCGGGTGTTACAGAGGGTGCCGGCCTGGCTTTGATTTTTATTCGAGGAGGTACCACCGGCGGAACAGACACGGCGGCCAGGCTGTTGGGAAAGAGGTTTCCTCATTTTTCCATGGGCAGGCTGATGATGCTGATTGATTTCTGTGTTGTGGTCGTTTCGGCTGTTGTGTTTCAAAGCATGGAAAGCGCCATGTATGCCGTGATTGTTATTTTTGTAGCTACCCGCCTGATTGACGCCGTTTTATATGGAACTGACATCGGAACAGGTAAAATGCTGTTCATCATGTCGCAAAAAAACGGGGAGATTGCCAAAGCAATTATGGAAAAAATGTCCCGCGGGGCCACAGTTTTAAAGTCAAAAGGCGCATATACGGGTAAAGAAGGGGAAGTTCTCCTTTGTGCGGTTCGCAGATATGAGGTGTACCGTTTGACACAGATGGTCAGGGAGATCGACGCTGACGCGTTTATGATCATCGGCGATGCGGGACAAATCAACGGCGAGGGTTTTAAAGAAAACGGCATAGAAGAAAAAACACTGCGGGATATACTCAAAAGCAAAAGAAAAAAGCGATAAATCGCCGTTTTGGACAAAAAGAAAGCCGCCGGATGTCTTGACGCTGCTCCGGCGGTTTTCCAGGGGTATGGTAAAAGGTCAGTTGCTGTAATTTTGTGTTTTTTTGTTTTGTGCGTTTTGGCTCTTTTTGTTTTGCTTTTGTGTCTGTGCCGCGTTGTTCTGTGCGTTTTGAGAATGGGCGCAGTTTTCATGTGCGGTATTTTTTTTATTTTGTGCGTTTTGTTTATCCATGGTATATTCACCCCCTTGCCTGTATTATGGCTTTTTTTCTCTTTTTTATACC
>CALWUX010000043.1 GCA_944384795.1 uncultured Clostridia bacterium | reverse complement strand
AGCGTGACAGGCTGGCGTTCTAACCAACTGAACTACTAGGCCATTTACTGATTTTGCAACGTTATTTATTATACCGTTTTTTTATGTATCTGTCAACTGCTTTTTCATTTAAAATATTTGGGATTTTATCACACTTTGTTCATGACAAACCACAAAATATTTGTTATAATGTTTATAATATAATAAATAATTTTAGGTGGTGGAAGTATGCCTGCTTTTGTTGAATTTGACCATGTATACAAACGCTATAAAATGGGCGAAGTCACCATTACCGCAAACGACGACGTTTCCTTTGCGGTAAACAAGGGTGAATTTGCCGTTATCGTCGGCTCCAGCGGCGCCGGCAAATCCACTGTACTGAACATTTTAGGCGGTATGGACCACTGCGACGAAGGCACCATTTACGTAGACGGCAAAAAAATCAGTGATATGAAGGAACGGGAGCTGACCCTGTACCGCCGCTACGACATCGGCTTTGTGTTCCAGTTTTACAACCTGGTACCCAACCTGACGGCCAAGGAAAACGTAGAGCTTGCCTGCCAAATCTGCAAAGACCCCCTGGACGTGGAAACCGTTTTGACAAACGTCGGCCTCAAAGACCGCATGGGCAATTTCCCCTCCCAGCTATCCGGCGGCGAGCAGCAGCGGGTCTCCATCGCCCGCGCCCTTGCCAAAAATCCAAAGCTGCTGCTTTGCGACGAACCCACCGGCGCTCTGGACGACAATACGGGCAAAACCATTTTAAAGCTGCTGCAGGACACCTGCTACCGCGACGGCATGACCGTTATCCTGATTACCCACAACCATGCCATCACCCCCATGGCCAACCGCATCATTACCATGAAAAACAGCAGGGTGATCAGCAATGTTTATAACGAAAATCCGGTTCCAATCGAGCAAATCGAGTGGTGATCCCACTAAAAATATCCCTAAAGGAAGGGTGAGCATTCTATGAGCGGAGCTCTTTGGAAGGATACACTTCGTGAAATCAGGCATTCTATCAACCGCTTCATTTCCATTTTGATTATCATCGCCTTGGGCGTGGGCTTTTTCGTCGGCATCAAATGCGCCAGCCCCAGTATGCTGCAAACCGCAGACAATTATTTTGCCCAACAGAATTTAATGGACTTCAAGCTGCAATCCACCTTCGGCTTTACAGAAGACGACCTGCAGGCCATTTCCAATATGGAGCACGTAGCCGAGATCATGCCCTCCTATTCCGCAGACGTGATTTTGCAGCAGGAAAACCGCAACGTAACGGTCAAGGTCATGGCAATCCCCCCTGAAGACTCCGGGTATCCCACGCTGAACCAGCCGGTCATCATCGAGGGCAGAATGCCCCAGGCGCCCAACGAGTGCGTGGTGGACCATTCCCGCGCCGTAAACGAATCCATCACCATCGGCAGCACCGTCCGCTTTGCCCCCTCCGTAGGCGAGCAGGCGCTGTCCGAGATCCTGCACCGCGATACCTACACCGTCGTGGGCATTGCGGAATCCCCCATGTACATCTCCGCAGACAGGGGCCAGACCAACGTAGGCGACGACACCCTGTACTGCTTTTTCATGCTTCCCCAGGAAAATTTCGCGTACCAGTCCTATACAGAGGTCTACGTACAAACCGATATGAGCAAAGCAGGCGTTTCCGCATACAGCGAGGAATACAAAAACGCCATGAAAGAAATGGACGCACAGCTGGACGAACTGGGCAGCCAACGCGTAACCAACTTTGAGCAAACCACTTTAAAGGAAGCCCGTCAGGAGCTGGCGCAGGCCAATATCGACTACGAAAACGGACAGAACGAGGCACAGCGGCAGCTCAATGACGCGCGCCTCCAGCTGGAAGACGGCCGGGCACAGTTAGCGCAGGGACAGCAGGAGCTGGACGACGGCCGGGCACAGCTTGCAGCAGGCGACGCCGCGGCCGCGGAGGGCTTTGCCGCCGCCGAAGCACAGCTTGCAGACGCAAAACAGCAGCTGGACGACGGCTTTGCCGCCCTTGCCCAATCCCGGGAACAGCTTGCCCAATCGGAGCAGGCCGTCAACGACGGCAAAGCCCAGCTTGCCGACGGCGAACGCCAGCTGCAAAACGGGTGGAACCAATATCACGCAGGCGCTACGCAGCTGGAACAATCACAGCAAAAGCTGGAGCAGATTTCCGCCCAGCTTGCCCAAATGCAGCAGGACTACAACGCCCTTGCGGCCAGCGGCGAACTGTACCAGCCGGAAAAACAGCTGGAATTTGCTTACCCTCTCTCCGCCATGCTGGCAGACTACATCGCACTGCTCCAGGAAAATCAGGACGATACCGGCACCCTCACTCTGCTGCAATCCATAAAAACCATGGTAGACAGCCGCATCCAGGCCGCCGAAGAAGCCATCGCCCAGGGCCAGCCCGTACCTCCCCTGCTCTCCAGCACAGAGCTTGCCATGCTCCCCATGCTGTTCCAGCAGGCGCAAACGGCGCTCAGCAGCGCCGCAGCACAGCTGGAAGCCGGCAAACAAACCTTGGCACAGAGCAAAGCGGAGCTGGAAAGCCAACAGGCCCTGCTCAACAGCAAAAAGCAGGAGCTCGCCGCTGGAGAGGCACAGCTGAACCAGGGCAAGCAAGCGCTTGCACAGGCCGAACAAACCTTAAACGACAGCCAAATGCAGTATCTGGCCGGTATCGACCAGCTGCGCCTGCAGCGGGAGCAATATGAAACCCAGCGTGCCGTCGGCGCCGCAGAGCTGGAAGCCGGCCAGGCGGAATTAACGCAGGCGGCTGCAGAGCTGGAAGCCGGCCAGCAGGACTACGACAAAGCCGTGGAAGAGACCAACCGCTCTCTTGCGGACGCAAAAGCGCAAATCGACGACGCACAAAAACAGCTGGATTCCTTCGATGAGCTGAAATGGTACATTTTCGGCAGGGACGACAACCCCGGCTACGGCGATTTTGAATCGGACACCCAGCGTGTAGACGCCGTTGCCACCATTTTCCCCGTATTCTTCATCGCCGTTGTAATCCTTGTCACCCTGACGACCATGACCCGCATGGTAGAGGACCAGCGTATCCAAATCGGTACGTTAAAAGCGCTGGGCTACTCGTCCCGTTCCATTACGGGCAAATACTTTGTCTATTCGTTCCTTGCAGGCATCATCGGCTGCGCCGTAGGTCTTGTGGTGGGCATTTTCCTGTTCCCCAGCATGATCTACATGGCATACGGCGCCATGTACCCCGCCCTGCCGGAGCTGATATACACCGTACCGTGGCTGTTCCCGTTTTTGGCGGTCATCGCGGCCATTGCGTGTACGTCCTTTGTTTCCATTCTGGCCTGCTACAACTCCCTGCGGGTCCAGCCGGCCATACTCATGCGCCCCAAAGCGCCAAAACCGGGCAAGCGCATTTTGCTCGAGCGCATCGGCGTCATCTGGAAGCACCTCAGCTTTACCTCCAAGGTAACGGCACGCAACCTGTTCCGCTATAAAATCCGCTTTCTTATGACGGTGCTGGGCGTTGCGGGCTGTACCGCGCTGATTATTGCCGCCTTTGGCCTCAACGACTCCGTTTCTGTCATCGGCCAAAAGCAATTTGTAGACATCACCCACTATAACGCCACCATTGTATTCAATAAAGAAAAAAGCGCGGAAGAGGCCCAAACGCTCAAAACCTATTTGAATGAAAACAAAAACACAAAGCAGAACATTCTTGTCTCCATGCAGTCCGCCACCCCCCATAACGCGGACAATTCCGTCACCATGGACGCCTACCTGGTGGTACCGGAATCCACGGAAGCATTCCCCTCCTATATTGAGCTGAAAAACAGGACCAGCGGCCAAAAGCTGCAAATGAGCGACGACGGCGTCATCATCACAGAAAAAATCTCCATGAAGCTGGGCCTGAATATCGGCGACGCCGTTACCTTCCGGGTCAATAACAAAGATTACCAGGCGCCCATCACCGGCATTACGGAAAATTACGCGTACCATTATATCTATATGCCGCCGGCAGTTTATGAGCAGGTATTCGGCAAGCCCGTCACCTTCTCAAATGCATTTGCCATCGTCCCCAATTTAGACGACAGCGTCAAAAGCGAAATCGCCGACGACTTCCTGACCCGCAGCGACATCATGGCGCTGTCCTACAACGATACCATCATAGACCAGTTCAACAACACCATCACCAGTATGCAGGCCATCGTTGCGGTCATTGTGCTCACTGCCGGCGCGCTGGCGTTTGTAGTGCTTTACAATCTTACCAATATCAATATCGAAGAGCGCGTGCGGGAAATCGCCACCATCAAGGTGCTGGGCTTTAATATGAAAGAGACCATCAGCTACGTTTTCCGGGAAAATATTATCCTCACCCTGCTCGGCATTGCCGTGGGATTAGGCGTAGGCACCCTGATGACCAGCTTCATTGTAGAAATCATCGAGCTGGACCTGGTCATGTTCGGGCGCGGCGTCGGCTGGCTCAGCTACGTAGCCTCCGTGCTGATAACCCTGCTGTTTGCCATTCTCGTCATGGTGGTCATGTCCTTTAAAGTCAAAAAAATAGATATGATCGAATCGCTGAAATCCAACGAATAGCAACAGCCGATGCAATCACTGCATCGGCTGTTTTCTTTTGCCCTTTTCTGTACAGCACCTGCCCAAAACGCCATAAATAAAAAAAGGACGCTTTAACAGCGTCTCTCCTTTTTCCGTATATGGTCCGTCATTCCCCTATGGCAAAGGTCAGCTCCGCCTTGCAGGCCACCTTGCCGTTTACCTTGGCAACGGCAGAGCCAATGCCCACAGGGCCGCGCATTTTTACCATTTCCACTTCCATTTCCAGCACGTCGCCGGGCAGTACCTGCTGTTTAAAGCGCGCCTCCTTAATGCCGCCAAAAAACGCAATCTTTCCTTTGTTTTCCTCCACAGAAAGCACCGTCACCGCACCCACCTGCGCCAGGGCTTCAATAATCAAAACCCCCGGCATCACATGGTGCTGCGGAAAATGCCCCATAAAATGCATTTCGTTGGCCGTTACGCATTTTATACCCTTTGCCCTGACGCCCGGCTCCAATTCCGTAATCCTGTCCACCAGCAAAAACGGGTACCGGTGCGGAATGATCTCCTGTATCTGATTGCTGTTTAATTCCATGTCAGTCTCCTTTATACTTTTTGAGCAAAATCGCCGCGTTGTGTCCTCCAAAGCCCAGCGAATTGGACATGGCATACTGAATATCCTGCTCCCGTCCCACATTCGGCACAATATCCAAATCACACTCCGGATCCGGCACCTGGTAATTGATCGTCGCGGGGATAAAGCCCTCCTGCAAGGCTTTTGCGGTAATAATGGCCTCCACCGCACCGCTGCCGCCCAGCAAATGGCCGGTCATGGCTTTTGTAGAGCTGACCGCCAGCCGATACGCATGGCTGCCAAAGGTCGTTTTGATGGCCATGGTCTCGCCCTTGTCGTTCGGTGGCGTAGAGGTACCATGGGCATTGATATAATCCACCTGCTCCGGCAAAACGCCCGCGTCCTCCAACGCACCCTTCATCGCGCGGGCGCCGCCGCTGCCGTCCGGTACGGGCAGGGTCATGTGGAACGCATCGCACGTAGCGCCGTAACCTACGACTTCAGCATAAATATTTGCGCCGCGGGCCTTGGCGTGCTCCAGCTCCTCCAAAATCAAAGCGCCGCTGCCCTCGCCCATCACAAAGCCGGAACGCTCCCTGTCAAAAGGAATGGAAGCCCGTTTGGGATCGTTGCACTCCGTCAGCGCCTTCATGGAGGTAAAGCCGCCAATGCCCAGCTTTGTCACAGAAGCCTCGCTGCCGCCGGTACAAATAATATCGGCATAACCGTCCCGAATATGACGAAAAGCGTCGCCGATGGCGTTGGTGGCGCTGGCGCACGCCGTCACCACGCAGGTGCAAATACCCTTTGCCCCAAGCTCAATGGCAATGCAGCCCGCGCCCATATTGACAATCAGCATGGGCACAAAAAACGGAGATACCCGGTCATGGGTTTTCTCCAGCGCGCGGCTGTGCTCCCGCTCCATGGTGCCAATGCCGCCAACGCCCGAGGAATAAATGACCCCAAAGCGCTCCGGGTCAATTTTCTCAATCTCCAGCCCGGAATCCGCAAAGGCCTGCTTGGCGGAAACGACCGCGTACTGGCAATAGGTATCCATCTTTTTTGCGTCCCGTTTTTCAATATAGTCGTCCAAATTAAAATTTTTGATTTCCGCCGCAATTTTCACCTTATGCTGGCTGGTATCAAAATTTTTAATAAAATCAATGCCGCACCGGCCTGCTTTCACAGACTCCCACAGCTCCCCGGGATCATTGCCTATGGGCGTGAGGGCGCCGATGCCTGTAATCACTACGCGTCTTTTCATTCTCTGCTCCTTTTCTCCGCCCCTGCCGGCGGAAATTTTGATCCTGCCCCAATCACATCACCATGCCGCCGTCCACATTGATGACCTGGCCTGTAATATAGCGGGAATGATCGCTTGCCAAAAACGCGGCCAAATCGGCAACGTCCTTTGGCTCGCCCATAATGCCCATGGGTATCACACGCTGCACCTCGGCTTTCACCTCATCGGTCAGCACGTCGGTCATCGCGGTCTTGATAAAACCGGGAGCAATGGCATTTACGGTCACGCCGCGGTTGGCAAGCTCCTTGGCCATGGATTTGGTCATACCTATCACGCCGGCCTTGCTGGCGGCGTAATTGACCTGTCCCGCGTTGCCCGTCAGCCCCACCACAGAGGCCATATTGATGATTTTACCGTATTTCTGCTTCATCATGGGGCGCGCGGCCTGCTTCATACAGTTAAAGGT
>CALWUX010000042.1 GCA_944384795.1 uncultured Clostridia bacterium | reverse complement strand
ACAGCAGCACCAAAGGCTATGAGCAATGGCAATGGCACGGCCAGGCAAATCAGCGGTGGTCTGTTTCCATGTCTGCTGACGGCAATTATTTTATCAGGAGTATGTCCGACGACAATTCCGTAAGCGTGCTGAACAATTCCAACGGAGATTATGTAAGACCTGCTGTTTATGACGGAGGCACTGACCAGCAGTGGCAAATTACAGCAACCACACCGGCGCCCATTATTGCCGACGGCTATTACGAGATACGCTCAACGGTCAGCGGCAAAAATCTGGAGGTGTACGGCGTCAGCTTTGACGGCGGGGCAAAGGTTACCCAATGGTACTCCACCGGCGGTAAAAACCAGAAATGGCACGTCGTCAACCAAGGCGACGGTACGGTCAGCATTACCAACGTCAATTCCGGCCTGGTGCTGGACTATAACGGAAGCACCGGTCAATACGAGCAGTGGAGCTGGCACGGCAGAGCCAATCAGAGATGGGGAATCTCCAAATCGGAAACAGCGGGAATCTATTATATTCAAAATCAGTTAAACGGATATGCCATGCATTTGCAAAACGGCACCATGGCAGACGGCTCTTATGTGGTAAGCAGTCCGTTTAGCAGGGACGTAAACCAGGGGTGGGAGTTTGTGCCAACAGACCCCGGCACCACCCAGGTAATGGCAGACGGAATTTATGAGATACGCTCGGCCGTCAGCGGCAAAAATTTAGAGGTATACGGAGAAGGCGTCATTGGCGGAGATAAGGTAACCCAATGGGAAGCCACCGGCGGCAACAACCAAAAATGGCGGCTGGAAAACCAGAGCGACGGTACGGTGCGTCTGACGAATGTAAATTCCAGCCTGGTGCTGGATTACAATAACAGCACCAACCAGTACGAGCAATGGAGCTGGCACGGAGGTGCAAACCAAAGGTGGTATATTGCAAAATCTGCGCAGGGATATTATTATATCCGCAATATGGCCAATAACCATGCTATGGATTTGCTGTACGGCAACATGAACAACGGCCAGTACGTAGTGGATTATGAATACAACGGCGGTATCAACCAGCAATGGACGTTTATGCCGGTATCTGTAGAGCAGAAAAGCGTACTGCACGGCATCGACGTTTCCCAATGGCAGAAAAATATCGACTGGGCAGCGGCAAAATCAAGCGGTTTGGTAGATTTTGCTATTATCCGCATCGGCTTTGGCTGGATGGATCTGCAAACACAAAAGGACCCCTACTTTGAGAAGAATTATGCCGGCGCCCGTGCGCAGGGTATTCCCGTAAGCGTTTACCAGTACAGCTATGCAACCAATGCATCGGAGGCACTGCTGGAGGCAGACGCGTGCCTTGCCTGGTTAGGCGGACGTCATGTGGATTCTTATGTGATTTACGACATTGAAGAAGCCAATGCAGTAGCCGGTCTCAGCCGCCAGCAATTGTCCGAAATGGCGCTTGCCTGGTGCCGGAAAATAGAAGCTGCCGGCTATACGCCTATGATTTATTCCAACCCGAATTTCCTGAAGAATAAATTTGATTATCAAATGCTGAAAAACGCGGGCTATGACATTTGGGTCGCCAATTACGGCAGGTCTGTTACTTACGACTGGCCGTACCCTGCAAGGCTGTGGCAGTATACTTCGTCCGGCAGTGTTCCGGGTATTGAAGGCCGGGTAGACATGAACTATATGTATTTGGGCGATGAATACAGCGGACGCTTTACACTGCCGGCCGGCCAAAGAGGCGTATGCACAGGCAGCACGGTAAATGTGCGCACCGGTCCTTCTACCAATGACAGCGTCATGTTCCAGGTAAACAACGGTTACCAGTTTACCATTTTGCAGCAGCAGAACGGTTGGTACCAGGTGTCCTTTGGCGCTGACCGCATTGGCTGGATTTCCGGAGAATATGTTGCTTATCTTTGATTTAGAATCCGTGATTTTGTTTGCACATTTGTGATTTGTGCAAGCAGGGCTGCCCGGTGATGGGGCAGTGTTTACAGGCATAGTGCCGCAAAAGCGGCCGCGCTTTCTGTGAAAAGCGCGGCCGCTTTTTTATACGGCAGTATGTTGTGTTTGCGGCAGCTGCAATCCCGCGGACAGCGGCAGACCGCTTTTTGCCTATAACCCGCAGTATGACTGCATTTTGCGGCTTTGGTTTTTGTCCGCAGACCGGGAAAACAGGCGTTTTATGACCGGCTGTATACGGCGGACAGGGTCCTGTGTGTTCGTTTTGTTCGCCCCGCGCCGGAAGGGTACCGATTTGCGGGGGAAGCCTGCAAAAAAGCGGTGTTTACCGTCACAAAACGGCGCGTTTAGTTCCCTCTTATACGGCCGCAAATACAGCTTGAAAAAACCTCCCCATGCGCAGAAAATTTTCGCATGGGGAGGTTTTCTTTCTTTTATACAAAAGACCGAATCAGGGTTTTTGCAGCAGTCCGTTTTCCAAATCCTCCGGTGCTTTTGCCTTTACCACATAATGCAGCTTTTTGCCTGTGGCATTATACGGAATGGATTCTACAAAGCAGTAGAACCGCGGGCATTTGTACGCAGAAAGGTCCGGGTGATTGGCGCAGTATTTGTTCAGCTCCTTAATGGTAAGGGCGCTGTCCTTGGGGACCACGTAAGCCACCACGGCTTCGCCCCGGGCTTTGTCCGGCACAGCGGTCACAATGCAGTCCGCAACGCCCGGATGGCAGTTGATGACCTCTTCGATTTGCGCGGGATAAATGTTTTCGCCGCTGCTGATGATCATGTCGTCTTTTCTGCCGGCCACGGTAATGTACTGGTTCTCGTCCCAGGTGCCCAGGTCGTGGGTATACAGCCAGCCTTTGTAGAATTTATCCTTTGTCAGCTCTTCGTTGCCCGGGTACGTCAATGTGGATTTGAAGCACGGGAAAATGATGATTTCTCCGGAGGTTTTGCCGTCCATGGGGACCAAATCGTCCGGCTCGGCGCGCCTGTCCTCGTATACGCGGACAATGCGCACCTCGTCGTCTGTGCAGGCGCGTCCGGCGGAGCCTGCCATTTCAGGCAGGTCGTAAGGACGCAGGAAGCAGTTCCAGAAGGTTTCTGTGGTGCCGTAGCCGTTGAAAATATTCGGAGTCAGCTCCTTTTGGTAACGGATGCAGGCTTCTTTTTCCAACGGGCTGCCCATGGTCACGATGCCCTTTAAGTGGGACAAGTCGGCAGGGTGTTTTTCCTGACGGGTCACCAGGCTGTTCAGGGCGGACGGGGAGCCGATAAGGAACGTTACGCCGTATTTTTCCGTATATTCCATGCACAGCTTGGTGCTGAAGATTCTTAAAACCACGCAGGACGCGCCTACATAGAAGGTAGGCGTTAAACCGCCGGAGTGCAGGCCGCCACGGTGGAACCAGGGCGACATATTCATGGTAACGTCCAGCGGGGACAGCGGGAAATGCATGATAACGTCGTGGGCGGACAGGACCTCGTTTGCATTGTTCAGCGGGACGCTTTTGGGCAGTCCCGTTGTGCCGGAGGTATACAGCCGGGTCACTTCGTCATACAGGTTCGGCTCCTCTTTCATGACCGGGTCGGCGGTGCCGGCGTCCTTGATGTAATCGTCAAAGAAGATGTGGCCCTGGGGCAGCGCGGGACGTTCGCCCTGATAGTCCACCGCCAGAATGACGTCCGGGCGGTGCTGGCAAAGCTCCAGCGCTTTGTGGGCGGTTTCTTTGATTTCGCAGTCGTAAATATACACCTTGGGGCGGTTGTGGTCTATCAAACGGGCCGTTTCGCCCGGCGCAAGGTTAAAGTTGGCCGGGGAATCGATGGCGCCCAGCTTTTGCGGCGCGATATAGCAAAACGCAAACTGGGGAGAGTTGAGCAGCTGGAACAAAACCACGTCGTTTTTGCCCACGCCGTCTTTTTGCAGGGCGTTGGCAAGGCGGTTGCAGGTCTCGTTCAGCTGTGTATAGGTCCAGCTTTGCCCGGCCAACGGGTCGATCATTGCGGTTTTGTCAGGAAAACGGCGCACATTGCGCATGAATCCATTGAGCCAGGTAAAGTTTTTCTCGAAAATTTCCTTGAAGTTTTCTGCGTCATATGTGTATCCCATAATTCACCTCTGATATGTTCCAACAAGGATGCTGGAGTTTTGACCGCCGAAGCCAAGGGCGTTGGACATGGCGGCTGTGATTTGTTTTTTCATTGGCTGGCCGGCAATCAAATGCACGTTGCATACCGGGTCGATTTCGTCGCAGTTTATGGTGGGCGGCAGAATGCCGGTTTCCAGCGCTTTGATGCAGGCGATGCATTCTGTAATGCCGCCCGCGCCCATTAAATGGCCGGTTGCGCCCTTTGTGGAGCTGACCGGCACCGGGTAATCGCCGAATACGGCGCGAATGGCAAAGCATTCGGCAATGTCCCCTTTGACGGTCGCGGTGCCGTGGGCGTTGATATAGCCGACGTCCTCCGGCTTTAAGCCGGCCTGCTGCAGGGCAAGGCGCATACATTCCGCCGCGCCGATGCCGTCGGGGTCCGGGGCTACGGGATTGAAGGCGTCCGTGTTGTTGGCGCAGCCCAGCAGCTCCGCGTAAACGGTGGCGCCGCGCTGCCGCGCGTGCTCCTCTGTTTCCAGAATCAAGGCGCCGCCGCCCTCGCCGATGACAAAGCCGTCGCGTTTTTGGTCAAAGGGCCGGCTCATGCCTGTGCGGGAAAGGGCGCCGCTGATGGCCAGGCTTTGTATGAGCACCGGATTGACGGCGGATTCGCCCGCCATGACGACAATGGTGTCTGCCATGCCTGCCTTTAGCAGCATGGAGGCGACAGTGACGGCGTCCCCGCCGGAGGAACAGGCCGTGGTCACCGTGAGGCTGGGGCCTTTGATGCCGTAATGAATGGACAATTGGGAAGCCGCGATGTTGCCCATATATTTGGTTAGGAATTTAGGGCTGACGTGCCTGCCGCCGGCGGAAAGCTCCTCCTGGGTAGAGGTGGCAAGGGTGAGCCCCTCCAAAGCGGTGCCCATGACGATGCCGGTTCTGTAAGGGTGGAAAAATTCAATGCGGCTTTGCCGGATGGCCTCTTCCGCCGCTACGTATGCGTACTGCATAAAGGTGTCCAGGTCGTGGGTCAGCTTGCCGGGCAGGTGCTCCTTGGGCTGGAAGCCGCGTACCTCCGCGGCCTGCCTGATAGGCAGCGCGGAGGCGTCCATACAGGTGATGTCTCCGATGCCGCACACGCCGGAAATCAGGTTGTTCCAGTAGGTTTCCACGCCGATGCCCACCGGTGTAACGGCGCCCATGCCGGTGATTACGATTTTACCGCTCATTGCTGTTCACCGCCTGTTCTGCGAAACGCGATGCAGGCATTGTGCCCGCCAAAGCCCAGCGAGGTGGACAAAGCAGCCTCGATTGCGGCTTTGCGCGCCGTTAACGGCACGTAGTCCAGGTCGCATTCCGGGTCGGGCTGGATAAGCCCGATGGTGGGCGGGACCGTTTGGTGCCGCAGGGCAAGGACGGAAACGATGGCCTCCGCCGCGCCGGCCGCGCCGAACATATGGCCCGTCATGGATTTTGTGGAGCTGACCAGCGCTTTGCGCGCCAGGCTTTCGCCCAGGGCTTTTTTGATGGCGATGGTTTCCGCCTTGTCGTTGAGGGGGGTGCCGGTGCCGTGGGCGTTGATATAGATTTGCTCGGTGTCCATGTTCAGCTCTTGCCAGGCGTCGGCAATGGCGCGGGCGCCGCCCTCTGCTTCCGGCTGGGGCGCGGTAATGTGGTAAGCGTCGCAGGTGGAGCCATAGCCGCACAGCTCGGCATAAATAGGTGCGCCGCGGTTGACAGCGTGTTCCCATTCCTCCAGCACCAGCGCGCCGGCGCCTTAGCCCATAACAAAGCCGCTGCGGCGCCGGTCAAAGGGCAGGCAGGCGGTTTTGGGGTCGTCTATAACGGACAAGGCCCGCATATTGGTAAAGCCGGCCGCGGTGATTTCGTTGATGGTTGCTTCTGCACCGCCGGCGATCATGGCGTCGGCATAGCCGTGGCGGATCATGCGCATGGCTTCGCCGATGGCGTTGGTGCCGGAGGCGCACGCCGTGACTGCCGGCATGGCGGAATTTTTACAGTTGAAGCGGATAGCGATCATGCCGGAGGCGATGTTGGCGATCATCATGGGGATAAAGTAAGGGGAGACCTTGCGGGGGCCTTTTTCCAAAAGGGCCGTATGCTCTGACATGAATGTGCTCATGCCGCCGATGCCGGAGCCCATGTATACGCCGATGCGCTCGGGCGCTACGGTGTTTTGGATGCCGCTGTCCTCCATGGCCTGGCAGGCCGCGGCTATGGCGTACTGGGCGTAAAGGTCGGTGTGGCGCAGCTCCATTTTGTCCATGTACTGCAAAGGGTCGAATTGGTGTACCTCTGCTGCCAGCTTGACTTTATAGTCGGCGGTATCAAATTTTGTGATCTTACGGATGCCGCAGACGCCTTTGGTCAGGTTGTCCCAAAATTCGGATACATTGTTTCCCAGCGGGGTAATCGCTCCAAGCCCTGTTACAGCGACACGTTTCATACGATCACACTCCTTTTATATCAAATTGTCGGGTATTAAAATTGGAAGCGGCGCGGTCATGCGTCTTCCTGGCATTTTTTTTCGATGTACCGTACAAGCTCTCCGACGGTTTCGACTTTTTGCTCCAATTCTATTTCTTTTCCCGTCTGCTCTTCCAGCTCCACCAGGATGTCGATAACGTCAAGGGAGTCCAGGCCCAGCTCGCGCAGGCCGGTCTCCATGGTGATCTCCGCACGTTCAAAGCCGTATCTGGCAGTGAGTATTTCTGCCAAAGAATCAAATATCATACTGTATTCCTCCTGTGTCCTTACCCATATCATAGTGATATAATATCCAATATTAGCACTGCCGGTTATGGTTGTCAATAAACATATTGTTTAAAATGATACGGGGTATTTCAGATAAAATTTCTTTGCCTACCATTATACCACAAAAGGCATGGCACAGCAATTCCCCTTTGCAAATAAGCCTGCAAAAAAGCGGCTTTTGGGGAAAGGGCGGAAAAATAAAAAAACGCCCGCAGGCTATGTGGAACGAATGCAACATACCCCATGGACGTGTTTGTGAGAACTGCGCGCATTTTTTGAATACATAATTTTGAAATTCACACTTTCCTGAAATTGGGAAATGCTGATGTTTGGCAATATGTATTCACACAGAACAAATTATAAGCTAAAACAAGTATTCGGAAATATTGCCGCATATGAATATTGTATAAACTTATAAATGCAGGCCTTGCAGGCTGTGTTGTGATAAAATGCAAAATGGCGGCGCGGCTTTGGCGGTTATCCCAAAATGAAGCATTTAACGGGTTAAGTGCTTCATTTTGGGATAACGGGCGTTTGCCGTTATCCGCAGTATGGTGGACGTTAACGGACTTGAACCGCTGACCCTTTGCACGTCAAGCAAATGCTCTACCAGCTGAGCTAAACGTCCGAATGATACTGCCCTATTATACCTAAAACCGGCGGCAAAATCAAGTATATTGCGGTATTTATTTTTGTTTTTTTCACTTTTGGGCAAGGCTTGTAAAAAAACAGGCTTTCTATTATAATGAAAATACATGAATCAGGATAAAGGAGGCGGAGCCTATGGCGGTGGGCCTTGTGCTGGAGGGCGGCGGTATGCGCGGCTCTTATACGGCCGGCGTGCTTTGCGCATTTGAGGATCATCACGTGCATTTTTCCAGCATATACGGCGTTTCTGCGGGAGCCTGCAACGCGCTGAGCTATATTTCCGGACAGGCTTACCGCAACCATGATATTTTTTACCAGTATGTGCAGGGGGACAAATACGTCAGTGTGAAGAATTTTATCAAGCATGGCTGTATTTTTGATTTTGATTATATTTTCGGCGATTTGTTCCATACGATACTGCCCTTTGATTATGAAGCCTTCCGTCAATCGCAGGTCCGGTTTTACGCGGGCGCGACCAATATTGAAACGGGTCTGCCCGTGTTTTTTTCCAAGGACGAAATGGACGAGGCCATGGGCGCCGTAAGGGCTTCCAGCTCGCTGCCGTTTTTGTCCAGCATTGTAAAGGTGGGGCCGTACCAGCTGCTGGACGGGGGCATTGCCGTGCCCATTCCCATAGAGCGCTCCGTTTGCGACGGCAACGATTTTAATGTGGTCGTGCTGACAAGGGATGCAGGCTACCGCAAAAGCACAAAGCCGGAGTTCCCTCAGGCGCTGATGAAGGTCAGATATCACAAGTACCCGGCGCTGAGAAAGGCGATGAACAGACGCGGGGACGTTTATAATGAGCAGCGGGTATTTTGCAGCAGGCTGGCGCAGAAGGACAAGGCCATTGTGCTGCTGCCCCAGAAGCCCCTTGACATCAGCCGTTATGAAAAGGATTCGGACACGCTGATGGCGATTTTTGATATGGGCTATACGGACGCGGTCAGGCGGATGGATGAAATAAAGGATATGCTTGCTATGCACGGCGGGCCGGAACGCGCCGTGTGACAAAGGCCGGCCGCGGTTTGCCGCGGGATGCGTTTGGCGCCGGCCGGGTCGTTTACCCTCTGCAAATATGCGGGGGAGCGATGATCAGTAAGGAAAAGACGGGCCTGAAAAGGCAGGATAAAATGGGAGGAACTATGTCAGTTACCAGAATATTTGTGGAAAAAATACCGGGATTTGATGTGGAGGCAAAGCAGATACAGGCGGATTTGACGGAAAATCTGGGGATAAAAGGAATACAGGCGCTGCGCCTTTTGCACCGTTACGATGTGGAGGGGCTGTCTCAGCAGGAGCAGCAGGCGGCAAACCGCACGATTTTTTCCGAGCCCAACGTGGACAGGCTGTACGGGGAGGACCTGCGGTTTTCGGAGGAGTGGCAGGTGTTTGCCATGGAGTATTTGCCGGGGCAGTACGACCAGCGGGCGGATTCTGCGGCCCAGTGCGTGCAGCTGCTGACCCACGGGGAACGGCCCAGGGTGGCCGCGGCGCGGGTCATTGCCATAAAAGGCGAGGTGTCCCGGGCAGAGATGGAGAAAATCCGGAATTATCTGATCAATCCCATAGAATCCCGTTTGGCCTCTATGGAAAAGCCTGCTTCCTTGGATATGGAAACGGAAGCGCCGGAGGATGTGGAGCAGGTAAACGGGCTGATTGGCTGGGACGACGCTACGCTGGAGAAGTATTACCGCGGCATGGGCTTTGCCATGACGATGGACGATTTGAAATTTTGCCGCGATTACTTTAAAAATGAGGAAAAAAGGGACCCTTATGTGACCGAGCTGAAGGTGATAGACACCTATTGGTCGGACCATTGCCGCCATACCACTTTTTTTACGTCTTTGACTTCCATTGAGATACAGAAGGGGAAAATCAGCCATGCCATTGAGCAGGCGCTGAAAGCCTACTATGACGCCCGCAGGACCGTATACGGGGAAACGGACCGGCCGGTTTCCCTGATGGATATGGCGGTCATCGGCGCAAAGCTGCTGCGCGGGCAGGGCAAGCTGGACGATTTGGATATCAGTGAGGAGATCAATGCCTGCTCCATTGAGGTGCCGGTGGAAATAGACGGGAAAACGGAGCAGTGGCTGGTGCAGTTTAAAAATGAGACCCACAATCACCCCACGGAGATAGAGCCCTTTGGCGGCGCGGCCACCTGCTTGGGCGGCGCGATACGCGACCCGCTTTCCGGCAGGGCGTACGTTTACCAGGCGATGCGTGTCACAGGCTCCGGCGACCCGCGCACGCCCTTTGAGGAGACCCTGCTGGGCAAGCTGCCCACCCGTATGATCACGACAACGGCGGCGGCCGGCTACAGCGCTTACGGCAACCAGATAGGACTGGCGACCGGACAGGTGACGGAGCTGTATGATGAGGGGTATATGGCAAAGCGCATGGAGATTGGCGCGGTGATAGGCGCTTCTCCTAAACAGAATGTGGTGCGCGGCGTGCCGCAGGACGGCGATGTGATTGTACTGCTGGGAGGGGCGACCGGCCGCGACGGCTGCGGCGGCGCCACCGGCTCCTCCAAGGCGCACACCACGGATTCCATTGAGCTGTGCGGCGCGGAGGTGCAAAAGGGCAATCCGCCCACCGAGCGCAAAATCCAGCGGCTGTTCCGCAACGGCGCGGTGTCCCGCTTGATTAAGCGCTGCAACGATTTTGGCGCCGGCGGCGTCTGCGTTGCGATTGGAGAGCTGGCGGCCGGCCTGCGTATCGATTTGGACCGAGTCCCTAAAAAATATGAGGGGCTGGACGGCACGGAGCTTGCCATTTCCGAATCGCAGGAGCGTATGGCGGTGGTTTTGGCGCCAAAGGACGCAGATGCGTTTATACAGGCGGCAAGGGAGGAAAATCTCCATGCCCAGGTGGTGGCGCACGTGACCGCGGAGCCGAGATTGAAAATGTTCTGGCGCGGAAAGCCCATTGTGGATTTGAGCCGCGCGTTTCTTGATACCAACGGTGTGACCCAGACGGCGCAGGCGGTCATTGCCGCGCCGGACCCGAAGGAATATTACAGGGCCATGGTGCCGGAATGCTTGCAGGGCAAGCCGGTGACAGAGGCGTTTTATGAGAATCTGGCCCGTTTGGAGGTGGCTTCTCAGAAAGGTCTTGCGGAGCGCTTTGATGCGAGCATCGGCGCGGGAACGGTGCATATGCCGTTTGCGGGCAAATATCAGCTGACGCCGGAGGAGGCCATGGTGGCAAAAATCCCGCTGGAAAAGGGAGAAACGGACGATGCTACCGCCATGAGCTACGGGTATATTCCGGGTATTGCCAGGTTCAGCCCGTTTCACGGGGCGGCCTACGCCGTGACGGAGAGCCTTTCGAAGCTGGCGGCCGTAGGGGCGGACCCGCTGTCTGCCCGTTTGACGTTCCAGGAATATTTTGAGCGTTTGCGCAAGGAGCCGGCGCGCTGGGGAAAGCCTGCGGCGGCGCTGCTGGGCGCGCTGACTGCTCAGCTGGGGCTGGAGGTGCCCGCGGTGGGCGGCAAGGACAGTATGTCCGGTTCTTTTGAGAGCATGGACGTGCCGCCTACGCTGGTGAGCTTTGCCGTTGCCATGACCAAGGCCGGCAGGACCATTTCTGCGGCGTTCCAGCAGACAGGCTCCACTGTTGTGCTGCTGCCCCTGCCGGAGGACGACGATACCCTGCTGCCGGATTGGGACAGGCTGAAAGCGTATTATCGGGCGGTGTTCCGTATGGCGGAGCGCGGACAGATACGGGCGGCAAGCGTAGTAAAGGAAGGCGGCGCGGCGGCGGCCGTTGCCAAAATGTGCTTTGGCAATGAGATTGGCTTTGCGTTTGCGGACCATATTCAGGACGAAAGACTGCTGTTTGCGCCCGCAAGCGGCGCGCTGGTTTTGGAGCTGAACGATGTGACCGCCATAGACGGCGGGGTGCAGGCCATTGTTTTGGGAGAGACTACCGGCCGTTCGGAAATCACGCTGGCCAGGACGGCCATGCCGCTGAAGGATTTGCTGCGCGCATGGACCGGTACGCTGGAGCCTGTTTTTCCGACACAGGCGCAGCCGGCGGCGCTGACCCATGACATTGGACTGTACACACAGCGCAGCCGGAAAGCGCCGGCGATAAAAAGCGCAAAGCCGCGGGTGCTGATACCGGTGTTTCCGGGTACCAACTGCGAGGTAGACACCGCCCGTGCCTTTGCGCGCGCGGGTGCGCAGCCGGAAATACTGGTAGTGAAGAATCTGACGCCAGGCGACGTTGAACAGACCATTGAAGAAATGGTGCGCGGCATTGCGCAGGCGCAGATTGTGATGCTGCCCGGCGGTTTTTCCGGCGGCGATGAGCCGGATGGCTCCGGTAAATTTATTGCAACGACCTTCCGCAACCCGAAAATCCGGGATGCGGTCAGCGATTTGCTGGAGCACCGGGACGGCCTGATGCTGGGTATCTGCAACGGCTTCCAGGCGCTGATCAAGCTGGGACTGGTGCCTTACGGGAAAATCACCGAGCTGAGCCAGGACGCGCCTACGCTGACCTTTAACACCATTGGCCGCCATGTGTCCCGCATGGTTTACACCAAGGCGGTTTCCGTGAAATCTCCGTGGCTGGCGGGCATTGACGCGGGCGATGTGTTTGCAGCGCCTGTGTCCCACGGGGAAGGTCGTTTTGTGGCTGACGACGCTGTGATGCGGCAGCTGATAGAAAACGGCCAGGTGGCGTTCCAGTACACCACGCCGGACGGCCAGCCCAGCGGGGACATTGCGTGGAACCCCAACGGCTCCGTTTGCGCTGTGGAGGGCATTACCAGCCCCGACGGCCGTGTGCTGGGAAAAATGGCGCACTCTGAGCGGTTTGGACGCCATTTATATAAAAACGTGCCCGGGGAAAAGGACCAGAAGCTGTTTGAGTCCGGCGTGCGCTATTTTAAATGACAGGAATCGTAAAAAATCCGCCTGAAAGCAGGCGGATTTTTTGTACGTATGCGGGGCAGCGCAGGACGGGCGCTACTTTTCGCTTTTATGCCACTCTTCACCGTGGAAAATCAGGTCGTCCAAATCTCCGCCCGCAAACAGGCTGCCGAACAGCCTGGTAAATAAATGACTGTCTACGTCTTTGGGACAATGGATGTGCAGATTGCTTTCCAAAATGTTTTCACCTTTCTTTCCGTTTTTGGAGTTTGCTTTGTTTGAAAAACGCCATTTTCCAGTATATGCGCTCAGGGGCGAAAAGTTCCGTGAATTTTGAAGAAAGACGGCTGCGCGGTTGACTATTTTTCGCTGCAGACATATAATAAAAGAATCGGGCAATGAAAGAAGAAGGACGATTTTTACATCAAACCGGAGTTGGCAGCATGGACAATTTTTTTAAACGGACCTGGGCGGAAATCAACCTGGATGCGATCCGCCATAATTATACGCAAATCAAAAAATCCTTACGGCCGGACACCAAAATTTGCTGTGTGGTAAAGGCAGACGGCTACGGGCACGGCGCCTCGTTTGTGGCAAAGGAGCTGGAGAGCATAGGGGCGGACTGGTTCGCGGTCTCTAATTTGGAGGAGGCGATACAGCTGCGCAGAAGCGGCATTGCGGGCAATATGCTGATTTTGGGCTATACGCCGCCCCAGGAGGCCGCAAGGCTGCATGAGCTGCGGATTTCGCAGACGGTGTTCTCTTTGGAATACGGCAGGGAGCTGGCCGAGCACGCGGCGGCGGCCGGCGTGCAGGTGAAGATACATATCAAGGTGGATACGGGCATGAGCCGCATTGGTTTTTTGTACCAGGTGCCGGAGCGGGACGCTGCCGTGATAGACGAGATAGAAAGCGTGTGCCATATGCAGGGGCTGTATCCGGAGGGGATATTTACCCATTTTTCCGTTTCGGACGAGGGGGAGCCCGGCGACTTTTTTACGGAAAACCAGTTTGAGGATTTTATGGGGGCGATTGGTGCGTTAAAGCGCCGCGGCATTGTGTTTCGGCTGCGCCACTGCGCCAACAGCGGCGCGGTGCTGGATTACCCGGATATGCAGCTGGATATGGTGCGTCCCGGTATTATTTTGTACGGCCTGCTGCCCTCCGGCTGTATCAGGCGGCCGCTGGATTTGATACCTGCCATGGAGCTGAAAACCGTGATTTCCATGATTAAGACGGTGGAGGAAAATACAAGCGTCAGCTACGGGCGGTGCTTTGTAGCCCAGCGTAAAACCAGGCTGGCCACCGTGCCCATTGGCTACGCCGACGGGTACCCCAGGCTGCTGCATGACCACGCGGATATGCTGGTATGCGGGAAGCGGGCCAGAGTGGTGGGACGTGTGTGCATGGATCAGCTGATGCTGGATGTGACGGATATTCCGCAGGCGCAGGCGGGCATGACTGTGACGATTTTCGGCCGGGACGGCGACAATGTGATTACGGTGGATGAGCTGGCCTCGTTTAACGGCACCATACATTATGAAATGGTATGTTTGGTTGGGAAACGTGTTCCGAGGATCTATCTGCGGGACGGGAAGCAGGTGGGGCAGCTGAATTATATTTGCCCGGATTTTTCCTGATTGACATATACGTGGATACAGTAGGACGAAATAAAAAGCAGATACAGGAATACATCAAACAATAATTGGAGACAGATTAGATAGCAGACCAAATGAGTTTGAGGGAATTCATAGAGCCGTTTACGGGTAGCAAGAATACCAAGGCATAAAAAGGACGCCCCTTCAGGGGCCCGCCATGAGTCAGCAATGCAGTTGGCCGACCCATTCGTGGCCCCTTGAGGGGCGTTGTCTGTATTATGCCCTTCTAGGGCTTTCCCAAGCTCCCGGCTTTGCCGGGGGTCATGACTATGGGAGAACTTCGGGTCAAGTTGGACCGAAATCCCGGCTTCATTGACTTTGAACCGGTATATTTGGTCTAATATATATAGAAATACTGGAGAATGAAAGGAGGCATTTTGGATGGCATTAGAAAACAAGCTGGGACTTACCGATTCTGCCGAATTGGCAAGGGCGGAAGAAAAAATCAGCAAGATCAAGGCACGCGAGCTTTTCGAGAAAGGATTGCTGGATACCTTTGAAACTGGCACCTTTGCCGGGCTTTGTGCGATCCACAAATATCTCTTTGATGAAATCTATGACTTTGCTGGAAAAATGCGGACGGTCAATATCGCCAAGGGCGGATTCAGGTTCGCCCCGGTGGTGTATCTGGAGGAGGCGCTGCAAAATATTGGAAAAATGCCCCAATCCACCTTTGACGAAATCATAGAGAAATATGTAGAAATGAATGTCGCCCATCCGTTCCGTGAAGGGAATGGCCGCAGCACGAGGATATGGCTGGACTGCATTTTGAAAAAAGAGCTGGGTCAGGTGGTGGACTGGAGCCGGGTGGATAAGGAGGACTATCTGCTGGCTATGGAACGCAGCCCGATCAAGGATGTAGAAATCAAGTTGTTGTTGAAAGCTGCCCTGACCGATAAAGTAAACGACCGGGAAGTATATATGAAAGGCATTGACGCCAGCTATCACTATGAGGGCTACAATGTCTATATGACAGAAAACATCCACGACGAACCGAAAAAGCCGCCCCACCGGCATGACCGGGATGCCCGTTAAACGGCGGCTATATAAAGAAGCGGGGAGCGGTTTGAAAACCGTTCCCCGTATTTTCTGTTAGTATGCTTTAGGGCAACGACACCCCCGGCTAAGCCGGGGAGAGTAAAAGAAATTATATCTATTCAGCGGCTTTCTTCGCTGTGCCGACTGCGGGCGGGCCATGTCCCGGATTGCCAGCAAGGACTTGTATGTGTACTATCAATGCGGGACTTACAAAAGCCTGTCAAAAAAGGCTTGCACCATGCACTCGATAAAAAGTACCAAGCTGGAGGCGGCTACTCTGTACGCTATCCAGCAGCAGGTACACCTTGCGATCAACTATTCCTCTATTATCAACCAAATCAATGCGGCACCGCAGAAAAAAGCCAGTCTGTGCGGCTGAATGAGCAGATCAACGCAAAAGAAAAAGAGCTTGCCAGAATTATGCGGTACAAGCAAGCTCTTTATCAGGACTGGAAAGACGGGAACATTACCCATAGCGATTACCGGCACATGGGCGCGGACTATGAACAACAAATCGAAACGGCTATGGCGATAATCGACAGCTTGAAAGCGGAGCGGGATAAACTGGAAAACGGGATTGACGAGGAAAATCCATTTTTGACCGCCTTCAAAAAGTCCGAGAACATCGACAAGCTGACAAGGGAAATTCTCATTGAACTAGTCGATTATATCAAGGTGTATGAGGGCGGCGACATCAGTATCAAGTTTAAGTTTGCCGACGAACTACGCCGTATCATGGAGTATGTGGAAATCAACCGCGACTTGCAGCAGGCGGGATAATTCCCGCTTGTTGCTCCCACTATCGTTTGTCGGTTTTCCTAATATGTATCACTCATAAAAACGCGAACACTTTTTTGTGTTCGCGTTTTTTGTATGCTGTAATATGCTCTTTTGTACGGCTGTTAGGGGTATGCGCTAAAACGGCTTTGGAATAAAGCCGATTTTTTTCATGACCTTGCGCAGGGTGCGGTTGGAGACGGCCAGCGCCTGCTGTGCGCTTTTTGTATAGCATTGCTCCAGATAGGCTTTGTCTGCAATATATTGGGTGAATTTTTCACGGATGGGCGTTAAATGCGCGATGACCGCTTCTGCTACGGCGGTTTTAAAGTCGCCGTAGCCTTTGCCGTCGAACTCTGCCTCGATTTGCGCATTTGTTTTTCCCGTAATGCAGGAATAGATGCCCATTAAATTGTTGACGCCGTCTTTGCCCGGGCCGTAAGCGATACGGCCGTCGCTGTCTGTAACGGCGCGTTTGAATTTGCGCAGGATGTCTTCGGGTTTGTCCAGCACGGCGACCCAGCCGTTGACGTTTTCGTCGGATTTGGACATTTTTTTGGCGGGGTCCTGCAGGGACATGACGCGCGCGCCGGTTTGGGGAATGTACGGCTCCGGTACGGTAAAGGTGGGGCTGTAAAGGCCGTTGAACCGCTGCGCAATGTCGCGGGAAAGCTCTAAATGCTGTTTTTGGTCGGCGCCTACGGGTACCATGTCCGCCTGGTACAGCAGAATGTCCGCGGCCATAAGGCTGGGATAGGCGAACAGCCCTACATTGATATTGTCCGCGTGCTTTGCGGATTTGTCCTTAAACTGGGTCATGCGGGAAAGCTCGCCGAATTGGGTGTAGCAGTTTAAAATCCACGCTAGCTCCGCGTGGGTGTGCACATGGCTTTGAATAAAAAACAGGCTTTTTTCCACGTCGATTCCGCAGGCCAGCAGCAGGGCGTACGCCTCCAGGGTGTTTTGACGGAATTTTGCCGGCTCCTGGCGGACGGTGATGGTATGCAGGTCCGCCAGTGCGAATACGCAGTCATACTCGTCCTGCAGGCCGATCCAGTTGCGCAGCGCTCCCAGATAATTGCCCAGCGTGATGGTGCCGCTTGGCTGTATGGCGCTGAATATGACCTTTTTTTTCTCGGTTTCGTTTGTGACAGGCATATGGTATTCTCCTTTGATTCTATCGGCGGCAGCTCAGCGCAGCATTTGCGCCGCTGTTTCTGCCAGTATGGCAACGCCTTTTTCTATTTGCTCCAAGGTTGGTGTGGAAAAATTGAGGCGGAAGGATTGGCAGGGCGCGCTTTCGTCTACCAAAAACGCGTTGCCCGGTACGACGCAGACTTTTTTCTCTGCGCTGCGCCGGCAAAATTCCTGCATATCTGCTTGTTTTGGCAGGGTACACCACAAAAACAGCCCGCCCTCGGCCTTGTGGTACGTAATGCCGTAGGGCGCCAGGTACCGGTTTATCAGATCCGTTGTCAGTTGGACGCGGCGGCGGTACACGGTCCGCAGGTGCTCAAGGTGGCCGCTGTAATCATAGTCGTTGATAAAGGCGTTGCAAATCATTTGCGCAAGGATATTGGTGTGTACGTCGTCCGCCTGCTTGCAGACGACCATTTTTTGCGTAACGGGCTTGGGCGCGATGGAAAAGCCTACCCGCAGGCCCGGGGAAATCACCTTGGAAAAGGAGCCTGCGTAAATGACGATGCCGTCTTCGTCAAAGGATTTGACAGCCGGGACAGGACTGCCGCTGATGCGCAGGTCCCCGTAGGGATTGTCTTCTAAAATCATTACGTTGTACTGCTTTGCCAGCCGGTACATTTTTTGGCGCTTGGCAAGGCTCATGGTGACGCCCGTAGGGTTTTGAAAATTGGGAATGGTGTAAATGAGCCGCGCATTGGGCTCCTCCTTCAGCGCCTGCTCCAGCGCCTGCATATCCATGCCGTCTTCTTCTACGGCGACGCCGCGCAGACGGGCTTTGGAGGAACGAAAGGTGTTCAGGGAGCCGATACAGCTGGGCGTTTCGCAGATGACTACGTCGTTTTCGTTGCACAGCACCTTGCAGGCCAGCTGCATGACCTGCTGTGCGCCGGAGGTGATGAGGATATCGTCGTTTTCCCGTCCGATTTGATGGTGGGCGCGCATATAGGCGGACACGGTTTGCCGCAGGGGAGGGTGACCCTCTGTAATGCTGTATTGCAGGGCGGCGATGGGGTGCTCATGCAGGATGGCCTGGGAGATTTGGGCGATTTCCCTTGCAGGAAAGGCCTCCGGCGCGGGATTGCCCGCGGAAAAGGGGATCACGTCGGGGTCGGAGGAGTTTTTTAATATCTCCCGGATAACAGAGGGCTTTAGCGCCAGCACACGGTCGGAAAAACGGTAGTCCATCGTCAAAATACGCACCTTTCAAAGTAATTTGTCAAAATACGGGCGGTGACACCCGTTCATCGTATTTTTTTATTTTATCACAAATTTGCACAACAATCAATGAAACCGCAGCGGAAAAGAGACGGTGTCTCCGTTTTTTGCAGGCATACCAAAGGATTGCCATTTCCCGCCAAGAAAGAACAGCGCATTGTGACACGGAACGCGCGGGGCGTGCCTGTATAATCATAGCAAAAGGACAAGCATACTGAACAGATTTGACGGAAAATAACGGAGGTTGTGCATATGAAAGGAAAAACCATGGAGCGTACACAGAAAAGGAGGCTCCATTTGAAAGGAATCCTGACGTCGCCGAGAACCAAACGCGCTGCCCTTTACGCCATGTATTTTTTAGCAGGGCTGCTGGGGGCGCGGGGCATGGTGTTTGTGCGGTACGCGCCGTTCGGTGCGGCGGCGGTGGCGGCCGCGCCCCTTGGCAGTATGTGGGCGGTCATTGCGGGCAGCTTGTTTGGGTATATCTGGCCGTCCAATGCCATGCACCCCATTCGCTATATAGCGGCTGTGATTGCCATTGCGCTGATCCGCGGAATTCTCAAGGAGCTGGTAAGGCTTCGCTCCCACCCGCTGTTTACGCCGCTGGTGTGCTTTGTGCCCATGCTGGTGACGGGCATTGCCATGGCGTTTATCAACGGGGTGACCATAAACAGCATGACCATGTACAGCGCGGAAGCCGTGCTTGCGGCAGGGGGCGCTTACTTTTTTCAGCGGACGGCTTCTCTTGTGACTGCAAAGCGGGGCGTAGGTACGCTGAACACAGGCGAGCTGGCCTGCGTTGTGCTGTCGCTGGGGACAGCCATACTGGCGCTGGATAACATTGCGGTTTACGATATTTCTTTGGGCAGCATTGCGGCGGTGATTTTGATTCTGTTTGCGGCCCAGTACGGCGGCGCGGCCGGCGGCGCCATTGCCGGCACCGCCACCGGCGTTATGCTGGGACTGACCACGTCGGGGCTGAGCTATATTTCCGGCGCGTACGCCTTTGCGGGACTGATGGCGGGGCTGTTTGCTCCGTTGGGCAAAGCGGCGCTGGTGCTGGTGTTTATTTTGGCCAACGCCATTGGTTCGCTGCAGATAGGCAATCAGATGTATATGATAAACGGGCTGTATGAGGTGCTGGCGGCTACCCTGATCTATGTGATATGGCCCGCCAAAATGGGCGGCAGGCTGATTGCCATGTTCCGCCGGCCGGTGGATATGCTCCGCACAGACGGGCTGCGGCGCACCGTTACCATGCGCCTGGACTTTGCCGCCAAAGCCCTGGAGGACGTGACCCGGTCTGTGGCCGAGGTGTCCAGACGGCTGGCGGTCATCAATGCGGCGGAAGCGGACAGGCTGTATGCGGACGCTGTGGAGGACTGCTGTGAAAGCTGCGGGCTGCGTGTGTACTGCTGGGAGAAAAATCAGCCGGAAACCATGCAGGCCCTGCAGAGCGCGGCGGACAAGCTGCCGGAAAAAACCAGCATTGGCATAGAGGATTTTCCCGGATATTTTGTCAGCCGGTGCGGCAGGGTGAACCAGATTGCGGCGCATTTGAACCGTAAATACCGGGAGATGCAGATGCGCCAGGCGGCGGAACAGCGTGTTGCCCAAATACGCGCCATGGTCATGAACCAGTTTGAGACCACGGGGGAAATGATGCGCGAGCTGGCGCAGGAGCTGGAATTGTACGAGCGGTTTGACCATACGGCGGCACGGCGCGTCCACCAGGTGCTGCACGAAGCGGCCGTTGTGCCTACGGAGGTCAGCTGCCGCGTGGACCGCTATAACCGTATGTTTGTGGAGATAGAGGCCCCTGCGGTGGATAAAAAGAAAATCAGCAAAATGAAGCTGGCAAAGGAGATTTCCAAGGTGTGCGGCCGGCGGTTTGAGCCGCCCATGGTCTCTGTGATAAAGGACCGCTGCCGTATGCAAATGTCGGAAAAGCCGGTGTACCGGGTATTGTTCGGTATGGCGCAGCACGCCTGCGGGGACGGACTGCTCTGCGGCGACAGCTGCGACTGCTTTACGGACGGCAGGGGCAGATGGGTGGCCATTATCAGCGACGGCATGGGAACCGGCGGCCGGGCGGCGGTGGACGGCGCGATGGCCTCCAATATCATGGGTAATTTGGTCAAGGCGGGGCTTGGGTTTGACTGCGCGCTGAAAATCGTCAATTCCGCCATGCAGGTCAAGTCCGGACAGGAGTCCCTGGCAACGCTGGACGTGGCGGTGCTGGACCTGTTTGACGGCTCGCTGTCCGTTATGAAAGCGGGCGCGCCTGTGAGCTTTGTGAAAAAAGGGAAGCAGGTTCAGCGGCTGGACGCGGTGTCTGTGCCCATTGGCATACTGGACGAAGCGAGGTTTGCGTGCGCAAACAGCAAACTGGAGGAAAACGACTGGCTGGTCATGGTGTCCGACGGTGTTTTGGCCGCCGGCGATAAATGGCTGGTGGAATGCCTGGAGCAGTGGAACGAAGCCTCGCCCCAGACGTTGGCGGAAATGATTGCAGAAAAAGCGCAAGCCTGCCGCACGGACGGGCACGATGACGATGTGACGGTGATTGCGGTACAGCTTGGACGGTACAGCATAGAGATTTGAATACCGGCCGCGGCGTTTATGCGCGCCTGTTGCTTTTGATACGGCGGTTTGTCCCCGGACGGTTTTGTGAAAGGGATTGGATGCGCCCGGTGGGTACAACAGCAAAAAGCCTCCCCAAATGCAGTGATTTTCTGCGTTTGGGGAGGCTTTGCTTTTTAAGAGGGAAGGTGCTCAGCCCGTCCAGTCCTCACTGTAGGTGCGTACGTGGAATTCCGCGCCCGCGTCCGCGCACAGCCGGCGGCAGGCTTCCAGTTCATCGGCGGGCAGGGTGTCTACAACGGTCATGATGACCGTTGGCACATATTGCTTTACCCGCTTTGCAAAGGTCAAAATGGCGGGCAGCGCTTGCAGGCCGAATTCCGAATGGCAGACGGCGTCGTATTTTTCCGGTGTGGAGGCGTTCAGGCTGATGGAGACCGCGTCTGTGATTCCTGCAAAGTCCGGCGCGGTATCCCGGCCGAATATCAGGTCCGACAGGCCGTTGGTGTTGATGCGGATAGGAATGGAGCTGATTTTGCGCACATTGGCAGAGATCCATTTGATGTCCTCCAGCCGGTAGGTGGGCTCGCCGAAGCCGCAGTAGACCAGCTGGGCATATTGGGACAGGTCCCGCTTTTTCAAATCGGCCAGGATCTCTTCCTTTGCGGGCTCCCGTTCCAGCCACAGGCTGCCGGAATCGCCCACGTGGTCGCCGGTGGAGCGCAGGCAGAATTCGCAGGCGTTGGGACAGCGGTTGGTCAGGTTGATGTATAAATTTTTTCCGTATACGTAGGTGATGGTCATGTCAGTCCTCCAAGGGGATATTAAATAGTCGGGACGCGTTTTGGCGGGTGATGCGCAGCAGTTCCTGCGCGGTGATGGGGCTGCCCTGCCGGCTGCGTTCCTCTGCGATTTTTTCGGCGGTGTATAAAATCATGGAGGAGTCGCAGCGTTTGCCGCGGAACGGTACGGGCGCCATATAGGGTGCGTCTGTTTCCAGCAGGAGGGCCTCTAACGGGACGGAAGCGGCAACGGCAACCGGTGTTTTTGCGTTTTTAAACGTAACGGCGCCGCCAAGGCCGATGTACATACCCAGCTTTACCACCTCCCGGGCCATTTCTACACTGCCGGAGAAGCAGTGTACCACGCCTTTGGGTTTGTAGGCTTGCAGCAGGTCCATGGTGTCTCCGTGGGCCTCGCGGTCGTGGATAATGACCGGCAGGTCATATTGTTTTGCCAGCTGCAGCTGCGTTTGGAAAAATTCCATTTGCACCTGCCGGGGGGCGTTGTCCGGATAGTGGTAGTCCAGGCCGATTTCGCCCACGGCCTTTACCTTTGGCTGGCTTAACAGCTGCTTTAGCTGTTCCCGGTAATCGGCGGGTGCGTCCTTGACGTCGCAGGGGTGAATACCGGCGGCCGCGTAAATAAACGGGTACTGCGCGGCAAGGGCGATGGATTCCCGCGAGCGGTCCAGGTTTGCGCCCACATTCATTACATTGCACACGCCCTGCTGACGCAGCGCCTGTATGACGGCGTGACGGTCCGGGGCAAAGGCTTCGTCGTCGTAATGGGCGTGGGAATCGAAAATCAAATGCTGCATGGTGCTACCTCCAAATAAAATACAGACTTGCGGAAGGGCTCCGCAGTCTGTATCCGTATCGTCTGCTGTGTGCGGCTGTTCAGTGTACGCTGCTGCCTGCGGGCATATCGTCTGCGAAAATGACCTTTACGGTGTTTTCGTCGCAGTCGGCGGCTAAAATCATACCCTGGCTTTCGACGCCGCACAGCTTGGCGGGCTTTAAATTGGCCACCAGTATGATGTGCCGTCCCGTCAGATCCTCCGGCCGGTACCATTGGGAAATGCCGGAAACCACGGTGCGCTCCTGTTGGCCGTCGTTTACGGTGAGCTTTAACAGCTTTTTGGATTTTGGTACCGGTTCGCAGTCCAGGATTTTTGCAACGCGCAGCTCTATTTTTGAAAAGTCCTCAAAGGTGATTTCGCTGTATGACGCGATGCCTGCCGGTTTTTCCGCTTTTTTTGCCGCTTCTTCCTTTTGCTTTAACGCGGCGGGGTTGGGAATCAGTTGATTGAGCGCCTCGATCTCCGCGTCTACGTCGATGCGGGGGAAGAGGGTCTCGCCCTTGGTGATGACGGCGTCTGCCGGCAGGACGCCCCATTTGTCTGCCGTATCGTAGGTCAGCTCCTGCGCCTTTGCGCCGATTTGCTGCTGTATTTTTGGCGCGGTGGAGGGCATGAAGGGTGTTAACAAAATGGAAACGATGCGCAGTACCTCGCAGAGGTTATAAATAACGGCCGCCAGCCTGGGGCGCTGGGCTTCGTCCTTGCCCAATATCCACGGCATGGTCTCGTCGATATATTTATTGGTGCGGGCAATCAGCTTCCAAATTTCGGCAAGGGCGTTGGAAAACTGGTAATGGGCAATGTGCTCGTCGCACTTTGCCCGCAGTCCGGCGGCCATTTCGGCCAGCTCGTCGTCCGGCGCGCCTGCCCGGCGGTCGGTGGGAATGACGCCGCCGAAATATTTTTGCGCCATGGCCGTGGTGCGGGACAGCAGGTTGCCAAGGTCATTTGCCAGGTCGGAATTGATTCGCTGGATAAGGGCTTCGTTGGTGAAGGTGCCGTCTGCGCCGAAGGGGATCTCCCGCAGCAGGAAGTAGCGGATAGCGTCTACACCGTAGCGGTCGCACAGGACGACGGGGTCTACCACATTGCCTTTTGATTTGGACATTTTGGTGCCATCGCCGAACAGCAGCCAGCCGTGGCCGTAGACCTGCTTTGGCAGGGGCAGCTCCAGCGCCATGAGCATGGCGGGCCAGATGATGGTATGGAAGCGCACGATCTCTTTTCCTACGAAATGCACGTCTGCCGGCCAGTATTTCTGGTAGTCGGCGTCATTGTCGGAGCCGTAGCCCATAGCGGTGATATAGTTGGTCAGTGCGTCCAGCCAGACGTAGACCACGTGCTTGGGGTCGAAATCCACGGGAATGCCCCTGGACGATCTGTGCGTTTCCCGCACCAGCTTTTCC
>CALWUX010000041.1 GCA_944384795.1 uncultured Clostridia bacterium | reverse complement strand
CAGCCTCTCTCCCGCCCAACTACCAGTTGCTATTTCCTGCGCACTAAGGGCGGGGCGTGGGTGCAGGCTCAGCCTGCTCTCTCCCGCCTAACTACCAGCTGCCATTTCCTGCGCACTAAGGGCGGGGAGCGTCTGCAGGTTCAACCTGCCAGGCTCAGCCCGCTCTTAAAAAAGTGAGTCTGCATACGGTGTATACGGCCAGGGTAATGGCAAACCCCATCAGCCAGCCGCCGATAATATCCGTAGCGTAGTGTACGCCCAAATATACCCGGCTGTATGCCACCACAAGCGTCAATGCTGTCAAACAGGGAATCAGCACGATTTTTGCAAGCGCGCCTTTGACATATTTACATATTAAAATCATGAGCATAAGATATACGGCCGCGCTGAGCATGGCGTGCATACTGGGAAAGCTGTAGCTGACCTCTTCGATAAATTTCTGTACGCTCGGTCTGGGCCGTTCAAAAATATGTTTGAACAGGTAGCCAAGACCAATGGCACACGCCGCGGTGATGGATGCGGGTATCCCTATCCGTTTTCGTGTGCCCGGCAAAATCAGCAGCAACAGGCACAGGCCCGCAACCACAAATATGTTGCCGGCGTATGTTATGATTTTCAGAAATTCGGTCAGCGCAGGCTGAATGCTTTGGGCTATCCAGCTGTACACCCAGTCGTCAAACCCCTGGGTAATGCCGAACTGCATACAAATGGCAAGCGCTGCAAAAGCGCCCACTGCCAAAAATACAAAAATACTGCGACAAATTACTGTTTTCATAAAAATCCCTTATCTCAAATTTTGTAAAACCGAGTTTTATTATACGCTTATTTTGACCGAATGTGGCGATTTTTTGTTAGATTTTATGAAAAATTTACAAATCGGGCATGGTCCTGCGGCGGATATGCCCTTTTTGCCTTGTGAAATTGAAAAAAATATTTTATAATAAACAGGACAGATTGAAAATAAAGTGAGTGTTTTTCAATGAAACATCTTGATTTGATTACCATGATCATCGGCGCGCTGACTTTAGCCCTTGGCATTGCGGGAATCATTGTTTCCGTAATTTTGCAAAGCGAATATATGATCGTTTCTGTCTGCGGCTGTGCCTGTGCCGTATTATGCGGCGGCTTTGCCTTGTTCAGCGGCATTATGGCGCGGCGCAAGCCGTAAAACAGACACAGGTGCAAACAGCAAAAACAGCTGCAAACAGCAAAAACAGAAGAATTGGATGTGCTGATGACTGCAACAGATACAGTGCATAGAGATTATATCTGGTTCTCCGATATTTCCGTAGCCGAAGGTCTGGTAGTAGGCAGACCTGTTGCCGCTAATTATACCGCAGTAAACGAGGCGGTTGCAAAGGCAGAAGCCCTGAACAAAGACGATTATGTGGACTTCTCTGCTGTGGAGAGTGCGATTGCGGCAGTAGACTATACTTTGACCATGGACAGACAAGCTGAGGTTGACGCCATGGCGCTGGCGATTGAAAACGCAATTGCCGCTTTACAGCTGAAGCAGGATGACACCACCACAGGCGGCGACACCACCGGCGGCACTGCTGCCGGCAGCTATCAAATCACTGCCGGTGCGGACGGCGTTTGGGCACAGAACAGCGCAGACGGCCTGACCATTACCTCCAACGGTGATTTTTCCAAGTTTACAGGCATTAAAGTAGACGGCGCAGACGTTGCGGCAGAGCATTACACCGCAGTCAGCGGCAGCACCGTGGTTACTTTGAACGCGGCATACCTGCAGACCCTGACACAGGGTACGCACACTCTTACCATGGTATTCACAGACGGTGAGGTTTCCACCAACTTTACCGTTGCGGCACAGGCGGCAGGCACTGCCAACAATACAATGGCTTCTCCGCAGACTGGCGACAGCAGCAGTGTAGTACTGTGGGCGGCAATTGCCGTTGCCGCGGCAGGTGCCATGGCAGGCGCGGTTGTGTTTGCAAGAAAGAAAAAAGCGGAGTAATCTGTTTTAAAAAGCATTTTCCATATCAGAATACATAACGAAAAGCAGCGGCGTACAAACCCGCTGCTTTTTGTATTTTGCAGTATTTTTCACATGGGTAAAATGCCGTGCAATCAAAATGGGATATGCTCAGCGAAAGCAACGCGGCTTTTGTTTTATTCTGCGCCGTCCCCGGCCGGTACGGCTACCGCACCGGTGGTTCCGCCGACAAATTCCAGCAATGCCTGGGGCGCAAGCGCTACCTGCGCGCCGATTTTGCCTCCGCTGACGATGATGGCGTCCCATTCCATACAGCTTTTGTCGATGACGGTGGGATACTGCTTTTTCATGCCAATGGGAGAACAGCCGCCCCGGATATATCCCGTGACCTTTTGTATCTCCGCCACCGGCAGCATTTCTACCGACTTTTCTCCTACCGCTTTTGCGGCGGCCTTTAAATCCAGCTCGCCGGCCACGGGAATCACAAATACATAGTACTGCCTGCTGTGCCCCTGTGTGACCAGGGTCTTAAATACCTGCCGGACATTTTGATGCAGCTTGCCTGCAACGGAGACGCCGTCTATGGCGCCGTCTTTGCTGTCGTAGGTGTATTCCCGGTAGGGAATGCGCGCTTTTTCCAATATGCGCATGACGTTTGTTTTCTGTTCCTTTGCCAAGGCCAATCCCTCTTTTCTTTTTTGCTTTTATAAAACGCCTGTTTTAACATGACTATACACCTTTTACAGCAAGGTTGCAAACGACAATACGGAAACGCCGCCCAAAACCGCCACTACCGCCCAGGCCTTTATTTTTTGGAACAGGGTGTTGCGGTACTCCCCCATTACGTCCCTGCGGGAGGTGAGCAATGTTAAAAATACCAATATGGGCGTCATAAGCACGCCGCTGATGACCTGCACCAGGACCGCCAGGTGGTTCAGCGGCAGGCCGGGCACCATGACCACACCGGCGGCCGCGATGACGCTGCCAAAATATACGCCGTAAAATTTGGGCGCTTTTGCAATGGTGTCGTCCAGGCTTTTGCTCCAGCCAAAGGCCTCCGCTATGGACCACGACGAGGACAGCGATACCGTGACCGCCGCCAGCAGGCCCGCGTCAAACAAGCCGATGCCAAACAGCATGGCGGGCACAAAGCCGAATTTTTCCTGCAATGCGCCAATCAGTTCCGACGGGCCCGCGTTCTCGATATGCGGCACGCACCCGAACAGCGCGGCGCCTATCAAAATAATGAACACCGCAATCACCACCTGCAGAACACAGCCGATGACCGTATCCGTTCTGCCCTTTTTTAAATCCGCTTTTCTGGAGCCCTTATGGAGATACGCGCTGTTTTGATAAAAAATCATCCACGGGGCAATGGCGTTGCCCACCAGCGCGATAATATACCACAAAACACTGCCCTGCTCGCCTGCGGGGACGGACCATGCCGCAAACGCGCCCGCAACTGCGCCCCAGTCCGGCTTTGTCATACAGGCAATGACAATAAACACGATATTCAAGCACCCGATGCCCACCGCGATTTTTTCCTTTGCCGCATACCCCCGGAACAGGGCAATGGACAGCACCAGACCCATGCCAATCAGCACCGCCGCCCACATGGGCAGGCCGAGAATCACCAGACCGGCGGACATACCAATGAATTCCGTCATCAGGGTAATAAAATTTTCCGCCGCCAGAGAAAGCAGCTGATAGACCATCCATCCTTTGCCGTATTTTTGCTTTACCAGCGTATTGTAGCCGTATTTTGCCACCACGCCCAGGCGCATGGCCATTTCCTGCACGGTGTAGGTAATCAGCGCCATGAGCAGCGTAAGGGGAATAAACAGTCCAATGCCGAATTTTGCGCCCGTTACCGCGTAGGAGATCACGCCGCCCGCGTCATTGTCGGCCAGCGCGGCAATCAGGCCCGGCCCCAGCATACCCAGCACCAAAAACAGCGTGCCCCTGACAGAGCGCCTTTCTTCCCGCAATTTATGCCTGCCCATGACACCACTCCCAAAATATGTTCTGCAACATCATACGCAAACGGCATATTTTCTGTGAAGAAAAAACAACGGGCGCCGCTGCACGCTTTGCAAAACCGGGTGTGCATTGCGGCAAATAAAAACCGCTTTCTAAAAAGAAAGCGGTTTAAAAACAAATCTTACTGCTCTATTCTCCATTTGATGCCCTGGGGCGTATCCTCCAGGACCACGTTCCTTGCCTTCAGCTCGTCGCGGATGCGGTCGGCAGTGGCCCAGTCCTTTTCCGCGCGGGCCTTGCTCCGCCGGGCGATCAGGGCTTCTATTTCCTCGTCCAGCGATTGCGTTTTGCGGCTGTAAAGCAGTCCCAGCACGTCTGCCAGACGGTTGAACATCTCCAGCGCGTATTGGCACAGCTCTTTGGACGGCTGTGTGGAAGCATTCAAATGGGTGTTGATGTCCCTGGCCAAATCAAACAGCACGGAAATGGCGTCCGCTGTATTCAAATCGTCGTCCATGGCCTCGATAAAACGGGCCTCCCGGCTGTCCAGCAGGGCTTTGCACTGCGCTTCTCCCTCCTGCGCCCCCTCCTTTGCGTTTTGCAGCAGGAAGGTCAAATTCTCACGGCAATGATACAGGCGATCCAGGGCGGCTTTGCACTGCTCGATGATCTCTGCGCTGTAATTGATGGGGCTGCGGTAGTGGGAAGCGACCATCAAATAGCGGATCGGCTCGTAGCCGTACTGCTCCGCCACCTCCCGCACGGTGAAAAAGTTATTGAGCGACTTGCTCATTTTATGGTTATCCACATTGATATAACCGTTGTGCATCCAGTAGCGGGCAAACACAGTCCCGTTGCAGCATTCGCTTTGGGCAATCTCGTTTTCATGGTGGGGGAAAATCAAATCCTGCCCGCCGCAGTGAATGTCAATGGTTTCTCCCAAATAGCGGCGGGCCATGGCCGAGCACTCGATGTGCCAGCCGGGACGGCCCCTGCCCCAGGGCGCCTCCCAGTACGGCTCGCCCGCCTTTGCCGCTTTCCAGACGGCAAAATCCATGGCGTCCTCCTTCATCTCTCCCACACTGATGCGCGCGCCGGACTGCAGGTCGTCCAGCGGCTGGTGGGACAGCTTGCCGTACTGGTCAAATTTTTTTGTGCGGAAATAGACGTCCCCGTTTTCCGCGGTATAGGCATAGCCTTTTTCCAGCAAAACGGAAATGATGGCGATGATCTCGTCCATATTTTCCGTTGCCAGCGGGTGGACCGTGGCATGGCCCACATTGAGCCCGTCGGCGTCCTTCCAGTATTCCGCAATATATTTTTGGGCGACCGTGATATAATCCGTTCCCTCTTCCTTGGCTTTTTTGATGATCTTATCGTCGATATCGGTAAAATTCTGCACAAATGTGACCTTGTTGCCGCGGTATTCCAAATAGCGGCGCAGCACCTCAAACACACAGATGGGCCTTGCGTTGCCGATATGGATATAATTATACACCGTGGGCCCGCAAGCATAAATTTTAAAATGCCCCTCCTGCTGTGGAATCAATTCTTCCTTTTCTCTTGTCAGCGTATTGTAAATTCTCATTTGCGGCTCCTCCCGTTTTTACGCGCCGGCTTCCGTTTTGGCCTGTACGGTCTGCTCTGCCTGCACGGTATGCTTTGCGGCCAGCTGTTCCCTTAATTTTTCCACTTCCAGCTTCAATTTGGTGTGCTCCACGCTCAGGCGGCACAGCTCCTGCGCCGCCGGGTCGGAGCTGTGTATCTGGACCAAATTGCAGGTCTTGATGCC
>CALWUX010000040.1 GCA_944384795.1 uncultured Clostridia bacterium | reverse complement strand
TAAGCAGTAGGCCAGGGGTTCGAATCCCTTTCAGCGCGCCATATGGTGGGTATAGCTTAGTTGGTTAAAGCGCCAGTTTGTGGCACTGGAGACCGTCGGTTCGAATCCGACTATCCACCCCATTTGTGCATAACACGGAATATATATTGTGTGTTCCGTGTCTGTATTGGGCTGTCGCCAAGCGGTAAGGCAACGGACTTTGACTCCGTCATTCGTAGGTTCGAATCCTGCCAGCCCAGCCAAATCTTCTGCCGCTTGCGGCGGAAAATTTTGTTGACGCGGGCAGAGTAATCTGCTATGATATAAAAGCCGTATTTTATGACGATCCATTAGCTCAGCTGGCAGAGCACCTGACTTTTAATCAGGGTGTCCGGAGTTCGAATCTCCGATGGATCACCAAATAACAGCCCCGGGCATTCCTGAGAAAGCCCGGGACTGTTATTTTTATGTCTGCGGTTTTTGTATTTCTGCTTTTTGGCAAAAGACGCATACGGCTGACTGAATTGACAATATTCTATGGGTAAGATATAATTAAAAAATGTAAAAAATAAGCGTATTATGCTAAAATCCTGTAACATATAGAGGAAAAGAGGAAACGGGCAATGAAGAAAATATCTGTGGTCGTTCCGTGCTACAATGAACAGGAGGCCATTCCGTTCTTTTATAATGAAATCATAAAAGTTTCTGCAATGATGGCAAATGAAGCTGAGTTTGAATATTTGTTTGTCAACGACGGATCGAAGGATCGCACCATTGATGTGTTACGGGCTTTGGCCGCAAAAGACCAGCGGGTAAAATATGTATCTTTTTCTAAAAATTTCGGTAAAGAAGCCGCTATGTATGCAGGATTGGAAAAGGCGTCGGGAGACTATGTTGCGGTAATCGATGTAGACCTGCAGGACCCGCCGGAGTTGCTGCAGCAGATGTTCCGGGATTTGGAAAGCGGAGAATATGACTGCGTTGCCACACGCCGGGTGTCCCGCAAGGGAGAGCCGCCGATCCGTTCCGCTTTTGCTAAATTGTTTTACGCTATGATCAATAAAATTTCCAAAACGGAAATTGTAGACGGCGCCCGTGATTACAGATTGATGACCCGTCAGATGGTGGACGCTATTTTAGAGGTCAAGGAATACAACCGTTTTTCCAAGGGTATTTTCAGCTGGGTAGGGTTTACCACAAAATGGCTGGAGTATGAAAATGTTGAGAGAAGGGCCGGAGAAACAAAATGGTCCTTTTGGAAGCTGCTGAAATATTCGCTGGACGGCATTGTTGCATTTTCTACGGTACCGCTTTCCATTGCCTCTGTGTTAGGTTTGCTTTTATGTCTGGTCGCGTTTGTGCTGATTATTATTATTGTCATCAAAACTCTGGCGTTCGGCGACCCGGTTGCGGGTTATCCCTCGCTGATGTGCGTGATCCTGTTTGTAGGCGGGATACAGCTGTTCTGTATGGGTATTTTGGGAAAATATCTGGCAAAAACGTATTTAGAAACCAAAAAACGTCCTATTTACCTGGTAAAGGAAGACAATATCGATGAAAGATAAAATCAATTATGAGCTGTTTTCTAAAGCGGATGGAAATGAGAATATGCCGCAATGTTCCGCTTTAAGCGAAAAAAACAGGAGGCCGAAATTCTATTTTTTACTGCCGTATTTGCTTTCCTTTATCGTTCCAGTTGGCATTCTCATGGCAGTTATGGCAATGCTGCAAGTTTTTCCAACAGCAGAAAAATCTATTTTAGCTTTGGATCTGACAGCTCAATATACTGATTTTTTCGCATATTATCAATCTATTTTTACAGGTGAAAATAGCTTGTGGTATTGTCTTAGCCAAACGCTGGGAAATACCATGTGGGGTATTTTGCCTTACTATCTGCTTAGTCCTTTTAATTTTATTCTTCTATTTTTCCCTGCTGCACAGTTGCCGGCTGCTGTTTATGTTATCACCATGATAAAAATAGGTGCCTGCGGGGTTGCCTGTTATGTGTTTTTAAAAAAAGTATTTCATAGCAGCTACGTTCCCCTTATATTTTCAACCTGTTATGCACTGATGAGTTTTAACATGGTTTATTTATCCCATATCATGTGGATTGATGGCGTTCTTTTACTTCCTGTCATTGCCTTGGGTATCCATCGCATTCTGGATAAAAAACGTCCTTTATGTTATATTCTATCTCTGTTTTTAGCTTTGGTGACCAATTATTATATTGGTTATATGCTGTGTATTTTTACGGTAATATATTTTTTATACGGTGTTTTGCGTACTTTGCCGAAAGAATCAAAAATAAAATATATTTGGAAAAAGGCAAAAACCTACCTTCTTTCCTCTGTAATTGCAGGCGGTATGGCTGCTGTAATATTGCTGCCGGCTTTTTTTGCGTTAAGCGGCGGCAAAGCAACCGATTCAACGCACACACCCATGCTGGCAAATGACTCTGTCATAGATATTTTGGGAAATTTGTATACAGCCGTATTCCGATTTTCAGATCTGCGGGCCGGTGCGCCTAATATATTTGCCGGCATTTTTATTTTGGTGCTTTCCGTGTTGTTTTTTGTGCTAAAAGGAATTTCTGTCAAAACAAAATTACTGTCTGCCGGGCTGGTTGCGGTATTTGTTCTGTCGTTTGATTTTACACAGCTGGATTTAATTTGGCACGGTTTTTCACCGCCCAATTGGTTCACGCATCGTTATGCGTTTATTTTCAGTTTTATTTTAATTATACTGGCTATGGAAAGTTTTCAACATTTAAAAAGCGCAAAGCCGGGCTTGTGCAGATATTCAATTACCTGTGGATGCGTATTAGCGGCTACTGTGCTGCTTGCTTATTTAAACAGTCGGTTGTCTTCAAAATTATTCCTGTTAGATTTATTATTGATTTTGTTCTTTTTTATTTTGTTGTATTTTGTCCATATGTCCAGGAAAAAAGCTGTAAGCACCCTTGCAACACTTAGTATTGCAGTTGTGTCGTCGGCCAATATGGCCGTTAATGGATATGCGGTTGAACGATCGATTGGGTTCAATACCAGTAATCAGTCATTTGTTGATTTTTATGACCAGTACAGTCCTGTTGTGGAAAAAGCAAAAAATCTGGACAGCGGCTTTTACCGCATAGAGAAGGATTATATGCATACGTTTAACGATGCAATGTTTTTTTCTTACAGCGGTATTACTCATTACAGCTCCAATTTAAAAATGAGCATCGTTTCTTTCTTTGACAAAATGGGTTATAAAACAAATGAGGAAGGCGTATTTATCAGCAATGCAGAAGGGAATACTATTGCCTTTGACAGTATTTTTAATATCAAATATTTCCTTTCGCAAGGGGAGTATCACAGCCAATACGAGCATATACTTCAGGAAAACGGAGTGAACTTTTATAAAAACCCTTATGCACTGGGCTTGGGCTTTACTGTTCCGGATTCCATTGGAGAGCTGGGCACAGGCAAGAGCAATGCTTTTCAATGGCAAAATGAAGTATTGCGCCAGTTTGTTCCGGAGATCCAGGAGGACGTTTTCCAGCCGGAATCTTTACTTGATACAAAAACGGAAAATATAAAAATCTCTGAAAATAACGGTAATATTATTCTGGAAAAAATAGATGCCGCTCAGCCGGCCAGAGTAATTTATACTTATGAAAAGGGCAATGCAGCAGACCCTGTATACATTTGCCTGGAAAATTCTGAAAGAGCAGCCAACATCGATATACAGCTTAATGGAGAATCCGTACCATACAGCGACTATTATCATGGAATGTATTACAATTATATCCATCCTATCAATGTTCCCGATGCTGCGCAAACTTATACTATCTCCATTGAACTGCTGGCGGATACATTCGTTTTAGGAACACCGTGCGTATATAGCCAGAGCATGGAAGTATTCCAAAAGTATTACGAACAGCTGTCTGATGGCAGTTATCACGCGGAAAAAAACAGCAGCGCTTCTTTCAGCGGTCAGGTCACTGCCGGGGAAAATGAAAGGCTCTTCTTTTCTCTGCCGTATGATAAAGGCTGGACTGTCTATATTGACGGGCAAAAGGCAGAAACAGAAAGTATATTCAATACTTTCCTGTCTGTTAAAATCCCGGCAGGTACCCATACTGTGGAATTGTCTTTTATCCCTCCGGGGCTGATTGCCGGAGGGATCATAAGCGGTATCAGCGCAGGAGCATTAGCAGGGTACTTGGTGCTGCTGTATAGAAAGGATAAAAACAGCGGTGAAAGACGGGAGAGAAATGGGAAAAGAAAGAGCTGATCTTTTTGATTTTATTACTGCCGGCAATAATAGCGCTTTTTATCTTTTTGTATTTTTGTAAAGGTACACTTTTACAAAAATATTCATAAATATTTATTTTCGCTGTTTTTTTAGATAGCTTCAATATAAATTGTGTGATTTTTTAATCATTTTCTCTAATATTTGTACATTTTGTAAAAGTGTACTTTTTTCTGTTTTTTGATGAGAAGAAACGGAAAAATCAGGAGAAAATGGATGAAAAATTATGTTTGCCAGCAAATCAATAAATTTGATACATGGAGAAAACAAAGGCCGGTTTTATCCTTTTGGCTTGTATTCACCATATGTTTTTTTATTATATTTCTTATTATAGGCACAGCTTTTTTAAGAAATAATATGAAAACCTTTTTAGACGTTGGCGATGGTCCGGATCAGTTATATCCTGCTCTTTATTATTACGGAGATTGGCTCAGAGGCTTATTTGGGAATTTAATACACGGCACGCTGCCCACATGGTCATGGAATATTGGACTGGGCTCGGACGTAATTACCACATTAGGCTATTATGTGGTAGGAGATCCATTTGCCTTGTTGGCAGGAATTTGGCCTAAAAGTCAAATAGAATTACTTTATGGTTTTATTATCCTTGCAAAAATATATTGTATGGGTGCTGCCTTTTTTGCATATGTCAGGTATTTAAAGCAGGGCTGGTTTGAAAGCTTAATAGGAAGTCTGCTGTATGCTTTTTGCGGGTTTGTGGTCGTATTTGTTATCCCTATGAGCCTGTTTGGAACGGCAATTATCTATCTTCCGTTGCTGCTGTTGGGCCTGGAGAAGATATTTCGGAAAGAAAAACCTCATTTTTTTGTATTCATGAGCTTTTTAAGCGTTATGAATAACTTTTATATGCTGTATATGCTGGTGCTGTTGGTAGCAATTTATGGCATTGTCCGATATTTGTTTGCCTATCGCTCCACTGTAAAAGACTTTTTTGCAGCCATGGGTAAATCGGTTGGATTTTTTGCCATAGGCGCCTGCATGGGTGCGTTCTTATTTTTGCCTATGATCCATGGTTTTTTATCCAGCTGCCGTGTAAGCGGCAGTTCTATATGGAATATTGGCCTGTTTTACCCTTCATGGTATTACAAAATGTTTTTTGCGGAATTTGCAGTGCTGGGAAAAGGCAGTAATTATACCGCGTTATCCTTTGCGGCAATCAGCTTTTTTGCTTTAATTCTTCTGTTTGTTATCAAAAAGAAAGAATACTGGCAGCTGCGTGTAGGGTTCATCGTATTGTCTTTGTTCATGCTGTTTCCTGTCGGCGGAAGCATATTCAATGGATTTGGCTATGCAGTCAACCGCTGGATGTTTGGTTATGTGTTTGTCATTTCGCTGATTACGGTTGTAATATTGCCTAAACTATATCGCTTATCCAAAATACAGGCGGGTGTTTTAGCGGGTGGTATCGCTGTTTACATAGGGCTGTGTTTCTGGATACAAAGTACGCAGAATATTTATATTTATATCAGTTTGGGCTTCATGGTATGCACGTTATTGCTTTTGTTTTTCGTGGGAAAAACAAAATTTGTGCGGCTTTTTAAATCCGCCTTACTGGCAGTGCTGTGTTTATATCTCGGATTGAATGGGTTTGTCGTATATGACAAGGATTTTTTAGAATTGTCTGATAGTTACAGTACGCGGAACAGCATTCGAGATGCTTATAATACCGGTTTGGGACAAACGGCTTCCCAACTGCAGGGTCAGGACTTTTACCGTACGACAGCCGGTGCATATATCAATTCTTCCATGGTGAACGGTTTTTATAGTACTACCAGTTATTGGAGCTTACAGGATAAGGATACCTTTGACTTTTATGTAGATCAGGATATTGGACTGCATTTTGTTCATTATTTTACCGGCTTTTCTGATCCCTATTTAGACACGTTGGCAGGAGAGAAATACAAAGTTACATGGAGCGATTTTTCCGTGTTCGGTTATGAGAAAATACCAACACCGGAAGGCTGCCCGGGTGTTGTGTACGAAAATCAATATGCATTGCCGCTGGGATTTACGTATGACAGCGTAATATACCGCTCCGAATATGATAAGCTCAATACCATGGAGAAAAAGAATACGCTGTTAGCGTCTTTGGTTTTGGAGGACGGCGCCGTGTCTAATGGCCTGGAAGCACAGGAGGCTTCTCAAATTGCGCAGCCGCCGGAAGAAGCATATACCATTGCACAAACCGGCCAAAATCAAATACTTTCCGACCGTGAAATCATCGTGGACGAAAACGGAGAAGTTCTGCTCAACGTGAATATTCCCAAAGGAAAAACCATTTATGTGCAATTTTATAATTTGCATTTAGACAGCTCCAGATGGATGACTGTATCCCATGGGCAGCAGGGAAATACGTTCCATTATATCAATCCTGACTGGTTGTATTATTACAATAATCATGATTATCTGGTGTCGCTGGGAGAAGCGGCGGAAGATACAACGCAAATAAAACTCGCAGTGGGACAGGGAACCATGACATTTGATTCGCTTCATGTATATGCGGTCGATATGAACGAAGAATACCTGCCCAAAGTCCAGGCGCGGGCAAAAGATCAATTTACTTCTTTGACAGTAGAAGATACAAAAGTGGAAGGCGATATTACAATAGACCAAAACAAAATGCTGTTTTTCAGTATTCCATACAGCGAGGGTTGGTCCGCGACCGTAAACGGAGAAACGGTTGAGGTACAAAAAGCCAACGTCGGCTTTATGGCAATACCCATTAACGAGGGAGAAAACCATGTGGTATTAAAATACAGAACACCATGGCTGCTGCCGGGTATTTTAATTTCCGGTGTGACCATTGCCGCATATATTACGGTTGTGGTGCTCCTGAGAAAAAAGCAAAAGAAAAAAGGAATATAATAAAAGGCTCCCTGATGGGAGCTTTTTTCATATGGAAAAATAGTAACGAGGATTTTGAATCTGTTTTTTATATAAATGTAAAAAATTCAGAACAAATTCTCTGTAATGAAAATTTCATATTGACAACGCCGCAATATTGGGTAAGATTAAAGATAACGCACATTGTATATAAAAACAGGAGAGGGAGTATATAAAACCATGGCTTTTGATAAGATGATCGTAAAAAAACTGCTGAAAAAATTTGACGGGGTTCCGTTTGTACTGAAATTCCCAGACGGGGAGGAATTTAAGGTAGGGCAGGGAGAGCCGCAGGCGGTCATTCGCGCAAACGGAGGCATAGACATGGGCGCGGTGATGAAAAGCCCTTCCCTGGCTTTAGGAGAGGCCTATATGGACAAAACACTGGAGTTGGAAAAAGGCAGCCTGTTTGAGATTTTGAACATGGTACTTGCAAAATTAGAGGACTTTTCCAGTGATTTCAGCGGTTTGGCAAAAATCATGAAAACATCCACCTCTAAAAAGAATCAAAAACAGGAAATTGCCACCCATTACGACATCGGCAACGAATTTTTTGAGTTATGGCTGGACGAGACTATGAGCTATTCCTGCGGTTATTTTAAAAACGATACGGACTCACTGTATGACGCGCAGGTCAATAAAGTTGCGCATATTTTAAAAAAGCTGAATTTAAAAGAAGGGCAGACCCTTTTGGACATTGGCTGCGGCTGGGGGTATCTGCTGATTGCAGCGGCCAAACAATACCATGTAAAAGGCGTTGGCATTACGTTAAGTGAGGAGCAGTATAAAAAAGGGCAGGAGCGCATCAAAGCGGAAGGCCTCGAGGGTCAGGTGGAAATCCGTCTGATGGATTACCGCGACCTGGAAAAAAGCGGTATGACTTTTGACCGCATTGTAAGCGTGGGTATGCTTGAGCACGTCAGCCGTGACAATTATCCGCTGTTTTTTAAAAATATCGACAAGGTGCTCAATAAAAAAGGAATCGTGCTGCTGCATTATATCAGCGGCAGGCAGGAACACGACGGCGATCCGTGGATCAAAAAATATATATTTCCCGGCGGCGTGATTCCCAGCCTGCGGGAGATCATCTATTTGATCGGCCAGTACAACTACTATACTGTAGATGTGGAAAGCCTGCGGCGGCATTATGAAAAGACCCTGCTGGAATGGGCCAAAAATTACGCGGCAAAGCGCGACGTGATAGACGCCATGTTTGAAGAGCGTTTTGTAAGAATGTGGGAGCTGTATCTGGTTTCCTGCGCGTCGGTGTTCCATAACGGTATTTGCGATTTGCATCAGATTCTGTTCACCAAAGGCGTGGACAACGACCTGCCCATGACCCGGGGTTACCTATATCAGGATTAAAGTACGGCAAAAATCACATGGCGGCGGCTGTGTGATTTTTATTTTACCTGCCGCGGGACATATTATCTACCGGACATACATTGATTTTATGTCATGATTATTGTATCATAAATATGATTTGTCTACGGAAAGGGGCGTTCTTGTTGAAACGTAAAGCGATACTTCTCTTATGCGCGGTTTTGGCGGCCGGCGCGGCTTTGTACGGCTGCGGCGTGCAGAACGGAGGTACGGCGTCCTCCGGTTTGGCGGAGCCGGTGTCACAAGCGGAGTCACAGGCGGAATCTCAGACTGCTGTGTCCGAGGGAGAGACCCAATCTTCGGGACGGCCTGTCAACGATCACATTGTATTTACCGATACCGTGTATGAAACAGAGCGTGTCCGGCTGATATACCCGGTTGTGTCACAAATGGACGATGCTTCCGTAGAAGAAAAGGTAAACCGGCTGATTGAAACGGGCAATCAATTAGGGCCGAAGCAGTATAAAGATACGGCTGTTTTAGAGGGTGTGGTGGAAACGACCTTTCAGGATGGGGAAACATTGTCCTTGCTTTACCGCTGGACTTTGAAAAATCCGGAAGAAAATGCAGGGTACCCCGCGGCATATACACACAGCCTGGTGATTGATTTAAGAACAGGGGAACAGCGCCATTTAAACGATTCTGCTTCCGTACACCGCATTTATTATCAGCTGCGGTACGGATTGTACCAGGTAGTGACCGGTGAGGGAGAAACGGATACGCAGGGACGGATTGCCGTGCGGAATCTGCTGCGGAACGGCGCGCTTTCTGCGGACAAGCTGGCAACAGCGGACTATCCGCTTTCGGGAACATTCCCGCCAACATTGTACAGTTATGTGACGCAGGATAAAATCGGGTTGATTGTACCTGCATCAGAAAAGGTCGGCGGCCCTGTACAGGTGGAGTTTGATCGGAAAGATGTTACCCTTGCCCCGGCGGGTTGACCCGCAAACACGCCCCTGCCCTTCGTGCGCCGGAAATAGCAGCCTGCAGTTAGGCGGGAGTGACGGTATAAGCTTCCGAAAAGCACAAAGGCAGTTGCGTGCAAACCGGGAAAGGTGTAGTCGTTTTTTCAAAAGATTGCGGGCTTTGCCGCGCATATCCTCTTTTTTACACCTGTAAAATCACGTTGATTATCCTTGACAATGGATAACATGATGTGCTATGCTTTTTTCACACCTGTATGAAGGCGGTAAAAATAAAAATCAGCGGATCGCTTCCGCTTTCTTTTTTATCCTTAGATTAGCCTTAGCTAACTAAAGTTAGCCAATACATACGCAAAAACAGCAGTAACCGGAGGCGCTTCTATCCGTATACATTACCGCAGTAAAATGCCTGCGCTGTACGGCTGTGCTTTCCGGAAAGATTAGGAGTTTATCACCATGATGATCAATAAACGTTTGATCCAGACTGTACCTGGATCCAAAAAATATATTGCGCTCAACGTGACGCTGCAGTGGCTGTCCCTGGCTGCCAATATCGTCATGATTGGTGCGATCGGTTTCTTTTTGCAGGCGTTACTGACCCGCACGGAGAATGCGGCTTCCGTTATTGTGCTGGCCGCTGTGGCCGCAGGTGCAATACTTGTGCGCTTTTTATGTACCATCGGCGCTGCGCGTATGAGCCATTTGTCCTCAAAATCCGTAAAGAAAACCCTGCGGCATAAAATTTACAGCAAGCTGCTGCGGCTGGGCGGCGCCTATAACAGCAAGGCCACAACGTCAGAGGTGGTGCAAATGTCAGTGGAGGGCGTGGACCAGCTGGATATTTACTTTGCCTCTTACCTGCCGCAGTTCTTTTACAGCATGATAGCGCCCATTACCCTGTTTGCGGTGCTTTGCTTTGTCAACTGGCAGTCGGCGCTGATTTTACTGGGCTGTGTGCCGCTGATACCCATTTCCATTGCGCTGGTGCAGACCTTTGCAAAAAAACTGCTGTCCAAATACTGGGGGCAGTACACGGCTCTGGGAGATTCTTTTCTGGAAAATCTGCAGGGGCTTACCACGCTGAAAATTTATCAGGCCGACGCAAAAAAGAATCAGGAAATGAACACAGAGGCGGAGCATTTCAGAAAAATCACCATGAAAGTGCTGACCATGCAGCTTAACTCCATTTCCGTTATGGATATTGTAGCGTTCGGCGGCGCCGCGGCAGGTATCATTATGGCGGTGAGCCAGCTGGCGGCAGGTCATATTGATTTTGCAGGCTGTGTGATCATCATTTTGCTTTCGGCGGACTTCTTTATTCCCATGCGCCAGTTAGGCAGCTTTTTCCACATTGCCATGAACGGTATGGCCGCCAGCGATAAAATTTTCCGTTTGCTGGATTTGCCGGAGCCGCAGGAAAAAACAGGCACAGCGCCGCAAAACCAATGCGATATCGTATGCAGTCAAGTCTGCTTCCGTTATGATGCGGAACGGGACATTTTAAAAAATATCGACGTACGTTTTCCCCAAGGCAGTTTTACGGCCATTGTAGGCGAGAGCGGCTGCGGTAAATCCACCCTGGGCGGTATCCTGATGGGCCGCAATACGCCGTATCAGGGGCATATCACCATTGGCGGCGTGGAATTGAGCGAGATAGAAGAAAGCAATTTGATGCAGACCATTACTTATATCAGCCACCACAGCTACCTGTTCCGCGGCACAGTGCGGGAAAACCTGCTCATGGGCAATCCCAACGCTGCGGACGGGCAAATGTGGGAGGTACTGGAGCAAACGAAGCTGGCCGGTTTTTTGCGCAGTGAGCAGGGGCTGGATACACCGTTGCTGGAAAAAGCCTCTAATCTTTCGGGCGGGCAGTGCCAGCGTCTGGCTTTGAGCCGTGCATTGCTCCACAACAGCCCGGTATATATTTTTGACGAGGCTACCTCCAATATCGACGTGGAAAGCGAAGACGACATCATGGAGCAGATTTATCGTCTGGCAAAAACAAAAACCGTCATTCTGATTTCCCACAGGCTTGCCAATGTAGTCCATGCTGATAATATTTATGTTATGAAAGACGGATGCATTGCAGAGCAGGGCACCCACGCGCAGCTGATGGCGCAAAAAGGCGATTATTATACGCTGTACCGCAGCCAGAAGCAGCTGGAGCAGTACGGAAAGGAGGCGGCGGTATGAAAAAGAGAAGCAATATCGCGGTCATGCTGCGGCTGATTGGGCTTGTAAAGCCGTTGACCGGTTTTATGATTTTGGCCGTTCTTCTTGGTATCGTGGGATTTTTGTGCGCGATATTTATTACCATATGCGGCGGCTGGGCATTGCTGGACGCACTGCATATGGAATCGCCGGTCCCAATGGCGGCGGCGTTTGCCATAGCCATTACCATTGCGGTCATGCGCGGCTTTCTCCGCTACGGGGAGCAGGCGTGCAACCATTATATCGCGTTTAAGCTGCTGGCTTTGATTCGTGACCGCGTGTTCAGGGCCCTGCGCCGCCTTTGTCCCGCAAAGCTGGACGGCAAGGGAAAAGGCAACCTGATTTCCGTCATCACCTCGGACATTGAATTGCTGGAGGTATTTTACGCCCACACCATTTCTCCGGTTTTGATTGCATTTTCCGTATCCGTAATCATGGTGGGCTTTCTTATGAGTATCCACTGGATATTGGGTCTGGTAGCGCTGGCGGCGTATTTGACCGTCGGTCTGGCGGTGCCGGCTGTTGTGTCCAAAATGAGCGGGGATACGGGCAGCCGGTTCCGGGAGCAGTCCGGTGCGCTGAGCAGCTTTGTGCTGGACAGCCTGCGGGGTTTGGGAGAAAGCATACAATACGGTACAGGTAGCCGGCGTTTGGAAGAACTGGACAGCCGTACGGACAGCCTGACGGCGGAAGAGGAAAAGCAGAAAAAATATCTGGGCGTCAATACAGCCGTTACCAATACCATTATTTTGCTCTTCAGTTTGCTTATGCTAACCGCTGCGGCGCTGCTGTATGTCAACGGTATGGTGCGCTTTGAGGGACTGCTGATTTCCGTTATTGCCATGATGAGCTCCTTTGGCCCCGTAGTGGCGCTTGCAAACCTGGGCAGCACCCTGCAAAATACCTTTGCAGCAGGCAACCGCGTCTTGGATATTCTGGAGGAAACGCCGCTAACGGAAGATATCGCAGGCAAACCGGAGGTCACATTTACAGGCGCGCAGGTGCAAAACGTCACCTTTGCCTATGAGCAGGAGACGGTGCTGTCAGATGTCAGCGTCGCGGTTCCGGTGCATAAAATCGTCGGTATTGTAGGCAAAAGCGGCAGCGGTAAATCTACCCTTTTAAAGCTGATGATGCGTTTTTGGGACGTACAGCAGGGTAGTGTGAAAATTTCCGGTACCAATATTGCAGAAATCAATACGGACAATTTAAGGAATATGGAGAGTCTGGTTACCCAGGAGACCCATTTGTTCCATGCAAGCATTGCGGAAAACCTGCGTATTGCCAAGCAGGACGCAACACAGGAGGAATTGGAGCAGGCGTGCAAAAAGGCCTCTGTCCACGATTTTATCATAAGTCTGCCCAAAGGCTACGAAACACAGGTAGGCGAATTGGGAGAAACCCTTTCCGGAGGCGAAAAACAGCGGTTAGGGCTTGCCAGAGCGTTTTTGCATAACGCGCCGTTTATTTTGCTTGACGAGCCGACCAGCAATCTGGACAGCCTGAACGAGGCGGTTATATTAAAATCCCTGCATCAGGCCGGTAAGGATAAAACCGTAGTCCTGGTCTCCCACAGAGCATCTACCATGAACATTGCGGACGAGGTCTACAATGTAGAGCACGGGAGGATGAGCTGATGAAAACGGTACAGACCAAGCGGGAGAGGGAAAAGCGCATGGTGACCGAAATGATAAAACTGTACTGTAAAAAACAGCACCGTGTCAAAAAAGGGCAGTTATGCGACCAATGCAGGGAGCTGAACGAATATGCGCAGCTGCGCAGCGACAAATGTCCGTTTATGGAAACAAAAACGTTTTGTTCCAATTGCAGGGTGCATTGCTACAAAACAGATATGCGCAAAAAGATTCGTGCGGTTATGCGTTTTGCGGGGCCAAGAATGCTGCTGCAGCATCCCGTATGGGCTTTGCGGCATGTTATAGAAACAAAATCAGAACAGAAAAAATTGGAGGGGCAGACATGAAAAAGGCAAAGAAGATACTGTTTATCGTATTGGGTTGTGTTGGTGTTGGCATGGGCGCCGTAGGAGCGGTGGTGCCGTTGCTGCCGGCGTTTCCGTTTTTGCTGCTGGCGGCAGTTTGCTTTGCCAAAAGCTCTGAAAAGCTGCATAACTGGTTTACCGGCACAAAGCTGTATAAAAAGAATCTGGAATCCTTCGTCAAAGGCAAGGGCATGACGTGGAAAGTCAAAATCCGCATTATGTCTGTCATTACAGTGCTTATGGCAATCGGCTGTGTTATGATGATGCGTGTGCCGGTAGGGCAAATCGTGCTGGGCTGTGTTTGGATTTTCCATATTCTGTTCTTTATTTTCGGAATCAAAACCATGAAAAAAGAGCCGGAAACTCCTGCGGCAAAAGAAATACCGGAACCTGCGGAGCCCAATGGCTGACCCGGTGCCGATCAAGCCTGTACGCAGTTTTATAAGATATTCTTTTTGCAGTGACAGCGCTTCCTTATGGACGCAGCAATGGTCGGCGCAACAGTATTTTCTGTTGCGCCGACCTGCGGAACATTTTCAATATACCGTGCATTAGCCTGCCCGCCGGGTTTCACATAAACAATAAGGGAGGGAAGCGTAAAAGAAAAGTTGGAAGAGTGTTTTATGATAAAATAAAAACTTTTTCACATTTTTATTCATGGAGGTAAAAAAGAAAACGCCGCAGGGGCGTTTTTCTTTTTCGTCTATTTATCACGTTATGCAAGAATCATCGTGGTCAAATCCATCGGGTCCAGTTTTTTCCCGTCCTTGTAGCAGCGCATATTGCCGGAAGCGATTTCATCTATCAAAATTACTTCCCCGTTGTGATAGCCGAACTCAAATTTAATGTCATACAAATCAATGCCCTTTTCTTTGAGCGTATCTGTAATGATACCGTTGATCGTTTGGGTCAGCTTTTTCGTATCCTCGTATTGCGCAGGCGTCATGATTCCCAGCGCATCCAGACCCTCACAGGTAATCAGCGGGTCGCCGCGGTCGTCGTCTTTCAAAGTGATTTCCACATATGCGTTCAGCGGCTGGCCTTCTGTTACATAATCGCCGTAGCGTTTAAAAAAACTGCCTACCGCGCGGTTGCGGCAAATGACCTCTACGCCTTTTCCAAAGCATTTGGCGGGCAGTACCTCCATGGTGGAGTTTTCCACGTCAGCAGAAACATAATGGGTTTTGATTCCCGCTTTTTTCAAAATCTCAAAGAAATAGACAGATACCTTCAGGTTTTCCCTGCCAATTCCGTCAATGGTAAGCCCAACGGTATTTGCGCCGGGGTCAAACACACCGTTGGTACCGGTTACGTCATCTTTGAATTTTAACAGGTAATTTCCGTTGTCCAGTGCAAAAACGTCCTTTGTTTTGCCTTGATATACTGCTTTCATAAATCCATACCTCCGCAAGCCCTCAATCAGGTCATATTTTATTTCTGCCTTATTCTATCATTTTTTGGTCTATAATGATAGATAAAATCAAAAAATTTCTGCAATTTTGTGAGCCATGTAAATTGTTAGAAAAAACTTACCGCAATTTTTGTTCAATGGCATGAATGATATGCTCCAACACCTGTATACGGCCGTACTTTTTGCATTGCGTAGGCACCGTGTGCCACGGCGCAAACGCAGTGGAGGTATTTGCAAGCATCTGGTTCACGGCGGTTTCGTAGCTGTCCCACTTTTCACGGTTGCGCCAGTCCTCGTCGGTAATTTTCCAGCGCTTGGCCGGTGTGGACTGGCGGTCGTTGAACCGTTTGAGCTGTTCGTTCTTGTCTATTTGCAGCCAGAATTTCACAATCACTGCGCCCCAGTCGGTCAATTGCTTTTCCAGCTCGTTGATTTCCCCGTAGGCACGGACCTGTTCCGCTTTGGTGCAGAACTTTTCAATGTATTCCACCAAAACGCGGCCGTACCAGGTGCGGTCAAAAATGGTAATATGCCCTGTTTTGGGGATACTGCGCCAAAAACGCCATAAATAATGGTATTGGCGCTCCTCCTCCGTAGGCGCCGCAATTTGCCGTACCTGGTACCCGCGGGGGTCCAGACTCTGGCAAATGCGGTTGATGCACCCGCCTTTTCCCGCGGCGTCCCAGCCTTCAAATAAAAACAGCGCGGGAATTTTTTCGCGGTACAGCGCCGCCTGCAAGGAGAACAGCTTTTTCTGCAGCTTTTGCAGCTGTTTTTCGTAATCGCCGTCGTCCATTTTCCGGTCCAGCGGTATATTTTGTATCGGCTCTGTTGTCAGCAGCGGAAAGGTCTCCTCCGGCGGGACAATGGGCCAGGTGCCGTGCGTTTGCTGGTTGGCGGCGTTATGGATGGTATCGATCACCGTTTCAAAAATAAACGTGGAGGCTTCGTCCAAATAGGAAGCGTCCACCACGTGCCAGGGGGCAATCGGGGTGCTGGTCTCCTCCAGCATATTTTGGTACACCTGATGGCAGCGGCGGTACCGGCGGTACTGGTTTTTCTCCCGTTCCGTTACGCGCCATTTGGTGGCGCTGCTGCTTTCCAGGCTGTCCATTCGTTTTTTCAGGGTCTTGCGGTCAATTTGCAGAAAAAACTTGATAATGATATAGCCGGCATTGTGGAGGGTGCGCTCAAATTGCAGAATGTCCTGTGTCCGTTCTTTGTTTTTATCCTCATCGGTCAAGTCCAGCAGAGGATAGGTGGAAATATCCTGGTACCAGCTGCAATCCAAAATAGACATTTCCCCTTTTTTGGGCAGCATATTCCAGTGACGCCACAAAAAGGGGCGGCGCAGCTCCTGCGGGGTGGGCGGGGTAATGTTGTGCATGGTCAAATGGCGAAAGTCAAAATTGATCATCAATTCGGAAATAAACGTGCCTTTGCCCGAAAAGCTCCAGCCCTCAAATAGAATGATGACCGGCAGCCTGTTTTCGCGAATGGTTTGCTGCAGCACCGCCAGCTCGGCCTGTAATTGCTTTTTTTCTTTTTTATGCTCTTTCATGTGTTTTTTATGTTCGGCCAATTCTATCAGCATGGGCAGCGCCTCCCCGTATTTTTACAGTATTGCTGTGATTAGTTTACCACAAAATGAAGAAGAATCCCATAGAAAAATAAAAGCCGGCCTGTAAATTTTCCATACAGATTGCCGCGCTGTATTGCTATTTGCGTTTTCAAAACGTATAATAAAAATAATTATGGTTTTGTTTCAGTACAACATGAAAAGAGGCATCGCTATGGACAGCAGAGTGGAATCCTATTTTGCGTCGGTCAAAGGAAAAAAAATCGCATTTTTAGGTATCGGCGGCAGCAATCTGCCGCTGGCAAAAATCTTTTGCCAAAAGGGCGCCGTGGTTTTTGCCTGCGACAGGCGGGAAAAAGAACAGCTTGGAGAAGCGGGGCGGCAGCTGGAGCAAATGGGCGTTGCTTTGCGTTTAGGGGAGCATTACCTGGAGGGACTGGACGCAGACGTCATGTTCCGCACGCCGGGTATGCGTTTTCATACAAAGGAGCTGGAGCAGGCGCGGCAAAAGGGCGTCGCTGTCACGTCCGAAATGGAAGTGTTTTTTGACCTGTGCCCCTGTCCCATTTACGGGGTAACGGGCAGCGACGGCAAAACCACCACCACTACCATCATTGCGGAATTTTTAAAGGCGGCGGGCAAACAGGTGCATTTGGGCGGCAATATCGGCACGCCTTTGCTGCCGCAAATCGAGCGCATTGAAAAAAATGACGTTGCGGTGGTAGAGCTGTCCAGCTTCCAGCTGATTTCCATGCGGCGCAGTCCTCAGGTCGCTGTGGTGACGAATTTGTCTCCCAACCACCTGGATATGCATAAGGATATGGACGAATATGTGCAGGCCAAGCGCAATCTGGTACTGCACCAGACAGCGGCCTCTAAAACTGTACTGAACAGTGAAAATCCCATCGTAATGTCCTTTGCAAAGGATGTAAGAGGGCAGCAGCTTACCTTCAGCAGCGCAAGGCCGTGCAGATACGGCGCGTATCTGCGGCCGGACGGCATGATCGTCATGGCGCAGGGAGATACGTGCACGGAGGTCATGCATACCGATAATATCAAAATTCCGGGAAAGCATAATATAGAAAATTACCTTGCGGCCGTAACCGCAGTGTGGGGAGAGGTTCCTGCGGATGTGATTTGCAGGGTAGCCGCGGAATTCGGCGGTGTGGCGCACCGGGCGGAGCTGGTGCGGGTGCTGGACGGCGTTTCCTATTATAACGATTCCATCGGCACCAGCCCCACCAGAACGGCAAACGGCACTCTGCAGCTGTATGACAGGAAAATCATTTTGATTGCGGGCGGCTATGACAAGCATATTCCGTACGATACGCTGGGGCCTGTGATTGCGGATAAGGTCAAAACGCTGATTTTAATGGGGCAGACAGCGGATAAAATAGAAGCTGCCGTAAAAGCGGCGCCCAACTACCACAGGGAGGAACTGCGGATTCTGCGCGCATCTTCCATGGAGCAGGCGGTGGCTTTGGCAAAGGAGCAGGCAAAACAGGGCGATATTGTTTCCCTGTCGCCTGCCTCCGCCAGTTTTGACCTGTACCCCAATTTTGAGGCGCGGGGAAACCATTTTAAAGAAATTGTAAACCAACTGTAAGGAAGAGGGAACATGGAACAATTAAAAGAATTGCTGTTTGGACTTTGCAGTGCGGCAGGCACGCCGGGCGATGAGCATTTTGCCGCGCAGCAGGCCAAAAAGGCGCTGGAGCCGTACTGTTCAGACGTTGCCATTGACCATATGGGGAATGTGATTGGCTTTATGGGAGATAAAAACGCCGAGCGGCAGGTCATGCTGGACGCGCACATCGACCAAATCGGCATGGTCGTGACTCATATCGACAAGGACGGATTTTTGCACATGGCGCCGTGCGGCGGTGTAGACCGCCGTGTGCTTCCCGGCGCGCCCGTAACGGTATACGGGCGGGAGGCTTTTACGGGCATCGTATGCTGTTTGCCGCCCCACCTGGCCGAGGACGACGGCAAGGTAGAGCCGGTGGACAAAATGGCGGTGGATTTGGGGCTGACAAAGGCGGAAGCGGAGCAAAAGGTGGCTTTGGGCGACCGCATTCTGCTCAGCGGCCGGCCCTGCGCCCTGCTGAACCACCGGGTATCCTCCGCCGCGCTGGACGACCGCGCCGGCTGTGCGGCTTTGATCCGCTGCGCCCAGCTGCTCAGCGGCAAGCCGCTGACCTGCGGGCTGACCATACTGCTCAGTACCAGAGAGGAGACCGGCAGCCAGGGGGCAAAAACAGGTACGTTCCGCGTGTTTCCCACAGAGGCCATTGCGGTGGACGTCAGCTTTGCGGACCAGCCGGGTGTCGCCGGGCATAAATGCGGAAAATTAGGCGCAGGCCCCATGATAGGCGTATCACCGGTTCTGGACAGGGAGATGAAGGACAAGCTCATCCATATTGCCAAAGATGAGGAGATCCCTTATCAAATGGAGGTCATGGGCGGTACCACCGGCACCAATGCGGATGTTATCAGCACGACCCGGTCCGGTGTGCGGACGGCGCTGTTGTCCATTCCCCTGCGTTATATGCACACCTCCGTAGAGGTCGTGGATTTGGAAGATATTGAGCGTACAGCCGTATTGATGGCTTCGTATATCCATCACAGATAGAAAGGAGGAGCGGTCATGGCGAATATCAAGCTGCTGGAACAGCTGTGCGCACTGCACGGCGTGTCCGGCGACGAAGAAGCGGTGCGGGACTTTATCCTGGCGCAGATCACCCCTTACACGGAATCGGCTGTCGTAGACGCAATGGGCAATATCATTGCGGAGAAAAAAGGCGCGCAGCCCGCAAAAACCAAACTGATGCTCAACGCCCATATGGATGAAGTGGGCCTGATCGTGACCCATATCGACAGCGACGGCTATTTAAAATTTGCCCCGGTAGGCGGCATCGACAAACGGGTGCTTTGCGGCAGAAGCGTTGTCATAGGCGGCGGTGTGCCCGGGGTCATCGGCGCAAAGCCCGTCCACCTGATGGGTGCGGATGAACGGGGAAAAGCGGTGCCTGTGGGCGAGCTGTATCTGGACATCGGCGCTTCCAGCCGCCAGGAGGCGGAAAAAGCGGTGCGCTTGGGCGACACTGTTTGCTTTGCGGCTCCGTTTGATACGCAAAACGGTATGATCCGCGGCCGCGCACTGGACGACCGTGCCGGATGCGCGATTTTGATAGATATGATACAGTCCGATTTGCCTTACGATATGACCTTTGTGTTCTGCGTACAGGAGGAGGTAGGCACAAGGGGCTCCCGCACCGCGGCGTATCAGGTGCGGCCCCAGGCGGCCATTGTGGTAGAAACGACCACAGCCGCAGACATTGCGGGCGTACCGGAGGAAAAACAGGTCTGCCGTTTAGGCGGAGGCGCAGTGCTTTCCTTTATGGATAAAGGTACGATCTACGACCGCGCGTATTATGATTTGGCGCTGGACACAGCCAGAGAAGCCCAGCTGCCGTGCCAAATCAAGCAGGCGGTGGCGGGCGGCAACGACGCGGGAGCCATTCACGCTTCCCGTGACGGTGTGCGAACCATCGCGGTATCGCTGGCCTGCAGGTACCTGCATTCCGCGGTGGGACAAATCGCGCAGGAGGATTTCCGTTCCACCCGGCAGCTGATTATGAAACTGGCCGCGCGTATTGCAGGCAGCGCGCAGGTATGATCGCACTGGCGAAAAAACGGGATTGGGAGCAGCTGTCCCCTGAAGAGAAATCCGACCCGTTTCTATGCAGGGTATTATGTATAAAGGCAATGTACGGCCGCTATCCCTTTGCGGACTGCTGGGTACAAAGGACGGAACATACAGCGGCGCCCACGGCGTATCTTTCCAAAACAGACGGCGTGGTGACGCTGTTTGCCCGTGCCTGCGCGGATTTTGAGGAGCTTTGCATATTCCTTAACATGACAGGGGCCCGCTGTGTCATGTGCTCTGCCTTTCATGCACAGCAGCTGCGTATCACGCCCGTAGAGACAGGCGCCGTTTTAAAATGGCAGGGCTGTTTGACAAAGCCGCCGGTTCCGGCCACCTCCCCCAATCTGCACCGGGCATATCAGGTGCTGCAGGCCTGCAAGAGTAAAAGGTTCCGGGTGCCTGCGTTCGAGCCGTTTTATCTGGATATGTCCCATAAGCTGCGCCACGGGGGCGCGTCGCTGGCCGGGTACGAAAAAAACGGCGTGCTGGCCGCCTGCGCCATGACGGTGGCGGAAACAGCGGATGCCGCAGTCATCGGCGCCGTGGCGGTATTGCCTGCGTATCAAAAGCAGGGGCTTGGCTCCCAGGTGGTACAGAGCCTGCTGCACAGCTGTGTCCAAAAAGGTCAAAAGCATATTTATGTATACTGCAATTCAAAGGAAACCGTTCTGTTTTACCGCAAAATGGGCTTTGCACACAGCGGCCGGTGGGCGGAAACAGGACCTGTTTAAAAGGAGAAAGCATGGTTTACCCTTATTTTCACATAGATCCAAAAATCCAGGACGCGTCAGCGGCGGTGATGGAGCGCATCGCGCCGCGCCTGCGTGAGATAGACAAGGTCACGGAATATAACCAGCAGAAAATGCTGGCGGCATTTCAGGAAGCGGGCGTCAGCGAAAGCCATTTTGTGTCCTCAACAGGCTACGGCTACGGCGACAGAGGCAGGGACGCGCTGGATACGGTGTATGCCAAAGCGCTGGGCGCGCAGGACGCGCTGGTGCGGCATAATTTTGTCAGCGGCACCCACGCGCTTACCGTGGCCCTGTTCGGCGTACTGCGTCCGGGCGATGCCATGCTGAGCGTGACAGGCGTACCGTACGATACGCTAAAGGGCGTGCTCGGTATTGCCGGAAACGGCAACGGCTCCCTCAGGGAGTTCGGCATTCATTATCAGGAAGTAGCGTTAAAAGCGGACGGCACGCCCCATTATGAGGAGATCGAGCGGGCAATCAGGCCGGACCAGAAAATGGTGTATATCCAGCGCTCCAGGGGATACAGCCTGCGGCCGTCCTTATTTGTGGAGGACATTGAAAAAATCGCGGCCATTGCCAAGCAGAAAGCGCCGGACTGTATCGTTATGGTAGACAACTGCTACGGTGAATTCGTACAAACGCAGGAGCCTGTCTCCTGCGGCGCGGATTTGATGGCAGGCTCCCTGATCAAAAATCCGGGCGGCGGCATTGCGCCCACCGGCGGCTATATTGCCGGCAGAAAGGACCTGATCGAAAGCTGTGCCTACCGTTTAACAACACCCGGCACCGGCAGGGAGATAGGCGCCACCCTGGGGAATAACCGTGCGCTGTTTTTAGGTGCGTTCCACGCGCCCCATGTAACGGGAGAAGCGCTGAAAACGGCCGTGTTTACCGCAGGCTTAATGCAGCACTTCGGCTACGGGGTCACGCCCGGGTGGAATGAGAACAGGGCGGACATCATACAGGCGGTTCTTCTGGAAAAAGAAGAAGCGCTGATCGCGTTTTGTCAGGGAATACAAAAAGGCGCGCCTGTGGATTCGTTCGTAGTGCCCGAGCCGTGGGATATGCCCGGGTACGACTGCCGTGTGATCATGGCGGCAGGCGCATTCACACTGGGTGCATCTATCGAGCTGTCGGCCGATGCGCCCCTGCGCCCGCCGTATGCCGCATGGATGCAGGGCGGCCTGAATTTTGACAGCGGAAAATTAGGCGCCATGCTGGCCGCTCAGAGTATGCTGGAGCGGGGACTGATAAAATAAAGGAAAGCAGTTGACTTTTTGGTATGGCTTTGGTATAATCCTACTTGCGTCAAGGGATTGGCGCATCCAAATTTGCGGGTGTGGTGGAATTGGCAGACACGCCAGATTTAGGTTCTGGTGGGCGACCGTGCAGGTTCAAGTCCTGTCACCCGTACCATATTTGGACGTCAATTTGGAAACCAAATGGCGTGAAGAAAACCTCCGATTTCTCGGGGGTTTTCTTCGTTTTTGCACCGATTTTGGATTTGCGAGGTTGTAGTTGGGACGGCGATTTTAGAGATTCTGGGGCTGGCGTAGGCTGGCCCTATTTTTTGCACCCATTCTGGTCTGAGCGATAAGTCAACAAAAATGAAAAAGTTGGTGCAAGAGTTTAACTCAAAGAATATAGCTTGATTTAGCTGACATTTACTCCAAAATGTCTTTGAACGCTAACATTAATTTGATTTTTCAAACGCATTGTGATATAATGCTCATATACATCAATCCGAAAAATCAGGACGATAGTGAGGTCGTAAGCATGACAGTTAGTTATAAAAAGCTCTGGAAACTACTCATCGATAGGGACTTAAAGAAGAAGGATCTCGAAGCGATGGCACAGGTGAGCCACTATACGATGAATAAGCTTACTCATGGCGATAATGTCACCACTGATGTGTTGGGACGAATCTGTAAGGCTCTGGGGTGCTCGTTGGATGACATTATGGAGTTTGTGGATGAGTAAAAGCCGCTTGCGGTATGGTATACTTAAAACGGAGTCTGAAAGGAGTCGCCTATCATGAATAAACAACAGCTTGCGGCAAAGATCTGGGAATCTGCCAATAAGCTCCGCTCAAAAATTGAGGCCAATGAGTACAAGGATTATATTCTTGGCTTTATTTTCTATAAATTTCTCTCAGATAAGGAAGAACAGTTTCTGCGTAAAGACGGTTGGGAAAGCGATGACCTGCGGGGACTTACGGAAGACGATGCGGACACAGTAGCCTACTGCCGCCGCCAGCTTGGATATTTACAGCCGGCTTTTTACCAATACACAAAATATTTTAAGCAGAGTTTGTTAAAAGCGCGTATACATATGCCCAAAAGCAAACAGAGCCGGATATTTGCTATTGACGGCCGCCTTTTACGGGAGTATAATACAACTAAAAGGGAATGAGGTTCTCCCGCGGCTTTGCCGGAACTGCTTAGTTTAAGCTGATGACTTCTGCATATTAGTGCAGAAGTCATCTTTTTTTGCAAAAAAACGGCAAATATATGGCTAAATGGTATTTTACCGGTCAACAACGGCAAAGCGCGCAGGCGGCGTCAAAAAAGAAACGGAGTGAAGCATCTTGAAAAATACAGCTGAAAAAATCAAATCCCTTGTAAAGCCCATTGGCCTGCAGCTGCTGGCCGGCTTGATTGCGCTTCCCATAGGCGTTGCCGTTGGCGTTATGGACACAATTTTCGGTAAAGTCCTGCTGGAAATTACCGGTTTTCGGGAGTTATACCCGTTGTTTCTGATTCCCGCACTGCCGCTGGCCGGCGTATTGATTGCTTTTTGCTGCCAGCGTTTTGGCGGCGCCAGCGGCAAAGGTATGACGTTAATATTTGAAACAGGACAGGGCGCGCAGGACAAAATCCCGCTGCGGCTGATTCCCTTTGTGGTGGTCAGCACCTGGCTCACCCATTTGTTCGGCGGCAGTGCGGGACGGGAGGGCGTTGCCGTGCAAATCGGCGCTGCATTTTCTCACTGGGCTGGCCGGCGCCTGCCTTTTCAAGACGCGGGAAAAATATTTCTGGTAACCGGCATGGCCGCCGGTTTTGCCGGTTTATTCGGCACGCCTGTCGCCGCGGTTCTGTTTGCGTTGGAGGTACTGGTAAAGGGGGAAATGAAGCTCCGGGCGCTTTTCCCGGCCGTGACGGCCGCCTTTGCGGCAAGCACAACCTCCCAGGCGTTGGGGCTGAGCAAATTTACCTTTTTGCTTTCCGCACATCTGCCGCCGTTTTCCTGGCTTTTGCTTGTACAGCTGCTGTTGCTCGGCGTCATTTTCGGCGTTGCGGGCGGGCTGTTTGCCTGGTGTCTTAAAAGGACCAAAGGTTTCCTGTCGGCAAAAATCAAAAATCCGCTGCTGCGTATCGGGCTGGCGGGCGCCGCTTTAAGCGCTGTGCTTTTGCTGTTTTACCAGGGCCGCTACTCCGGGCTGGGCACCAATTTGATTCAGGCTTCTCTCAACGGAGGAACCGTTTATCCGTGGGACTGGGCGCTCAAATCCATCCTGACCATTGTGACCCTGTCCGCCGGATTCCAGGGCGGTGAGGTAACGCCGCTGTTCTCCATCGGCGCCAGCCTCGGGGCGGCTGCGGCGGGCCTGTTCGGCCTTCCGGTTCCGTTTGCTGCCGCACTGGGCTATGCGGCTGTGTTCGGCGGCGCGACCAACACGTTTTTGGCTCCCGTTATCATCGGCGGCGAGATTTTCGGCTTTGAAACGATTCCGTACTTTTTCATTGTATGCACCGTTGCCCATGTATGCAATGCGGGCAAATCCATTTATCCGCAGAAAATAAGGCCGGATTTTTAATGTATGCGGCAATTACGCTTTATACCGCCAAACCGCCGGCGGCCGCCTGTTTTTACAGGCGGCTGCTGTTTTTTTGCCATAAAGCGACACCGGCGCAGTTTTCTGTTTTGCCATGATGCTGTCAGGCATTGCGGGTACGGTATGCCGTGCCGCTTTCTGCAAGCCGCGTCTGAAAATACCGCTTGTTTTGCAGATACGCTTTGTCCTGCGGCTTACAGCGTCCCGCCTGCTCATTGTAAAAGTCCGCTGTTTTATAATCTCCAAGCCGGTCGTAACAAACGCATAGCTGTATATAGGGAATATAATCATAGCAATCCGGCCGTACAAACCCGCCTGTTATGTCTTTTCTGGGCGTATTGGCCGCTGTTTTGTACCAGTAAACGGCCTTTTGATATTCCTGCCGTTCCATAAAGCAGCCGCCTATTTCGCAGCATATTTCTGCGCGCGGCGCATCATATACAAAGCTGCGGAACAGCGTTTCCAGCGCCTGCTGTTTTTGGCCTGTTCTGCATTGGCAGTAATATAAAAACAGGCAGGCTTCAATTTGATTTTCCACCCAGCCGTCTTCTCTTTGCAAAAAGGCCGTCAGCACCTGTGCCGCTTTTTCCAGGCGATGGTGGTAATACAATTCCCGCCCGTAATAAAACTGCTGTCTTGCGTTCAGTGTTTCTCCGCGGGCAATGCATTTTTCAAATATCCGCAAATTGCGTTCCGGGTCCTGCACCTGCAGCTTTTTGTGGGATACGGCGGCGGTACTGCAATAATACACGTTTCCCTGCGGCGGTATGGTTTCATGTACGGCTCCAACCCATTGATACGCCCCGCGGTTTGCGATCCACCGCTCCCTGTAATAGGAAAAGACAGGCTTGCCGCTTTCGTCAAAGGCGGTGTGGTACGGCATCATCACCATATCCGTTCCCGGCGGCAGAGTCGCTTTCAGCCTTTGCATCTGCGCAAGGTCCGCAGGCAGAATCACATCGTCCGCGTCCAGCCACATACAGTACATACTGCCGGCTTTGGAAAAGGAAAAATTCCTGGCCGCGGCAAAATCGTCCGTCCATACAAAATCAAACACGTGCTCTGTATACCTGCGGGCAATTTCCTTAGTGCTGTCCCGGGAGCCTGTGTCCACAATAATGATTTCATCGGCCAAATCCTTTACGGAATCCAAACAGCGCGCCAGCACCGCCTCCTCATTTTTCACAATCATACATAAGCTGACGGTTATCATGCTTCCGCCTCCCAAACAACGGTTTTACCACAGTATATGCAGGCAGAGCGCAGCGCTTGCAAACTACCCGGCCGCAGGCTGCAGCACAAAAGGCTGTCCCGTTTTTACAAACGGAACAGCCTTTTTACAAAGCACGCTGTCTTTATTCCTGTTTTTGAGAATGAGCAGGCGCGGTTTCTTCCTTCTTTTTATTCATGGGCCAAAAGGGCAAAGCGCCAATGGCAGCTCCCAGCACAGCGGGCAGTATCCAGCCCAGGTTCAAATCGTAAAGGGGCAGTACCCTTATCCAGTCGCCGACTACACCCAGCGGAATATTCGCGCTGTCCACGCCGTTGACAAACGAAACGCAAAACGCAAACGCCATGCCCATAACGTAAATCATTCTCCTGTGGGCAATCCACTTTTTGAAAAAGGATAAAATAATCAGGACCACCAGCACCGGGTACACCGCCATCAGCACCGGCAGGGACACCGCTACCAGCTGTGTCAGGCCAATATTGCTGACCACAAAGCTGAACGCGCATACGATAAGCGCAATGGTTTTATAGGATACGGAGGGAAGCAGCTCATGGAAATAATCGGCAAAGGACGTGGTCAGGCCGATGGACGTGGTCAAACACGCCAGCAAAACGGCTACGCCCAGCACAATGCCTCCCGGCGTGCCCAGCAAATCGCTGGTAACGGCGTGCAGCAGCTCGCCGCCGTTTTGAAAGGGCGTCAGGGTAATGGTGCCTACATAGGTCAGCATAAAATAAACCGCAGACAAAATCAGCACTGCGCCAATGCCGCAGAAAATCGTGTATTTTGTAATGTTTTTCCGGCTTTTGACGCCAAAGCCCGTAACCGCATTGATAATGATAATGGCAAATACCAGACCCGCCGGGCCGTCCAGCGCGTTGTAGCCCTCAATCAGTCCCTGGAAAAAAGCGCCGTTCTGGTAAACGCCGGAGGACGCTGTCGCACCGTACTGCACCGCGTGATTGCTTTTATCCATAAACAGGCAGGAAAAGAAAATGACGATAATGCTCAAAATCAGCACAGGCGTCAGGTATTTTCCTATAATATCCACAATTTTATTGGGTCTTGCGCTGAGAAAATACGTCACAAAGAAAAACACTGCCGTTACGCCCAGCGACACCAGCCAGGAATAATCCCCCGGCACATACGGCTTTGCCGCCAGCGCGTACGAAACGCTGCCTGTTCTCGGAAGCGCAAACAGCGGGCCGATGAGCAAATACACCACCACGGAAAGAAAGACGGCAAACTTTTTGCTTACCAGCTTTCCAAGGTCGGTTATCTCGTTTCCCACCAGTACAACGGCAATCATACCTAAAAGGGCAATGCCCGCGTCGGTCAAAATAAACCCAATCAGAGCCTGCCAATAATTTTCACCGGCCAGCTGTCCCATCGCCGGCGGAAAAATCATATTGCCCGCCCCAAAAAAAACGGCAAACAGGGTCAATGTAAGAGAAATCAATTGCCTTAATTTTATTTTTTCCATGCTACCCTCTCCTGAAAAATACAATCAAGCTGTTAAAATATTGCGCATTGGTTTATAATACAGCTTTTTTATAGGAATTTCAACATTTATGTGGTAATTTTTGAAAAATAATTTTTTGACATACAGCGCCGTTCTTTTATTCTGCCAGGCACAGTTTGCAAAAACGGTAAAATTCCAGGTATTCTTCTTCAAAAACACTGTCTTTCAGGTATACAAAATGAAATTCCCGCTCTGCGGAAAAATGCGCAATGGGTATTTCCGTAAGCAGCCCTGTCTGCAATTCTTCTTTTACCACGGGCTCGTACGCGCAGGTAAAGCCAATCCCTCTGCACACCAGGTCCTTGATGACCTGAAAGCTGCCCAGCTCCAGCACCTGCGTATAATCGTCCAGCGAAAGATAATGCTCCTTTAAAATATGCTCAAAAATATCCCTTGTACCCGAGCCCTTTTCCCTTATGACCAGCGGGTAGCCGCACAGCTCGTCCAGCTTGCGGACGCGGCTGCACAGCGTATGCTCCGGCGCACAGACCGCCAAAAATTTTTCGCAGGACAGCAGCGCGTGTCCGTAAGCCTGTTTGTCAAAATAGCCTTCTATCACCGCAAAGTCAATTTCGCCTGCGTTCAGCCGCAGCAGCAGCCGTTCGGTATTCTCCACAGGCATGGTAATTTGCACATGGGGGTGCTGTTTAAAATATTTTGCCATAATCCGCGGCATAATATATTGTCCAATGGTAAGCGTCGCGCCGAATTTCATGTGACGCTTTTCCGTGTCCGGCTCCTTTAAAATCTGCCGGACCCGCCGGCTGTCGGCCTGCATGGCCAGTACAAAGCGGTACAGCTGTTCGCCTTTTGCCGTCAGCGCAACGGTTTTTCCGTGGTATTCCACCAGAGGCACGCCGTACTGCCGCTCCAAATACTGTATATGCTGGGTGACCGTAGGCTGGGTAATGTGCAGTAAACGGGCCGTTTTGGTGTAGCTTTTTAATTCACATAGCTTTAAAAAGGTAAGCAGACGAAAATCCAACATCATAACACCTTATAAATTTAATTTATTTATATATAATTTTTTATAATTTGATTTTATGATAAAACGGTGGTAAAATCAAGTACAAATAAAAAAGGAGTGCAAAAGCGCTGTGAAAGGGAAAATAAAAGAACTATGCAAACGGGCGGGCCGGGCCGTACTGGAACTGCTGCCCGGATTTATGGTATGCGCCGCAATTGCCGCTGTCAGCCAAATCATTGCGCATTTTGTGCCGGCGGTGGGCGCGGCGCTGTTTGCCATTGCGCTGGGCGTCATTGCAGGCAACACGCTGTGTACCAGGGAATTTTTCAACAAGGGCACAAAATTTTCCGAAAGCCGTCTGCTGGAATATTCCATTGTATTAACAGGCCTTACCCTGAATTTAAAGGACATCATCGGCGTCGGCTGGCAGGGTGTGGTATTCATTTTGCTGCAAATGACCTGTACCGTTGTAATTGCTTACGGTATTGGCAGGCTGCTGCGCTTTGGCAAAAAATTTTCGCTGCTCATGTGCGCGGGCAACGCCGTATGCGGTTCGTCCGCCATCGGCACCGTGTCCGGCATCATTCACCCCACGGCAAAGGACAAGGGTATTTCCATTACCACGGTCAACCTGACAGGTACGGCGCTTATGGTCACACTGCCGTTTCTGGCCGGGGCGTTGTACGGGCACGAGACCATGCAGACCTCCGCGCTGATTGGCGGCACACTGCAGTCCGTAGGCCAGGTGATTGGTTCTGCGGCGTTTGTCAACGCGGACGTCGTTGCCATGTCTACCATTTTTAAAATTATCCGCATCATCTGTATTGTATTTGTCGCCCTGGTATTTTCCAGATTAAATACCAACGAAGGGGAACGGCTGTTTTCCAAAAGCGGCAGTACAGAGCAGAAAAAAGTCAAAGCAAAAATCCCGTGGTATATTATCGGCTTCTTTCTGCTGAGTATACTTGCTACCTTTCCCATCATTCCGCAGGCGGTATCCCAAGCGGCGCATACTGTCAGCGGACAGTTTGAAATCATCGCGCTGGCGGGTATTGGTATGCGGGTAAAATTCCGCGACCTTGTAAAAGACGGACCAAAAGCTCTGCTGTACGGCGGTGCTGTGGGTGTTTGCCAGGTGGGCACTGCGCTGGGCCTGATTTTTATTTTCTTCGGTTTGCTGTAGCCCGCCCCCCGGCGCGCAGGCAGGCTGAACCTGGCAGGGCAGGCTGAGCCTGCACGCACGCCCCGCCCCCCAGCGCGCAGGAAATGGCAGTTTGTGGTTAGGCGGGAGTGATGTTGCAAGCTCCCGGAAAGTACAAGGGTAGTTGTGTGTAAAACGTAAAAGTTTAGTCAATTTTTTCAAAAATTGCGGGGTCAAGGGGCGGCGCCCCTGTCGCGCTCCGCAGAGCGCGAAACCCTTTCTGCGTAAAAAAGATCAGGAAGGGTGGAAACGTCCTGTCAAGGGGTTTCCTGAACGCCGTGCGTTTGCACGGCGCTTTCCGCGCAATTTTGTTTTACACCAAGTTTAAGCTCTTCCGCAGTGCAGTAAACTGTCAAAAGCATCGCGATCCATATATCGTGTAAACCATGTTTTGGTATCTGTCCAATCACAGCCCTGAATCCCATTGCTGACAAACTTGTCTTTTATACTTGCATAAAAAAACCGGGCATAACCCGGTTTTTTTATGTGGCGAACAGGACCAGTACAATCAAAATCCCCAAAAACGCAAAATTGATGGCGGAAAACAGCCCCAGATAGCGCAGGCCCTTTTTGGGATTGTGCTTGACATATTCCCGGAACGTAATCAGGCTGGCCAGCGAAGAAATCAGCGTGCCGATACCGCCGATATTCACGGCATACAGCAGATCCCGGTATTCCGTTACAAAGTTGGAAAGCAGCAGGGCGCTGGGCACATTGCTGATAACCTGGCACGTTGCAATGCCGGACAAAAAGGTGTTCTGCTGTACCAGATAGCCGAAAAAGTCCCGCACCTGCGGAATACGCGCCATGTTGCCCGCAAACACAAAAAAGGCGCAAAAGGTAAGCAGCAGTAAATAATCCACCTCCAGCAGGGCCTTCCTGTCTGCAAAAAGCAGGACCGCAATCACGGCCAGCAGGCCAATGTAATACGGTATGCCGTGGAATACAATCAAAATGGAGATCACCAGCAGGCACATCATCAGCGCTGTTTTTTTGCCGTTCAGCTTTTCCGAACTCTCCTGCACCAGCTGTATGGGCGTGCCCTTTACAAACACCAGGCAGGTAATGGTAATCAAAATAATGGAGTATAAAAACGGCAAAAACATGGTGGAGATAAACTCCAGGTCCGGTATTTGGAACTTGCCGTATAAATACAGGTTCTGCGGATTGCCGAAGGGCGTGAGCATACCGCCCAGATTGGCGGCAATGGTCTGCATGATAAAGGTAAAGGCCATCCATTTTAAATTGTCGGAATTTTTCAATAAATAGTAGCCCAGCGGCAAAAAGGTAATCAGCGCCAAATCGTTGGCAATGATCATGGAGGCGATGAAGGTAATGTAAATCAACGCCAAAATGGCCATTTTCACCGTTTTGAACCGCTGAATGATCTTTTTGGAAACAATTTCAAAAAAATGGATATGCTGCAAACCGTTTACAACCGCCAGCACACAGAAAATGCACGCCAAAATCTTAAAATCAAAATATTCAATATACTGGGCGTCCACAGGCACAAAAAACATGGTCACTGCCGCTGCAGCCACAGCAATACAGAATACCATGTTTTTTTTGATAAAATTGCCCGCCGCCACCGCTGCCATACGCATAAAATCACACTTTACATTTTATTTGAGACAGCTTTATTATACGCCGTTGCAGCGCGCAGGGCAATAAAAAATTCATTTGTGTTTTAAAATTTTTCACGGCAGGGGAAATTCCACCGCAAGGAACATTTTGAACCGCTCCTTTGCAAACACGCTGTGGGGGTGCCTTGCAGGCATAAGAATCGCATCGCCTGCGCGCAGGGTGTACACGGTACCGTCAATGGTGATTTCCCCCTGTCCGTCCAAAACCAGCACCAGCGCGTCGCCGTCGGAAGCATGGGTGCTGAGCGCCTCCCCCTTGTCAAAGGCAAGCAGGGTCAGGCGCAGCGCCCTGCTCTGGGCAATGGTTTTGCTTACGATTTGTCCGTCCTGGTACGGTACCTGCTCTGCAAAGGGCAGAACAGCAGAAAATTCCAGATTTTTCATCAGTATCCCTCCTTGTGGTCGTTACCAATATCATACGGTATTTTTCCCCTTTGGTATGTTGCAAATACAACTTATCTGTCAGTTTTCATATTTTTCTTTGTCTGCTTGCTGGCTTTGTCTGCCTGCTGGCGTTGTCTGCTTGCTGACATTGCCTGCCTGCTGGCGTTGCCTGCTTTTTGGTTTTATGCATATTTTGGGACAACCATACATTTATATTACAGAACAAAAACTTTTACACCGCTTGGGAGGGACCGTTTATGAAAGGCAAAAGCACCCTGTTCCTAATAGGAATCGTTTGTATGATCTACGGATTGCAGGGTATCCTGTTTCCGCTGTTAAAGTCCGTATTCAGCCATGAAATTCTGTTTGAGTTTTTCCACTGCTCCTCGTGGACGGCGCTGGTCGTATATATTTGCTTTGCGGTTGCCGGCACAGCCGTTGTATTGCTGACAAAGTCGTTTTCCAAACGGAACAAACCGCAAAAATAAGGTGTGCGGCATACCGCTTTTTATGCATAAGCCGGAAGAAAACGCAGGTAGGGCAAAAAGAAAAAACCAGGCAGTACCCTGCCTGATTTTTCCTGTTTTCCATGTCGTGTGACCCGGTGTTTCTGTACCCAAAACCCCCGGTTACGGATGGTTAAAAAACGATACGAACATTACGAACATTTCTTTGATTTTTTCCGCCGCAGTGCCGCCAATATACCTGTTGCCGCCGCAGAAGCTGCCGCGGCCGTATAGAATATCCAGCCGCTGCCGGTGTCGCCTGTTGCGGGGATATTGGCGTTGGCTGCGCCGGTCTGCGCGGCCGCATTTGTCATTTGCGTGGGGTCTGCCGGCGTTGCTGTGGTCTGCGCTTTCAGCGTTTGTATGGCCTGCTCGGCGGCCTCCAGCGCCGCCAGGTTGGTGACCCGTGCCTGCTGTGCCGCTGTCAGGGCGTTGAATGCCGCGCGGGCTTCTGCCACCGCCTGCTCCTGCGCCAAGGAGGTCACGGTACCCAGCCGGTCGATCATGGCGATGACAGTTTCCGCCGCGGTGGCCTGCCGGTCGCTGGTATACGCCTTGATCATGGCATTGCCGGCCGTGACTGTGATACGGGCCGTACCCGATGTGGTATTCAGCGGCGTTAAATCGGAGACGTCCAGCCATTGGCCGCCGGCGCTGACATAGCTTTCTCCCGGATTGGACACCGCGGCGTAGGTGAACCCGTTGAAGGCGCCGTGCTGTTCATAACCGATTTCCAGCGGGAGGTAATTGTCGCCGGAAGCGCTGTTGCTCCTGATGGTCTGCACGATGGCGTACGTATCTCCCGGCTGCAGTGCTGCCGGCTGGTCCAAATCGATGGTATAAAAGCCGCTGCTGTCCGTGACCGCCTGCTGTTCCGCGGCAAGCGTGCCGCTTTCCGGATTGCCGGCTTCCCCGTTTACATATACGGCAATGTCGGCCGTTACGCCCGCCGCCTGATTGGAAAACAGCGAAACCGCCTCCAGGGTCACGTAATCGTCCGCGGTGAACACATTGGCTACCGATTCATTGGTACCGGCGGTATAGCCGTTTGCCCGCAGCAGCACCTGTGTGGCGCCCTGGTTGACAGACAGCGGGGAGGATACCCCAAGGTAATCGTACTGCTCGATGTTATCATAATCAAAGCCGTCTTCGCCCGCGTCCATTTCGTAAGCCACCGGAACCGACAGGCTCTCGTCATAATAAGAAATCCAGAAATAGCCGTAGTCTTTTCCGCCGGCGTCGTTTGGTATGGCGTTCATATAATCATAGGTGCTGGGGTCGGTTCCCCAGCTGTTTTTAATCAGAAACGCGCCGTTGCCCGCAGGCTTTACCGCGCCGTTAAAATGGTCCCTTGAGAAATTGTCGTCCCACCCGATGACCGTTACCACATGGTTGGGCGACTGGTTGCCGGTGGTGTAATAGCTGCCGTACTGCTGGTTCCAGTAATTCAGCACCGTATGCATTTCATCGGCGCTGGCAGGCTCGTACACATAATAAAACGCGCTGATGGCCCCGTAGGTATAAATGGCCTCCTTCATCTGCTGTACGGCCGCGCCGTCGTACACATACGTACCGGTTTTCCAGTTGGCCGGGCTGGGAATCAGCTCTGCATTCCGCAAATGCGCTAGGCTTACGGTGCGGTACGCTTCGTCCACCGTCCAGGAGGCGGCGGCGTCCAGCGTGCCGTTATCGTCCGTATAGGGCACGTCCGCTTCCAGAACAGGCCCCTGCCACGCGGCATAGGTCCCCAGCGCATTGGTAGGCTGTCCGCCCTCCAGCGCCGCGCCTGTATTGCTGCTGCTTACAAGGCCTTCCCCTGCCTGCTCCAGGCCCGCGGGCCTTACGTGCTTTGTAAAATACGCCAGATGCTTTTCGGAAAAATCCTGCGCAATGCCCGTTTGCTTTAAATAGTTGGATTCCACCGCCGCGGTGGCGCCGAACGCCCAGCAGGTGCCCAGCGGCTTCTGCTCTTTGACAGATGTGGACAGATTTTCCCGGCGCAAATCATAAGCGGCGGGCAGGGTGGCCGTGGTGTACGCCGCAGTGCGGGCCTGCTTTGCCGGCGCGATTTGGTCACGGTCCAGCTGCTCCTTGAGCATGTCCATAAAAGGGATTTCTTCCAATGCCGGGAATGCCTGCCCGGTATGCTCCTGCGCCTGCACTGTGCCAAAGCCGGACCATACCGTGACAGCGGCAAGGCAAAAGGCTGCGGCTGCGGCGCTTTGGAATGGTTTGTTTTCTCATCACATTTCCTCCTTTGTTATTTCCTGATATATCCGATTAGATTGGTATTATTTGTATTATACCGCTTTTGTGTTTGTATGTAAATGATTCCTGCGGCGGATTTTATTTTTTTGCATGACGGCAATGGATAAAAACAGTGCTTTGCTTTGGGCGGGCGCGGGGGGATGTACGGATGTGCAGCATACGGGCGGGTCAGCCGGAAAATGCCTGCTTTTGGAAAAGCTGCGGTTTGCGCATTGCTATTTGCGCGGGGGTATTATATAATAAGTAAAACACTTTTCCCGCGTGTAAACCATATAGGAGGAAAACACGGCCTATGAGAAAAATGCTTGCAATCGGTGCAACAAAATTTTTGATTTGGCTTGGCAGGGCAATGCACAAGCAGGGGTCTTCCACCCCGGGTAAAATCGGGCTGAAGATTTATCCCAATCTGCTCAGGGATCTGGCGGCGCAGGTGCGGGAGGATATTTTTGTGGTGTGCGGCACCAACGGCAAAACCACGACCAATAACCTGCTTTGCCAGGCTCTGCGCGCAGAGGGCAAAAAGGTGGTGTGCAACAGCGCGGGCGCCAATATGCTGTACGGCATTGTAACGGCCTTTGCGGCCTCTGCCGGCCTTGGCGGCGGCCTGGATGCGGACTGTGCCTGCATCGAGATAGACGAGGCCTCCGCCCGGCGGGCGTTCCCGCATTTTAAGCCCCGTTATATGGTGCTGACCAATCTGTTCCGCGACCAGCTGGACCGCTACGGGGAGATCGACCTGACCATGGAGGTGTTAAAGGAAGCCCTTGCCATGTCGCCGGATACCACGCTGATCGTCAACGGCGACGACCCGCTGTCCTTTGCCCTTGCAAAGCAAAGCGGCAACCCTTTTGTCACCTTCGGCGTGGACGAGCAGGTGCTGGACGCAAAGCACGCGGCCAGAGAGACAAAGGAGGGCCGCTTTTGCCAGATGTGCGGCGCGTTGCTGCAATATGATTACTACCATTACAGCCAGCTGGGAAAATACCATTGCCCAAAATGTGATTTTGCGCGGCCAAAGCCGGACTATGCCGTTACCAACGTGCATTTTGACAGAGGCATCTCCATGCGGATAGAGGGCAGGCAGTTCCGTATCAACAGCCGTGGCTTTTACAATGTGTACAATATTTTAGCGGCCTACGCGGCGGCCGCGGCGGCGGGCTTTTATTTGGAGCATTTTGACCAGGTGCTGCGCCGGTACAAGGCCCAAAGCGGCCGCATGGAGCTGTTCGAGATAGGAAGCAGGCGCGTGGTGCTCAACCTTGCCAAAAACCCGGCGGGCTTTAACCAGAATATCTCCGCGGTGCTGGAGGACGGCGCGCCCAAGGATCTGCTGGTGGTCATCAACGACGGGGCCCAGGACGGCAGGGATATCTCCTGGCTGTGGGACGTGGATTTTGAGCGCCTGCAGCACGGGCGGGTGCAGAGCTTTACAGCAAGCGGCGTCCGCGCGCTGGATATGCAGCTGCGCTTTAAATACGCGGATATTCCGTCGCAGGCCCAGGAGAACGCGGCGGACGCCATTGGACGTCTACTTGCAGAGGGCACGGGGAATTTATACGTGCTGTGCAACTACACGGCGCTGTACAGCACCCATCTGATCCTCAAAAAATTGGAGGAAGAAACGGCATGAAACTGACCATAGGACATTTGTATCCGGAGCTGCTGAACCTTTACGGCGACCGCGGCAATATCATCAGCATGGTGCAGCGTTTAAAATGGCGCGGCATGGACGCGCAGGTAAAGGAATTCTCCCTTGGCGACAAAATCGATTTTTCCCAGCTGGACATTATCCTGTTAGGCGGCGGCTCAGACAGGGAACAGCTGCTGGTGTGCAACCGCCTGAAAAAAATCAAAAGCGACTTTATAGCGTACGTGGAGCAGGGCGGCGTTGTGCTGGCCATTTGCGGCGGTTACCAGCTGCTGGGCAATTCCTATAAAATGGGAGACGAGACCGTACAGGGACTGGGCGTGGTGGATATCCACACCGAGCGGGGAGACGGCAGGCTGATTGGCAATATCGTACTGCAAAGCGATTTGTTCCCTCTGCCTGTGGTGGGTTTTGAAAATCACGGCGGCAGAACGTTTATCGGCAGCCACCGGCCTTTTGGTCAAGTGCGCAGCGGTCATGGCAACAACGGCCGGGACCGGCAGGAGGGCGTTGTGTATAAAAATGTCATCGGCACGTATCTGCACGGCCCGCTGCTGCCTAAAAACCCCCATGTGTGCGACTATTTGCTGCAAACCGCGCTGGACCGCCGCTATGGCAAGGTGGAGCTGCCCCCCCTGGACGACCGGGACGAGCTGGCGGCAAACCGCTATATTGTAAAACGCTTTTCGCAGGAATAAACAACCGCTTTCCGGATTTTTACGCCGGAAGGCGGTTTTGCTTTTATGAGAGGGATACCGGCCCGGTTTGTAGGATATGCCATGAAACCGGCCGGTTTTTTATGGAAAATAATAAAAATAATAATTATTCTTATTTTATATGGACATGGTCCCCAAAAGGGCGTATAATCATAGCAGGAGAAAAAAGGAGGAACGGTATATGGCGATTTTTAAATGTAATATCTGCGGTTACGAGTATGACGAGACGGGCGCAGGACCGTTTTCTGCGCTGGCGGACGACTGGGTATGCCCCATTTGCGGCGCGGAAAAGGACAAATTCACAAAAATCAAGGAGGAAACAAAGGCGCCAAAGGCGGCGCATACGCCAAAGGACAATCCGCTGGCCTATCCTGCGGAATTTGCCAAAAGCGGCGCGCAGGAGGAGCCGTATATGGACTTGATCCATCAAATGTCCTTAACGGGCGAATCGGTGATTGCGCCCATGGGCACCCGCCTGTCCACGGTCAGCTGGAACGACATTCTTATTTTAGGCGCGCAGCTGAACCCGCTGCCGCTGGACGCTCACGCGCCGGTCAATCTCACCACGGTCATAGGCAAGCGCGCAAAACAGCCCATGGAGCTGGACGGGCCGGTGTACGTTTCTCACATGAGCTTCGGCGCGCTGTCCAGGGAAATCAAAATAGGGCTTGCAAAGGGTGCGGCCATGGCAGGCACCGCCATGTGCTCCGGCGAAGGCGGTATTCTGCCGGAGGAACGGGCCGCCAGCTATAAATACATTTTTGAGTATGTGCCCAATCTGTACAGCGTAACGGACGAAAATTTACAGCAGGCGGACGCCATTGAAATCAAAATAGGCCAGGGCACCAAGCCGGGCATGGGCGGCCACCTGCCGGGGGCAAAGGTCACGCCCGAGATTGCGGAGATTCGCAATAAGCCCGTAGGGCAGGACGTGATCAGCCCCAGCCGTTTTCCCAATGTACAGACAAAAGAGGATTTAAAGCAAATGGTGGACTGGCTGCGGGAGGTCTCCCTGGGCCGGCCCATCGGCATTAAAATTGCGGCGGGCCATATTGAGCAGGATTTGGAATGGATCGCTTACGCGCAGCCGGATTTTGTTACCATTGACGGCCGCGGCGGCGCCACGGGGGCAAGTCCGCTGCTGCTGCGGGACGCCTCCAGCGTGCCTACCATTTACGCCCTGCACCGGGCAAAAAAATATTTGACGGAGCACCGTTTGGATATGGATTTGGTCATAACGGGCGGCCTGCGCGTCAGCAGTGATTTTGCAAAGGCTATTGCCATGGGCGCGGACGCCGTTGCCATTGCCAGCGCGGCGCTGATGTCGGCCGCGTGCCAGCAGTACCGCATCTGTCAAACGGGGAGCTGCCCCGTAGGCGTTGCCACCCAGGACCCGGAGCTGCGCGCAAGGCTGCACATTGACCATGCGGCAAAGCGGCTGGCCAATTATCTGAACGCTTCCTTTGAGGAGCTGAAAATGTTCGGCCGCATTACGGGGCGGCAGAATATCCACGACCTTTCTGCGGCGGATTTGGCAACCGTCAGCAGAGAGATTGCGGAATATACCGGTATTCCCCACGCATAATGCGGCAAAAGGCGGAAAAGGCGGGGCCTTTCCGCTTTTTTGTTTGCAAAATCATGTTACATTATTGACACTACACTTTTTTTGCGGAAGATGGTATAATAAAACAATACAAAACAGACATGGGTTTAAAATCACATATAAAGGTGTGTAACATGAAGCGGAAATTATTCATTATTACAGCGGCGGCCGTGCTGGCAGCCATGCTGACCGGCTGTTCTCCGTTGGGGCTGGACGCCCAGACCCTGATGAAGCCGCCCAAGGCCACCGGCGCAAGGCAGGAAATTTACCGTGTGCTGGAGGAAAAAACAGGCGACCAGCTGACGCTGCGCTACCCAAAAGCGGGCGAGTACCGCTCCGCCATTATTATGCGGGACGTAACGGGAGACGGCCGCGACGAGGCGATTGCCTTTTATACCAGGGGAGAGGACCCGTATACCATCGTTTCGGTTATCAGCGAGGTAAACGGCACCTGGACGGAGATTGCTTTTTACAAGAATGCCTCCACCCAGCTGGACAGGATATGCTTTGGGGATTTTGACGGGAACGGGATTACGGATTTTGCCATTGGCTGGGGCAACTCCACCGCAGGCGCCAGCGAGCTTAGCCTGTATACCGGCCAAAACGGCACCGTAAAGGAAATTGCCACCAAAGAGATGTATAACGAGCTTGCCGTGCTGGAGCTGGACAGCGACACCGGCCGCAGCGGCATTTTGACCGTGGCGCTGGAATCCAGAGACACTACGGCGGCCGCCAAGCTGTTCGGGCTGGTCAACGGCAATGTGAACCTGCTGGGCACAGCCGCCATAGACCCGGACGTGCTCCAGTACAATAAAGTGACCGTGGGCAAAATAAGCGCCGGCGAATACGGCGTGATTTTGGACAGCAGTGAAAACACCCATGCGTTCCAAACGGAGATTTTATATTGGGATAAAGCGGCCGCCCGGCTGCAAAACCCGCTGTACCACCCGGAAGACAAAACGGTGCTGTATACCGCGCGCAGTATTTCCGTAACGTCGCAGGACATCAACGGCGATTCTATTATAGAAATACCCATTACCCACGCTTTGCCGGGTATTTCTGCCGATACGCGCAGCGAAGTGTCGTATATGGTCAACTGGCACCGGTACGACAGCAGTACCAATACGCTTACCAATCTGCTCAGCACGGTGGTAAACAGCAGGGACGGCTATATGTTTATGGTGCCGGACAGCTGGAAAAACCGTGTGACCACCGCATGGGATGAGGAAAACCGGGCGCTGACCTTTTATGAATGGAAGGCAGAGACGGCCGGCTCGGAAAACGGCGTGCGGGGCGACCCGCTGCTGACCATACAGGTCATGACGGAAGAGGAATGGAACAACGGCTCCGAAGCAGACGGAGCGCTTTATAAAATCAAGCAGCACGAAAATATGGTGTTTACCGCAAAGCAGGGGCAGCCGGCTTCTTCGCTGGCGCTGACCATGGAGCAGGTGGAATACTATTTCCGGCTGTTTACAGCAACTTGATTGCGGAGTTTGTGCAGGAGGAAAGAGCCATGAAAAAAATTCTGGTATGTGAGGACGAACAGGTCATTCGTGAATTTGTCGTCATTAACTTAAAGCGTGCGGGCTACGAGGCGTACGAGGCGGAAAACGGGGAACAGGCCCTGGAGATTTACGAGCGGGAGGGCGGCGATTTTGACATTGCCGTGCTGGACATTATGATGCCCGGAAAATACGACGGCCTTGCCGTATGCAAGGAGCTGCGCAAACGCAGCGGCACCATCGGCATTATTCTGCTTACGGCAAAGACCCAGGAGATGGACAAGGTCAGCGGGCTGATGATGGGCGCGGACGACTACATGACAAAGCCGTTCAGCCCCTCTGAGCTGGTGGCAAGGGTGGACGCCGTTTACCGCAGGGTGGCCCTTGCGGAGATGCGCACGGAAAATAATTTTAAGGAAGAGATCCATTCCGGCGAATTTTCTCTGAACCTGCGCAACCGGTACCTGCTCAAGCGCGGCCAGCCCATAGAGCTGACCCAGGTGGAATTCCAGATTATGGAGTATTTTTTCTCCAACCCGGCCACCGCGCTGGACAGAACGGATATTTTAAAGCACGTTTGGGGCGAAAGCTACTTTGGCGAGGAAAAGATTGTCGATGTGAATATCCGCCGCCTGCGCATGAAAATAGAAGACGAGCCGTCCAACCCAAAGCACATTGTAACGGTGTGGGGGCTGGGCTATAAATGGGAGGCATAAGCCGCTTTCCCGCCTGATTATGCAGAAAAGGAGAGTATACCGCCTTGCGGATAAAAGGTATTACACGGCGCTGGCTGTTCAATGTGCTGGGCATTGTGGTGCTGGTACTGGTTGTGTTGATTGTGTCCCTGTCCTTTGCGGTGCACAATTATACATACAACGGTATTTTGCAGGCGCTCAACGCCAATTCCAGAGAACTGACCAACGTGTTCATTGACTATAAAAACAAAACCTCCGCCGACTTTACTTCCGTTGCGTTTGCTTATGTAGAGAATTTTACAAGCAAGGAGCAAATGGAGCTGATGGTCATCAACAGCGAGGGCAGGGTGGTGCTGACCTCCACCGGCTTTACCCCTGATGAGAACCAGCCCATGAACGATTACCAGGCGGCCCTGCAGGACGAGGAGGGCTACGGAAGCTGGAAGGGCAAGCTCACCTCCGGCGAAAAGGTGATGGCGGTGACCCGTGTGCTGCGCAATCACGACGGCATGGTCGTGGGCGGGGTGCGCTACGTGGTTTCGCTGGAAAACGCGGACCGGCAGGTGCTGACCATCGTCGCCATTTTAACGGGCATCGGGCTGCTGATCATTCTGATCGTATGCGTGACCAGCACGTATTTTGTCCGTTCTATTTTAAAGCCCGTGCGGGAAATCAACAGCACCGCCCAGCGCATTGCCCAGGGCGATTTTGACGCCCGTATCCAAAAACGGCATAACGATGAGATTGGCGAGCTGTGCGACACCGTTAACGAGATGGCGGTGGAGCTGGGCAATTCCCAGCAAATGAAAAACGACTTTATCTCTTCTGTTTCCCACGAGCTGCGCACGCCGCTGACGGCCATCAAAGGCTGGGCGGAAACCATGCAGAGCGGCGAAATAGACCGCGGCACCTTTGATAAGGGCATGGGCGTTATCATTCGCGAGTCGGAGCGGCTTTCCGGCATTGTGGAGGAGCTTTTGGACTTCTCCCGTATGCAAAGCGGCCGCATGACCCTGATGATGGACCGCATCGACATTTTAGCGGAGCTGGGCGAGGCCGTTTATATGTTCAGCGACAGGGCAAAGGCGGAGCACAAGTTTTTGCTGTACGAGGAGCCTGCCATGCTGTCCCCTGTTTTGGGAGACATCAACCGCCTGCGGCAGGTGTTTGTAAATATTATTGACAATGCATTGAAATATACGGACGAACAGGGTACCGTCAGCGTATCGGCCTGCGAGGAGGACGGCTTTATCAAAGTACAAATCGTAGACACCGGCTGCGGTATTCCCAGCGAGCATTTGCCCAATGTAAAAAAGAAATTTTACAAGGCCAACCATTCCGTGCGCGGCAGCGGCATCGGCCTTGCGCTGGCAGATGAGATTATTGCCCTGCACAACGGCACGCTGGAGGTAGAGAGCAAGGAGGACCTGGGCACCACCGTTACCATACGCATTCCCGCCATGCAGCAGCTGGAGCATACGGAGCAGGAGGACGGCCGGGCGCCGCAGGAGCAGGAATTGCCGGAGGCTGCCGCGGAACCGCCGCAGGACAAAGAGGCTGAAGAAAGGAACAGCAATTGAATATGGCAAGAGAACAAACAAAAATAATCACCTCCATCGGCGGTCAGGCGCTGATGGAAGGCGTTATGATGCGGGGACCGAAAAAAACCTCGGTCGCCGTGCGTCTGCCTGACGAGACCATAGATGTGGAAGAGCTGAAAATCAAATCCCTGCGGGAGCGGTACAAATGGCTCAACTGGCCGTTTATCCGGGGCGTTATCGCCATGTACGAGTCCATGTCCATCGGCTTTAAGGCGCTGGGTATGTCCGCGGACAAATCCCTGCCGGAGGACGAGGAAGAGGAGCCCTCCAAATTTGACCAGTGGCTGACAAGGGTATTCGGAGAAAAAGCCGTCAACTACCTGATGGTGTTTGCCAGCGTCATCGGCGTACTGCTGGCCATCGGCCTGTTTTTCTTCCTGCCGGCGCTGAGCTTCAATTTGATTTACAATTATACGCCTGTGGGCGACGGCTTTTTGCCGTGGCGCTCCACCTTTGAGGGCGTGATCCGTATTTTGATTTTCATTGCCTATATCGGCATCTGCTCGTTGATTCCCTCGGTCAAGCGGGTGTTCCAGTACCACGGCGCGGAGCATAAAACCATTTTCTGCTATGAAAACAAAGAAGAGCTGACCGTGGAAAACGTCCGCAGGCACAGCCGCTTTCACCCCCGCTGCGGCACCAGCTTTTTAATGCTCATGCTGCTGGTGGGCATTGTCATCGGCTTTTTTATCCCTTTTGAAAATCCCTTTTTGCGCACCTCGGCAAAATTGCTTTTGCTGCCCGTGTCCGTTTCCATCGGCTTTGAGCTGATTAAGATATGCTCCAGGTTCGATAATATCCTGACGCGGATCATAGCGGCGCCCGGCCTGTGGATGCAGCGCATTACCGTAAAAGAGCCGGACGACGGTATGATAGAGGTTGCCATTGCGGCCATGAAGGACGTGATACCGGAAAACGGAGAAGATATTATATGCGGACGCTGCAAATGATTTATACTCAGGGTAAGCAGCGTTTACAAAAGGCAGGGAACGAAAGCCCTGCCTTTGACGCGATGTGCCTGTTTACGCACGTGTTCCGTATGGACCGGCAGGCGCTGCTGCTGCGCGGCGGCGCCATGCAGGCGGCGCCGGAGCAGGAGGCGGCCTTTTTTGCGTTGATAGAGGAACGGGCAAACGGGCGGCCGCTGCAATATATTTTAGGCCGGTGGCCGTTTTTGCATTTGGAGCTGACCATGGGCGAGGGCGTGCTCATTGCCAGAGAGGACACGGCTGTGCTGGTAGAAACGGCGGCTGAGCTGATACAGGCAGAACAGCCGGCGGTCCTGGATTTGTGCGCGGGCACAGGCGCGGTAGGGCTTGGGCTGGCCTCTCTTGTGCCGGGAGCAAGGGTGACCTGTGTGGAAAGATACGCGCCGGCGTTTGCGTATTTGCAGCAGAATATCGGCCTGTGCAGGGAACAGGGTGTTGCGAACGTGTCGGCTGTGCGGGGGGACGTGCTTTCCCGGACGTTTGCGGCTTCCTTCGGGCAGGTGGACGCGGTGGTGTCCAATCCGCCGTATATCGAAACGGCGGTTTTGCCGACCCTGCAGGCAGAGGTGCAAAGAGAGCCGAGAACCGCGCTGGACGGCGGGGAGGACGGCCTGCTGTTTTACCGCGCCCTTGCAGACATATGGGTACCGAAAATCAAACCCGGGGGCGTGATTGCCGTAGAGATTGGAGAAGGGCAGGAAGCGGAGGTTTCCCGCCTGTTTTCCGCTGCGGGCATAGAGCGGATACAGCTGAAAAAGGACTGCGGGGACATTATACGCGTGGTGGCGGGCTTTAAAAAATAAAACCAAACATTTGTTTGGGAATTTTGTAAAATCCATTGATTTTGGCAAAAATATGTACTATAATAAAACACACAGAAACAACATATGGAGGAGATTATGGCTGTCATAGATAAAAGCAAAGCATTGGATACCGCGCTGGCACAAATCGAAAAGCAGTTCGGCAAGGGCGCCGTTATGCGTCTTGGCCAGGAGGACGCCCTGCAGGTGGAGGCAATCCCCACAGGCTCGCTGTCCCTGGATTTGGCTTTGGGCATCGGCGGCCTGCCAAGAGGCAGGATCGTAGAGATATACGGACCGGAATCCTCCGGTAAAACCACGCTGGCGCTGCACTGTATTGCAGAGGGGCAAAAGGGCGGCGGTACGGCGGCGTTTATCGACGTGGAGCACGCGCTGGACCCGGTATACGCCCGCGCTTTGGGCGTGGACGTGGACGCGCTGCTGGTTTCTCAGCCGGATACGGGCGAGCAGGCGCTGGAAATCACGGAAGCGCTGGTGCGCTCCGGCGCCATTGACGTGATTGTGGTGGACTCTGTGGCGGCGCTGGTCCCCAGAGCGGAGATAGA